>JBBRGI010000145.1:0-8768 GCA_038240855.1 Bacteroidales bacterium | reverse complement strand
TTGGATAAGAAATATGTGGCAGATTTTGTCTGTTTTGGAGAAATAATTCTGGAGCTTAAAGCCATAGATGATCTTCATCCTGTTCATATCGCACAGGTTTTGAATTATCTGAAAGCAACCGGAAAGAAAATTGGGTTATTAATCAATTTCGGAACAACAAAACTCCAGTATAAGCGTGTTATTCTTTAAATTAATAAAAATAATTTCCACAAATTGACACAAATAATCCTTAAATAAACACAAATGGTTATCTGTTCTATTGTATTTGCGTGTATTTGTGAAACATTTGTGTTCATCTGTGGATAAAAATTTCCCATTTGTGGATAAAATAAAATCATGAACAAAGATTCAAAAATATATGTTGCCGGTCATAACGGCCTGGTAGGCTCTGCAATAACAAAGATTCTTAAAGGGAAAGGATATACCATTGTCATCGGACAATCCTCTACTGAATTGAACCTGATGGATACCAATGCCGTAAATGCCTTTTTCGAAACGGAGAAGCCGGAATATGTTATCCTGGCAGCAGCAAAAGTCGGTGGAATTGTGGCGAACAGCACCTACCGCGGACAATTCATTTACGAGAACCTGATGATTCAGAATAATGTGATTCATGCAGCTTATGTCAATAAAGTTAAGAAGTTATTGTTCCTGGGCAGCACCTGCATCTATCCGCGCGATGCTCCTCAACCAATGTCCGAAGATTGCCTGTTAACCGGTCCATTGGAATATACCAATGAACCTTATGCCATTGCCAAAATCGCCGGAATCAAGCTATGCGAAAGCTACAACCTGCAATACGGCACTAATTTTATTTCAGTCATGCCAACCAATCTTTATGGGCCGAATGACAACTTTGACCTTGAAAAATCGCACGTGCTTCCGGCAATGTTACGGAAAATGTACCTGGGGAAATGCCTGGAGGAGAATAACTGGGATGCCATCCGCGATGATCTGAATAAGAACCCGATTGAAGGAATATCAGGTGACGGGAAGACGAAGAGAGGGAGAGACGAAGGGACGGAGAGACGGAGTGACGGAGAGACGGGAAGAAAAGAAGAGGAGAAGTTGAGTGACAATGAAAATGCAATTCTGACAGTACTCAATAAATATGGCATTCGTGTCACCCAGTCACCCCATCACCCCCTCTCCCCCTCTCCCCCTCAAAAAGTGACCGTCGAGATATGGGGCTCGGGAACGCCAATGCGTGAGTTTCTTTGGAGTGAAGAAATGGCTGATGCCTGTGTCTACCTCATGGAAAACATCGACTTTAAAGATGTTGCATCTCACGCAGTGAGAAATACGCATATCAACATCGGTACCGGGAAAGAGATTTCGATCCGTGACCTGGCTTACCTGATCAAAGAAAAGGTAGGATTCAAAGGCGAACTGGTATTCAATACCTCCAAACCGGACGGCACGATGCGCAAACTGACCGATCCTTCCAAACTTCATAACCTGGGCTGGCATTATCAGATTGAGATCGGGGAAGGGGTGGAACGATTGTTAAAGTGGTACATTGGCTCTTTGGGAAGACAAAGAGACTAAGGGACTGAGAGAGGGTGTGACAGAAAGACGAGTCCTTATTTAATTCTCTGTTCGTTAATAAGATAAATCACCCATGATTCTGTATTTCACAAATTAATATAAGCATCCTGTAAATCGAAGATCGACGAAGTCAATTACATAAGGACTTAAAAAATAAATTATATACTTATGAAATCATGAAGATAAGATCACACAAAGATTTAGATGTATACAAATTAGCCTTTATTGCAGCCATGGAAATATTTGAATTATCAAAGAAATTTCCAATAGAAGAGAAGTACTCCTTAACTGATCAAATAAGAAGATCTTCCAGATCTGTTTGTTCCAACTTGGCTGAAGCCTTCAGAAAGCGGAAATATCCCAAGTCCTTTGTGGCAAAACTATCTGACTCGGAGGGAGAAGCAGCGGAAACACAAACCTGGCTTGATTTTGCCTTTAACTGTAAATACATTGATGAACCAACTTATAAATCCTTATTTGAAAAATATGATAACATACTTGGCAAATTAGTCAATATGTCACTTCATCCTGAAAACTGGATCTATTAAATCTTTCCAGTCCACGAGTCACTCTGTCTCTCAGTCACTCAGGCACTGCGTCCCACCACTAAATCCGTTTAATCTATTATGAACAAAAAAGTATTTGTATCCGGATGTTATGATATGCTTCATTCGGGGCATGTCGCATTTTTTGAAGAGGCAGCGTCATTAGGCGACCTCTATGTTGGACTAGGGTCTGACCTGACAATTAATAAGTTAAAAGGAAGAAAAACAATCAACACCGATCGTGAACGCTTGTATATGGTGAAAGCGCTTCGTATGGTTAAAGATGCCTGGATCAATAGCGGATCGGGACTCATGGATTTTGAAAAGGAAATCCTTGATTTGAAACCGGATATTTTCTTCGTAAATGAGGATGGCTTTACTCCTGATAAACAGGAACTCTGTAACCGGCTTGGTATAACGCTGGAAGTAAGTAAGCGAATTCCCCACCAGGGTCTTCCCACCCGCTCAACGACGGCATTGCGTAAAGAGTGTCGTATTCCTTTCCGGCTCGACCTTGCAGGAGGATGGCTCGATCAGCCTTTTGTGTCTAAATATTATCCAGGTCCGGTGATCACCATTTCTGTTGAACCTGAATATGAGTTTAATGACCGTTCTGGCATGTCGAGTAGTACACGGGCTAAAGCAATAGATTTGTGGCAAACTGACATCCCGGAAGGTGACAAGGAAAAACTGGCAAGGACATTATTCTGTGTCGAAAATCCTCCCGGCACAATCTACATCAGTGGATCGCAGGATTCTATCGGAATTGTTTACCCGGGCGTTAATAAACTGAATTACCCACAGGGAAACTACTGGCCAAACCAAATCACATCAGTAACCGATGAGGATACGCTGACCTGGATCGAAAAACACCTTTGGCTGATCAACCTCTCGCCACGCCAGAACGATTATAATGTTTTATCAGACACTGTTATAAATACAGAGGGGGCACAGCGGCTTGCCGAAGCAACCGAAGAGGTATGGAACGCTATTGCACACCAGGATTTGAAATCATTCGGCAATGGCATCAAAAAGTCATTTGAAGCACAGGTAGCCATGTTTCCGCATATGGTAAATCCGCATATCCTCGACCAGATCAACTATTACGAACCATTTGCCCTGGGATGGAAGATATCCGGTGCAGGTGGCGGTGGGTATCTTGTACTTGTCTCCGACCAACCCATTAAAAATGGAATTCAGCTTAGAATAAGAAGATGACCTAAAACCCGGATTAGTTACCTGACCCTGTACTTAGAGAAGCCCTAAAAAAAACTGCTCTTTGGTAATTAGGATGAATGCAATTCTAATCCGGAAAATTGTACTCCTATAGACTTTCGCTATTGTAATCCGGATTACAACACATCAAATATACATATGATTTCACTTCTCTTCTCAATACCTCAATGGCTACGTGTAACGTTAAGTCTTGTTTATCTCTCTGTCATTGCATTTCTTTCACTGCTTCCACCCGATGACTTTCCTGATTTACCCTTGTTCCCGGGAGCGGATAAAATTATCCATACCTGTCTGTACCTTGGCCTGGCATGGCTTGTTTGCTGGTCGATGCATGCGGAACATAAACGTATCTGGTATTTCCTGATTATTCTTTTTACAGTTAGCTGGGGATTTATTATGGAATTATCTCAATTGATGATGCATATGGGCCGCTCATTCGATGTTCTCGATATTCTCGGTAATTCGATCGGTGCTTTTATTGGTGTTTTGATCTACGGTATTATGGCTCAACTTAAACGGAATATCGATTTCAGGAAACAACAGGCTGGATGAAACGATAATGTGACAATTCGATGATTTGACAATTTGAAAATTAACTGCGCTGAATTCCCTCTTTGCAAAATTCCGGATTTTTTATCACTTCATCCAAAATTTCTTCAATATTTATTATTCTTGAATTGATCCATGACATTGGGGTGGGTACATCTGCATTTAAAACTATAAAAATATTCAAAAAAAACAAATCCCCCCTGGCCCCCCTTTCGGGAAAAGGGGAATTCGTCCAAATGAAATTCATTATTCAAAAAAATACGGCCAACACTTTTTATTGGTAAAACGATTACTTTTGGATGATCTTCCCCTTGGGAAAAGGGATTAAACTTTGGAGCATTCATGGAAGAGTATAGCACAAATAAAACATTGAAATAACTGATGCAAATATTGTTTTACGTTATTTGCTCAATGACAATGAGGTCCTTTCGAGATTTGGATTGTGCTGTTTTAAAGTAAATACAGTTTGAACATAAAATTTATAATCGAAATATATACGAATGAAAGGAATTATACTTGCCGGAGGTTCCGGTACACGCCTTTACCCTATAACGAAAGGGGTTTCCAAACAGTTATTGCCGGTGTATGATAAACCGATGGTTTATTACCCGCTGTCAACGTTGATGCTGTCGGGAATTAAGGATATTCTGCTGATCTCAACGCCCGAAGATATCGTTATGTATGAGCGGTTACTGGGAAACGGGCAGGATTGGGGAATTAATATCAGCTATAAGATTCAGCCGTCTCCCGACGGACTTGCCCAGGCCTTTATCCTTGGTGAAGAGTTTATCGGCACGGATGATGTGTGTCTGGTACTGGGCGACAACATTTTCTATGGTTACGGTTTTTCGGGAATGCTACACGAATCGGCCGATATTGTAAGCAAAGAACAGAAAGCGGTGATTTTTGGATATGTTGTTTCTGATCCTGAACGTTACGGTGTGGCAGAAATCGATTCAAACGGAAATGTAATTTCAATTGAGGAAAAACCCGTTGCCCCGAAATCGAACTATGCGGTTGTCGGACTTTATTTCTATCCCAATTCAGTGATAGAAATTGCCAAAAATATCAAACCCTCACCACGTGGTGAACTGGAAATAACAACTGTAAACCAGGAATATATGAAACAAAAACAGTTAAAACTATCAACCATGGGACGTGGTTTTGCATGGCTCGATACCGGAACCCACACCTCACTGATACAGGCTTCAAACTTTATCGAAACCATCGAGACGCGTCAGGGTTTAAAAGTTGCCTGTCCCGAAGAGATTGCTTACCGCAACGGGTGGATTACGAAATCGCAGTTGATTACCCTGGCACAACCAATGAATAAAAATCAGTATGGTCAATATCTGCTCCGGCTGGCGGCAGAATAAGCACATCAGATTATGGAAATTCAGAATAGTTAAATTGAATTAATGAAAGTTATATCAACTCAAATTCCTGAAGTTTTGATTTTTGAGCCCGATGTATTTGGCGATCACAGGGGCTATTTCTTTGAATCATTTCGGGCAGATATTTTTGAAAAATTTGTAGGAGTCCAACAGTTTGTCCAGGACAACCAGTCGAAATCAGGGTTTGGGGTATTGCGGGGGCTCCATTTTCAACGACCCCCATTTACCCAGGCCAAGCTTGTTCAATGTCTGCAGGGTGAGGTCCTGGATATCGCTGTTGATATCAGAATTGGTTCCCCAACTTACGGAAAATACGTACCAGTGCGTCTGTCGGAAGAGAACCATCGTCAGTTATATATCCCGCGAGGATTTGCACATGGATTTGCAGTACTTAGCGAGACGGCGGTATTCTCCTATAAATGTGATAATTATTACAATCCTGAAGCTGATGGCGGTCTTGCATGGAATGACGCGGAAATCAATATTGACTGGATTCTTTCGTCCGATGAGATCAAGTTGTCGGAAAAGGATAAAACTCATCCGTCATTGCGACAAATCAGCTTCTTTGATTATGAAAATTTCAGTTTGTAACTTTCAAAAAAAATCCGTTTATGACCGACAAAGTTCATCCGTTTCAAAAATACATCAAAATCTTCTGGAGCATCTTTGTTATAGGAATACTCCTGATTATCATACTATTTGCATTAGTAGCAAATGGCAAGCTGGGTTTTATGCCAACTTTGACTGAACTTGAAAATATTGAATCATCCCTGGCCTCCGAGGTTTATTCAAGCGACAGCGTGGTGATGCGCAAATTTTTTTATAAAGAAAACAGGACCTATGTTCCCTATGAACAGATCAGTCAAAATGTAATAACAGCATTGATTGCCACTGAAGATGTTCGTTTCTACAATCATTCAGGAATTGATATCAAAGGATTATTCAGGGTTGTCAAAGGGATCATGACCGGTGATGAAAGTTCCGGCGGAGGAAGTACAATCAGTCAGCAGTTAGCCAAGATGTTGTTTCCCCGGGAGGTGATGGACACCAAAATAGACCTGGCATTCCGGAAATTCAGGGAGTGGATTATCGCCGTAAAGCTTGAAAGGAATTTCACCAAGGAAGAGATCCTGACCATGTACCTCAACAAGTTTGATTTTCTAAATCTGGCTGTTGGTATAAAATCGGCGTCACAGATATATTTCGGAGTTACCCCCGATAAACTCACCTTTGAGCAGGCAGCAATGTTGATCGGGATGGCAAAAAATCCATCATTGTATAATCCCCTGCGTCGTCCTGAAATTGTAAAACAACGCAGAAATGTGGTGCTTGACCAGGTTCGTAAATACGAAGCAATCACAAAAACGGAGTATGATGCCCTTAAAGTTAAAGACCTCCATCTCAATTATCACAAAGAAGACTTTAAATCGAGCCCCGGCACCTACTTTACGGAATACCTTCGGACTATTTTAATGGCGCACAAGCCTGACCGTGAGAAATATGCTGCATGGCAGAGCCAGGAGTTTCACGAAGATTCGCTGGAATGGGAAACCAATCCTCTGTACGGATGGTGCAATAAAAATACAAAAACCGACGGTACGCCATATAACATCCATTCTGACGGATTAAAGATCTATTCCACAATTGACATGCGGATGCAGACTTATGCAGAATATGCGGTTAAACAACATCTAAGTATTGAAATTCAACCTGTATTTAACCAACGGATCAAGACATTACGAAACCCACCTTTCCCCAATTCCATGTCGGATGAAGAGGCAGCCAGGCTGCTTAATCTATCGGTCAGACAAAGTGAACGTTACCGGCAGATGCGAAGTCAGGGCCTCAATCAGGATGAAATCACGGCTGAGTTCAGAAAGCCGGCAGAGATGACCGTTTTTGGCTGGCGCGGGGAGATTGATACCACGATGACTCCGATCGACTCGGTGAAATATACGCTTGGAATCCTGAGGTCAGCGATGATGACCATGGAGACAAAAACCGGTCATGTGAAAGCCTGGGTCGGCGGTCCAAATTATAAATATTTCATGTACGACATGGTGAAATTAGGGAAAAGGCAGGTCGGATCGACTGTAAAACCTTTCCTTTATACACTGGCCATGCAGAACGGGTATTCGCCATGCACCGTAGTTCCAAATGCGGAACAGACATTTTATCTCTCCGATGGTCGTTCCTGGACGGCCAAAAATTCGGGGCATACCGATTACGACGGAAGAATGGTCACCTTAAAATGGGGCCTGGCAAATTCAGTCAACCAGGTGTCAGGTTGGATTATGAAACAGTTTAATCCACAGTCGATGGCCAGTATGATGCGCAAACTTGGAATCAGCAGTCCTATCGATGCCGTACCGTCCATGTTTCTCGGAACAATGGATGTAAGTATATATGAAATGGTTGGCGCTTATGGTACCTATGCCAATCATGGTGTTTACACAAAACCGATATTTGTTACACGGATTGAGGATAAAAGTGGCAATGTCCTTTCCCGCTTCTCACCTGACCAGCATGATGCCATCGATCCTAATACAGCTTTTCTGATGCTCAATCTGATGGAAGGGGTGGTAAATGAAGGTACAAGTCAGCGCCTTCGCAGGGCTGGACTGATCTATGGCGGATTAACAGCGGATATTGCCGGTAAAACAGGAACAACTCAGAATCAGTCCGACGGATGGTTTATGGGAATAACTCCTGAACTGGTCACAGGTGTCTGGACAGGCGGGGATTTACGATCCATTCACTTCGAAGGCCTTTCAATGGGCCAGGGTGCCAATATGGCTTTACCCGTTTACGGCTATTTCATGAATAAACTTTACAGCGATTCTACGTTGAGGTATTCACAACAAACCCGCTTCGAAGCACCGGACGGTTTTAATATGGATCTCGATTGCTCAAAAGTGATGAAAGATGACGCTCCGGTTAGCGAAAGTGATTTCTTTTAAAAATGGAAGGAAAGGTGAGAAGATGACTTAACTTCTCACCTTCTCCCATTCTTACTCCTGCGGCGCATGGAAGGGAAAATTTTCATTTAAGGGTGTAGTTGCGCCCCATTATTGTTGATCATCCCAACCCCGGTTGGCACGATTCCGAATAATGGTAGAGAAATTATATATTTTAAGGATCCGGAATCGCTTACCCGGGGTCATTAACATTTAATCCCATTGGCAAATTGGCAAATTGACAAATTAGCTCATTTTCGCCTCTTCTCCCCCTCACATCTTCTCACCTTCTCCCCTTCTCGCCCTCTCATTTCTCCCTCTCTCATCTTCTCAGACGGGCTCTTTCCATTCGCCATATTCCTTCATCAGTTTCTTAAGTTCTTCGACGGCGTTCTCAGTGGCAACATGGCGTTTAATCAATTTTTGTCCTTTATAGAGATTAATTGTCCCTTTCCCTGCCCCGACAAATCCGTAATCTACATCACCCATTTCACCCGGTCCGTTCACAACGCAACCCATAATGCCGATTTTAAGGTTCT
>JBBRGI010000144.1:0-8772 GCA_038240855.1 Bacteroidales bacterium | reverse complement strand
TGATTGTACATTTCCGCACTGTCGGGGTTCATTTTGACCATCCAATCCAATCCCCATCTGATTTCATTCAGTATATCGGCGATACCGTCGGCACCTGGAAGCCCTGCAGCATCGTATTTGTCACCAAAAACTTCAGGGTTTTTTGAATAAGCATAAAGCATCTGATAGACTGCATTCGCCGATGTAGCTAAATATTGCAGGTAATCGCTGGCATCGTGCCATCCACCTTTAACATCAATAATCTGTCCCGATTTAGTGGGATGATCGACAATAAAACCATCAAGGGTATGACATGAATCTTTAAGATAAGGATTATACCCACATCGTTGCTGACGCATATAATTCAGTATATAATCGGCTGCTCCATGGTAAACATCAGTTGCAATAGTGAATGCAGGTGATTGTGAATTCCCGGCTTTAAGGTAATAGCGTCCCTGTTGTGCAAATCCTGAAAAATTGAGACGGGCAGCAGATTTCATTCCCCATTTTGTGCCGTCATAAATTACCGGAGAACCTTCAAAAACCACTTTCCCCGAAAGGGCATCAATAAGTTGAAAGCGAGGCAATCCGACGGGCTCATCCGCAATAAATACAGCGACTTTTACCGATTGAGGTAAATAACCCATCTGGTTGATCCGGATCCACGAAGATCCGCTGCTTACCAACACAGAACCTAAAAACAATATCAAAAGCGTAATTCTACCTGTCATTTTTAATTAAAAAATTAGCAAATTATTAAATTAACAAATTGCCGAATTGTTAAATTGTCGAATTATCGAATTGCCGAATTAGCATCAATACATTCTCTCCAGCTCAGCGCCACGGAAATAGTGCAATAAAATTTCATGATACGGGTAGCCTTTGTCTCCCATTACAGCCGCTCCGATCTGGCATAAACCAACGCCATGTCCCCATCCGGCCCCATTCAAAATGAAATTTACATTTCCGGCTACTTCTTCCTTTTCAATAATAAATGCTGAACTGTAAAGATGTGATCGGGATAATGTTTTCCTGATTTCCAGCTCCTTTCCAATTGTCATTGTCCGGAGTGTTCCCACAATTTTCAGTTTGATCAGTCGCGCTGAACATCCGCGATCCAACGGGACTAAATCAGTAATCGTTCCGAAATCCATTCCGGTGCGTGATTTAACCAACTCACTTAATTCATCCTGCGAATAAACCACCCGCCACCGAAAGAAATCGTTGGTTTCCTGGTCATAATTGTTTAATACCTGCCTTAATACCTTTTTGTCCGATGAATTGCAGAAGGCATCGGGATTACCTATAATCCATTTTTTGGCAGCATCCTCCTGCTCCAGTGCCAGGCTGAATCCGTCCGGAATCAAATCGTTATCGGCAATCTTCTGCAAATAGGAATGTTTAACCGGTTCCCATACGTTTTCGAACACCTCCGTTACGCCACCACAACATTTCGAAAAGCGGGCATCGCAGATCTTTCCTTCAAATGCGAGTACTTCACCATTGGTTTCCCGGACAGCCTTCCCGACAAAAGGTGTAGTCGATCGGGTAATCCCCTGGTAACGCTGACAATGATCATCGGCGCAGACATCAAATAACGAATGATCTTCACGGTCGTACCATCTGACAAGGGAATCGTCGGTGCGAAAAGAAGTCTGATACTTTTGATTCTCATTTTGCAGGCTTTTGGTTTTCTGAATCTGGGCCAGCAGCCAGCTTCTCGAAATTACTGCATGTGCTTTTAACAGTTCCATTGAAGAGGTTGCGCTCATCTCGGAGGAGATTACACTGATCAAATAATCCTCTACACTTAAAGCATTTATTGCGTATATCTTATCTCCGTCAATCACAAAGTGAAGTTCACCGTTAAATAGCTGGTCTTCTTTTCGTTCCCAGTGAAAATTGATCCCGATTGTTACATCATGCAACGTAAATTTACCTGTTTCGGGATTAAAAGGTATGAGTTTTAAACTTTCTTTATCTGACCAATTTTCTCCGTTGCACGTAAGAGAAAGGCCTGAATCTGCTTTTCTGATGCTGCATTTGCCCGTAATAACCGATTCTGAACCAATTAAATGGTATTTTTCACCGATGGTGAAGAAGATTTCCTTCTCAGCCATTATTCCTACCTTAATCAGGGGTATTTCCATTTCGATATTCAATAAGTTTAAATAAATCAAAGTTGATTGATCAGCGTTAACACAGTCACAGGATCAAGACAAACCTGACGGAATATATCCGTTATATCCTCTGCAGTTATCCGGACAAAATCCTCCTCGCGGGGGGTAATAAATACCCCACCCATATCGACAGATGCGGGACTCAAAACGATTTGCTTATCTCCCGTTTCAAAATACTGTGTAGGCCGGTGTAAGGTTCTTGGAAAAATATGAATTATCCATTCGTTGTGATCAACTAATGCCAGGATATTGAGCATGGGCTCAGTTTCATCAGGCTGAAGTGCATGTAACATACTGTATATCTGATCAAAAATAGCAATTAATTCGGTTTTGTCTGTACTGTTTAAGGTAATGACTCCACGTTGATAGCCGGGCCAATGGGATAAAGTTACGGCACCTAAACAACGTACTTTCCGGCAGCATTTTTTTGTATTGAAATCGTCCTCAATTTGTAAAAATCCTTTGATACCTGCCTGGAAATGAAGATGATCAGGAGCGGAGGCCCCACATTTCGGACCATTGTAGAAAATGACAAAATCATCGAGACTTGCTGCCAGACCGAGCATACTTCCAAAATTCCCGGTGATCCGCTGATCGGTGTGATTCAGATTGGGGATGGTGAGGTGTTCCGGAAATATCGGAAATGGATTGACCAGCACCATATACTGATCATCAAAAGGTAATCCCCGTTGTTGCGGAGGGAGATTTTTCTGACATAGAAAACAAGGACGTGTTTCTATGGACCGGGCATCAACCTTTGCCGATGAAGAGACAATTCGTGCCGGATTGAACTGAACATCGATGTGATAATCACCGAAATCAAATGTTTTAACTTTTACTTTATCAAGACTTAAATAGTTTCTGGCTGCCAGATCCCATTCACTTATCTGTTGCCGTATTAATTCCCTTGCTCTGTTTGAAAACTCCATGGTTTATGCTTCTGATTCTTTTCTGTTGATGCATCGATGAAGACTACTGCATTCCCTATGTAAATTGGCAAATGTCACCTCTTCGCCTCTTCGCATCTTCTCTTCTTCACACCTTCTCATTTCCTTTGACCACCTGCTGACGGGCCCAGAATTCGAGTGTCCGGATTTTATCCTTGTAAAAGTTATGGGCATTCATCTTCACGATATCGAGTGAAGAATCAGAGTTCTCCTCCCATCGGCGACAGAGGTACAGCGGAGTATAAATTCGTCCGATTTGGTATTGACGACTGATTGCAAGGCCGAGAGCGTAATCCTCACCATAGCTCACATTAGGAACCTGGATTTCGCGAAGAACAGGGGTATAAAAAGCTCTCGGAGCGCCTAAACCATTAATTCTTAAAGCATTGTTTCTTCCATTTTCAGGTGTCCATTCTTTGTGATCAATCAATCCGGGAGGAATTTCCTCCAGTTTAAAATTGACCATCCTGTACGATCCGACGACCATGGCACAATTCTGTTCATAAAAACAGGCTACAATCTGCTGAACCACCTTATTATCGATATACAAGTCATCACTATCGAGCTGAATAGCAAATTTACCGCATGCGGGATGGTTGACCGCCTCATTCCAGCAGCCACCGATACCGAGATCTTTTCGCTTTGGAACTACATGAATAATCCGGTCATCCGATTCGGCAAAAGCCTTAATCAGATCGGTTGTTCCATCTGTAGAATAATTATCAACAATAATAAGGTTGAATTTGAAATCTGTGTCCTGGCTGAGTACGGACTTAATAGCGTCATTAATTGTTTTCGCACGGTTCCAGACAGGTATGATCACCGAAGCTTCGGTATCGAAATGTCCGGCAGAGAAGGCTATCTGTTTAAATTCGGGAGCAAGCCATGCACCAACAACTTTAAGATGAGCAGCACAGGCTTTTTCCATCTCGATTTGTTTGAAGCGGTTACGTGGATCAACATAATCAAACATCTTCTCACCCGATTTTCGGGTATCCAGTTCAAGTTCCGTGTATAACAATTCAGGCAGGTGAACCAGTTTATAATTTTGCGAAACTTTCAACCGCAGATCGTATAAACCGGCAAGCTCAAAGTCCTCTTCCATGTGATTGGCAGCTTCAATTAAGGCTTCTGTACGGTAAAGCAGTAACGAGCCAAAGTCAAAATCATCGCGCAAACTGCCATCCTGGTATTCAATAACAGGATGTGGTTTTAAAACACCCTCTTTTTGTTCAAAATAATCCGAATAGACCATTCCTGCACCACTGCTGTTGCATGCCTGAACCATACGGTGAAGCGCATTTTGTCCCAGATCGAGCGGCAAGGTTTTCGTGTAAAGCAAGGTGAATGGCGTGGAAACCAATTTTGCAAATTCTGTAACCGCCTTTGTTGAACTGAAGCTCTGCATGGCTATTTTGACAATATCAGCACCTTGAATGGTTTCTTCTGAATCGCCAACGAGGTAAATCTTCCCGACGATTCCCGATTCCCTTAATGTTGTTAATGTTGATTCAACGTCGGTACTTTGTTGAACGGGTAAAAAGCATGTGATCAGATTTTTCATTTAAATATTTTTAGATGATTTATTTTGATTCAAAAAATTGAATAATTTGTTGCATTATTACCTTCCGATCAGCAATACTTGTAATTGCTTCAAAAGGGATTCCCAAGGCTACAACCTTGTATGGGCCATTGAAAACAACTCCTGCAGATACATTATTTTCAGCGTATCTTAATGCTGTAAGTGCATTCTTTCCGGCAGGTTCAATTCCATCAGGTGCTTCGACAGTATAAATTTCAGGATGAAACTCAGTATTGAATTTCCAATTTCCCCGGAACCATTTACGCGCATAATCTGTAGCATAAAAGTTACCGCCTTTAACAGCATGACCTGTTCTCCAGGTAAAATGCAGAATATTTTTTGCAAATGCAGCAGCAGTTGAATCACTGGCTTCGCCAAATTCTGATCCTATATAAGCTCCTGAAATAAATAATTTACCGTCATTTTTAGCCACTTCTGAGACCTTTGACATAAAATCAGGCGTGTAAATTTTGAAATTAACGACCGAGGAATCCTTTAGATCAGGAGTGGAACGCTCCTCACCCAAAATAATATCGGTAGCAAAATAGCGCGAAATATCGAAATCCGGTTTACAAAAAACTTCATCGCTTACTGAAACAAACGAATAACCGGCATCCATCATGGCCCTGCCATGCACGATTGAATAATCAAAACTGTTTCCTGGAATAACCTTTCCCTCCATGTCGGCATAACTCGCTCCCCAGCCTGGACTGTCATCATCGAGCCATTTTGATTTACGGTCAAAGTCGTACTGAAATCCGACAAAGCTGATATCCTGGCGGTCGGCGACTCCATGATCTTTCCACCATGCTATTCCGGCCTCTTTTCCGTTATCAAATATCGCCGGGGCGCAAATCCGGTCAAATGCATTGACTACCAGCATAGTGCCTTTACTGCTATTTTTAATTCCGGCAGAAAGCGTTTCACCTGGGAAACTCTCACCACCCTTATTTACTGCAGTAACTTTAAAACTGTATATCCGTTCTTTCTGCTCAAGGTTGAGTACAACAACAGTATCTTCAACTTCGATACCATTATCAAAACCATTGTTATCAAGACGCTGATAAACTTTATATTTCTCCGGTTTGGCAGTCGGTTCCAACGGGTCATGCACCGGTTTCCAGGTTAATTTGACCGAGTTCTCCCTTGTCATGGAAATTGCAAAATGATCAACAGACAAAGGGTGAACCACAAAAGGACGATTTTCCTGGTAGGACTGAAATCTCAAAATTCCCTTATAGATAGCCCGGCTGACATCAAACCGGAATCGCGGATCCAACCCAAATCTCATATCGGCAATATTCTGATGTGAAAACAATTCCAGCAACATGGTTGGAACGTTTGGCCGCCATGCTTCTGAATATTGCTTATCCCAGAGGCCGCGTCTTGTCCATAACGGATTATAAAGCTGGCGGATATCATCGACCAGTTGTGTCTGAATAAGGTCTGTCAAATCACGGCTTGCCATGCGCGATTTTCCGTCCGGAAAAAGACCCTGAGAAGCTAAGGTACTGTAAATTCCAAGTGTTCCGATAATTGAATCACCCGGTGTAACGCCCGCATCTGTATGAAAGGCAAAGGCAAGATCGACCGGAATATTTAACCCTTTATTATCTTTTCGATCAGCTTTTTCATCAGGTTTGCCCATAAGATAATTAACCCATGCCCCTCGTGACTGGTAGTCATCGTTATAATCGTTTTTATTTTTATTCAGATTGTAAATCAGGGTATCGGGATAACCGGCACTCTGCAGGTAGTATCTTGCTGCTTCAAGGTTGCGCGGCTTGCCACCTAATTTATAATCAAAAATTTGCGGATTAATAGTTACAATTTCATTATCGGGGTTCGGAGCTCCTGAAAGCGATTTTTTATTCGGCATCATCTCCTCAGCCGGACGGCGGGCAACATTTCCCATACCTCCACCGAATTTAACGGCATCAGTTGATATAAAGCCTCCCTGTTTATTGTTGCAACTTATCGCAACCATTCCGGATTCAGGATTTTTTCCTGAATTAAAATCAAATGTTCCGAGGTATATCCATGTTCCGCCACCTATCTTTTGATTCACCAAAAAATCGGTCTTTCCGCCTGCATGATATACACTATATTTTACATCCGATAGAGCAGCATCCTGACTTTGATAGGAAACAGAAACAGAGTACCGGCCTTTGGCACTAAACGCTGGCAGGTATTTTATACGCTGATCCTTGTCAACAGAACTCCTGAACTGCAACGAGGTACCCATTTTAAAGGGATTATCGCCTGTAAGCAATGTGTCGCACAATAAAAAACCACTTGCCGATTTATCAACCGGGAGTCCTGCGGGAAGTATTAAGTCCGATCCTTTGGTAGAATTGTCATTATCAACAATAACTTCAAGCGACTGCCAGTCGCGTTCGCGGGGAAGGAAAACGTTGGCACCACTGTTCTCCAACATCGGAACAAGATAAGGCAATACGTAAATCATCGTCGACATATCTTCCACTGTACCAAATAATCGTGCACGTTGCCACTCCCACCGGTCAAGTTTCGATTCGTAATACCAACCATGACTATCCCAAATAGCGAAATTATTTTTATACAGCCCCGATTGCGGTTGTTCTTTACCCACTTGTTGCACAACAGGAATTCGATTGGCCTGTAACCCCGGTATCCGTGTTCCATCAACAGGAATATTTGTCCGGAAACGATTGGGAATCAATTCCCTGAACAAATGATTATCCGTGTAGATTTCCACATCGTATTTCTTAAATTTCCGTCCGAGCGCCTCTTTAACAATCTTCTCAAGAGACGAAACTTCCTGTTCCCTGACAGGAACATAGGAAAGAGGACCCGTAAAAAAAACCTGGACAATGTTTTTATTCGTCAAAACCGATAACGAATCGACACGTATTCTGCCCACGTGACGCCAATCGGGCATCACATTTCTTAACTTTTTAAGATTGTTATCAGCCTGGATAATCAGGCGGGATTGCTTCGCAGTTTGCGTTATTGCAGGAAACGGCTGGGTTAATAAAATGACAAATACAATAATGCCAATAATAGACTGCTTTACCTTCATCATTAACAGGGATTAAGAAATATAATTAAATATTAATCAGCTTGTTATGTTTTTCACCGGGAATGTCTGGAACCCAAATTCAGTACTGATGAAAATACTCACCAAAAATAGGATTAATTTTTAAAAAATTTGTACTTTTGTCATACATGTTACAGAACACCTACTTTTTGGAGTATTCGATCATTCAAAAACGAAATGTTATTAAAAGTAAATTAAAAATAGTTTTCATAGAGAATAAAAATAGTTATTTTTCATTCCGACACCAAAAACGCAGAATTAAATAATGATTTTAATTGCAGACAGCGGTACTACCAAAACCGAGTGGAGTATAATCACGGATGATGGAAACACCGATAACGTGATCACCCCGGGAATAAACCCGTTTTACCAGGAGACCGAAAACATTTCAGCGATTTTACAACAGAAATTTCCTGCACGACAAAAGTTCGATGCCATCTTCTTTTACGGAACAGGATGTATAAATGCGGAAAAAAAAGATACTGTCAAAACAGCTCTTTTACAAGTATTCGACACCGATAATATCACGATTGAGAGTGATCTCCTGGCGGCTGCTCATGCACTGTGCCAGGATAAACCGGGAATCGCATGTATTCTGGGAACCGGTTCCAATTCGTGTTATTACAACGGCAGTGAAATTGTTGCTAATGTATCGCCACTTGGATTTATTCTTGGTGATGAAGGTAGTGGCGCGGTGTTAGGGAAAAAACTGATCGGAGATATTCTGAAAAAACAGTTGCACCCGGATATCATTCATGATTTTTTTACAACCTATCCTGTAACCGTTGCTGAAATACTTGAAAACGTCTACAAGAAACCATTCCCAAGCCGTTATCTTGCCGGTTATACCAAATTTTTATCGAAGAACATTGAATATCCGGAAATTCAAAATATCGTATTAACCGGATTTCGCGAATTTGTTACACGAAACCTGATGCAGTATCCGGGTATCGGTCAAACTCCAATTCACTTTACAGGCAGTATTGCATTTCATTTCAGGGAACA
>JBBRGI010000143.1:0-8852 GCA_038240855.1 Bacteroidales bacterium | reverse complement strand
GGCGCCACCCAGTAAAGATCGTTCTTTACCTTTTGAATATTGAATTCACCGAGACGCACCTGGCTTCCAAGCGCAGGCTGAGCTCCCAGTACTTTATCGCCCAGAATACTGGCAAGCGACTGGTCCACGACCCTCACCTTTTCCATCGAAATAGGTGCCATATGAGTCGATAAGTTCTCCCCGATCTCAACTGTACCAATTAAATTGCGGTAAGCCGAAGTTCGCAGCAATGGCCACGATGTTACTATGGGTAAAACAGTTGAATAGAGGAATAGTATAATCAAAATAGCGACAGGTACCTTAATATTTCCATGCGATTTAAACTGGTAGGTCTGGACACCTGCATTATACCGCGGAGAGGCCTTTATGTTAAATGCAATCAACAAGATTACCAGTGCAGCAATCATTGCGGGCAATCCCCAGAATCCGTAGGCAATCACCGGCAAACCGGTATAGAGTATTAACACCGCAATAATGACAAGGATGATCAGGCTATATATTTTTTTCATCGTCAAAGATTATTCGTGAATTATTCAGTTTTAGGTTAATTGTCATTTGATACAGAATTCTCACGGTTACTACCGGCACTACTTCCTTCTTTCACGTGATGAACAACCCTTTGAGGGAACGGGATTTCAATTCCTTCATTGTGAAAAGTTATAAAAATTCTTTTGCGCAACTCACCGGTCAGTTCCCATTGTTTTATGGGCTGAGTATCACCGACGATCTTGATAATTATGGCGGAATCAGCAAAATCATCTATACGCAGGAATTTCGGTTGTGTGATGATAAATTCCTTCCATAATGGATCATTATAAAACTCCATGCCGATGCGGTTGACAACATCAATCACCTGTTCCATGTCTGAACCATATCCAACGCCTATATTTAAATTTATACGCGAAAAATCCTTCGACATATTGGATACCTTTTTTATCTCTCCGTGCGGAATATGGTGAACGGTTCCGTCCATGTCTCTTAGAGTGGTCATTCTAAGTGTAATGTCCTCAACCAAGCCGCTTGCGCCTGCTATTTCGATCACATCGCCAATCCGGTATTGATTTTCGAGTAAGATGAATAGTCCCGAAATAAGATCACGAATCAGATATTGACCACCAAATCCAAATGCCAAACCAACGATTCCTGCTGCTGCCAGAATCGGTCCGATCTTCATACCAACTTCCTCGAGGATCATTAATACCGCAATGATAAAAATTGTAATGCGCAGGGTCACAGAAAAAATATGAATCAGCGTAGTCTCCCGTTTCCGTTCCGCCTCCCGTGATGAAAATTTGTCGGGAGTAACCGCTATCCGCACCGCTTTTTCAACGAATTTACCTGACAATTTGACCATTATGAAGGCCACAGGTAAGATAATCACTATTTTAACTCCATGTGTCAGGAGCCATGGAATAATTAATTCACTAAAATCTTCAATCTGTTCTCTCATAGTTATATTTTTCGAGTTACTAAAATAAGAATTTTTCGGAGACTTCCGGTTACATATCATTGGTAAAAAACGTTTATCCGCATTATCTAACCGTTCATCTACTTTTTTAGCGCATTCACCGATATTTATTTTAATCTGAAAACTGGTAGAAATACTTTTGGAATAAACTTAAGATACAATTAACATTAGGAAACGATTTTCGTTTAAAATGTTTCCTTTCTTTGTTTTTCGAAAAAATGGATACTGAAAATTACATGGAGGATCAATTAAACATTCATGCTGAGCAGTTTAAACCAATGCTTGAACAAATTAAAGAGTTGTTCTTCGAGTTTGGCATTAAGAATCTCAATATGGACGATATCAGCCGCAAGCTCGGCATATCGAAAAAAACGCTGTACCGGTTTGTCAAAAGTAAGGAAGATATGATTGAACAGTTGTTTTACTACGAGCAGCAGAAATGGGTGGAAGTGTCTACACGTATAGCTAATGAGAAAGTTAATGCAATAGAAAAACTTTTTAATGTGAGTCTTCTGCTTTATGAGGAGATGAAACGCTTTAATCCGATGATCATGTTTGAACTCCGCAAATACTATGAACAACTTTTCAACTTACATCGTGCACAAAAACTGGCTCATGTTTCGAAACTTATGCACTTGAATCTCGAACAAGGAATCGCCGAAGGTTTGTACAGGCAGGATGTGAATCAGGAAGCGGTTGTGGCAATTTACATGAATTACCTTGCCGAAATGCATAATTCGGAACTCTGCAAAATTGCAGCGGTCACTTTTGATGAACTATTCAGCATCATGTTTGAAAACCATATACGCGCAATTTCAACCCCCGATGGAGTAGCCTATTTCGAGAACAGGAAAAAAGAAATATCAGAATACTTAAGCAATAATAATAACTAATAAAGAAGGAAAAACATGTTTTCAAGAAAATGTCAGATTATCTTGCTGATCGTTCTCTCGTTTGGAGGGGTGAAGATGAGCACAGCCCAGGATACTCTCCGCCTCTCACTGAACGATGCACTCAGAATGGCGCAGCAAAACAACCTCAATATTAAGAACTCGCAGCTCGACTTGAAAATGGCCCAAAAGAAAATCTGGGAAACAATTGCCATCGGTTTACCACATATCGACGGAACGGCCAAATACCAGTTTACTCCGACAGTTCCAACTTTGCCCGCCAAGAATTTTGATCCCAATGCCGGGGAAAACGACGTAATTGAACTTGGTGTAAAACAAAACATTATTTACGATCTCACCGTGTCGCAGCTTATTTTTAATGGCGCTTACCTTGTCGGCTTAAAAGCATCAAAGGCTTATTATAACCTGTCGGAAGTATCGTTCGAAAAATCGATACTCGAGATCAACGAGTCGGTTACAAATACGTATAACATGATTCTTGTTGGGGAGGAAAGCCGTAAAATTCTGGATTCCAACCTGGTAAATGTCAATAATACTTTAGTTGAAATCGGGGAGATGTACAAGCAGGGTTTTGTTGAAAAGACAGATGCCGATCAGCTTGAGATTAGTGCCAATACCCTCAAAAACGCGATATCGCAGGTCGATAATAACCTGGTTATGGCCAGAAGCTTGCTGAATATTCACCTGGGAGTTGCAGAAAATACCAATATCGCCTTAACCGATCAGTTGGGAATGGATGACGAACGGATCGTCAACCTTTCGGCATTGGCCACGGAAACCTTTATAATGGAGAAGAATGTCGATTTCAAATTGCTAACCACACAGGAATTGCTCGCAAAATACGATTATCAAAGGGAGAGGACCAATTCACTGCCCTCAATTGCCGCCTTTTATAATCACCAGGAAAAGTGGAAAAGCCCGGCCTTTGATTTTGCACCCAAGGATGTATTTGGGATCAATTTAAGCCTTCCCATTTTCAGCAGCGGACAAAGAAGTGCAATGGTTTCACAGAAAAAAATGGCGCTGGCAAAGGCCACAAACAATAAACTCTATGTAGGGAACACCTTGCTGATGCAATCAACCCAATATAAGAATGACCTGCGCACAAAGCTCGAAAAATTTCAGATACAGAAAAAAAGCATGGAGTTATCAGATGATATTTACCAGCGGACACTCGAGAAATACAAACAGGGAATCTCCTCGAGTATGGAACTGATGACCATCCAAAATCAATATCTCAATAGCCTTACCGATTACTATCAGGGTATTTATGATGTGGTTGGGGCCAAATCAAAATTAGAAAAATTATATAATATCAATCAGGAACTCTCAAAATAACCATTTATATGAAAAACATTTTTTATACGTTGGCCGTCACAGCCATATTAGTTTCATGCAGCAGCACAGACAAGAATGCGGAACTGGAAAAATTAAAAATTAAGCACGATGAGATAGCCACCAAAATAGCTCAACTCGAGGCCGAGATCTATCCGCAAGGCACTGATACCGCGGCAAAACCAGTGACAGTAAAAGTTGAACCTGTTACAGGGTGTGTATTTACCCATTACATCGAAGTTCAGGGAGTAGTGGATGGTGATCAGAATGTCGCCGTTAGCCCTCAGACTCCCGGAATTGTTACTGCAGTTTATGTTACCGAAGGTTCAAATGTTAAAAAAGGCCAGGTAATGGCTGAACTGGATGCAATAGTGCTTAAGCAATCACTCGATGAATTAAAAACGCAGTCCAGCCTCGTAAGCAATCTTTTCGAAAAGCAGAAAGCGCTTTGGGAGAAGAATATCGGCAGCGAAGTGCAATACCTGCAGGCAAAAACCAATAAGGAAGCGCTCGAAATGAAAATAAAAACACTGCAGGGTCAAATTGATATGGCCCGGGTTATCTCTCCGATCAACGGAACAGTCGAAAGTATGCCGTTAAAAGTTGGTCAGATGGCTTCACCTGGTATGCCGACATCTGCCATCAGGGTAATTAATATGAACTCCGCAAAAATTAAG
Organism: Bacteroidales bacterium; assembly: GCA_038240855.1. Classification (GTDB taxonomy): domain Bacteria; phylum Bacteroidota; class Bacteroidia; order Bacteroidales; family Prolixibacteraceae; genus JAAFHB01. The sequence continues at coordinate 4,461 of JBBRGI010000143.1, read as the reverse complement.
GCTGCCGTGTCAGAAAATTTTGCTTCAAAAATCCAGAAAGGGAATGATGTACTGGTTCGATTCCCTGACCTTGGAAAAGAGATCGAATCAAAGCTTAGTTTTACCAGCCGGTATATCGATCCTTCCAACAGAACATTCCAGGTTGAATGCAAGATTCAGACGGGCGAAATTCCTTTACGGGCCAATATGATCGCCTATGTAAAAATCAAAGATTACACCAATGAGCAGGCTATTTGCCTCCCGGTGAATTATATCCAGTCCAATAATGAAGGGAAATTCGTTTTTGTAGCTGTTCAGAAAGACGATAAGTGGATGGCAACCCGTCGTCCGGTTAAGCCCGGCATGGACTACAACGGGGTAACCGAAATACTTGAAGGGCTATCAGAAGGCGATAAAGTGATCTCTTCAGGTTACCAAAGTATTAATGAAGGCGCATTGATAACCTATTAATCCTAACAACTTCAATTTATGTCATCAGATAAACTAAAGATAAAAGAATTTTTACCCACGAGCTGGGCGATTGATAACAAGACCAGTATTTACGTACTCGCGTTCCTGATATCAATTCTTGGGTTGATGAACTATTATTTCATTCCGAAAGAGCAGTTTCCCCAGGTTATTATTCCCTATATTATTGTGAATACTCCTTATCCGGGCACCTCGCCTGAAGATATCGAGAACCTGGTTACGCGCCCGATTGAAAAGCAGCTAAAATCAATTTCGGATGTAAAAAATGTGACCAGCAATTCGGTACCCGATTTCTCCTCCATTGTTGTGGAATTCGACCCTGATATTTCGATCGAGGATGCCAAACAGCGGGTGCGCGATGCGGTTGATAAATCAAAAACAGATCTTCCGAACGATTTACCCGATCAGCCACAGATTCTTGATATCGATCTCTCGGAATTTCCTGTGATGTACATCAATATTTCAGGGAATTACAGTCTCGACAGACTGAAGAAATTTGCAGAAGTTGCTCAGGATCTGATCGAAGGGGTGAAGGAAATTACCCGTGTCGATATTGTTGGTGCCCTGGAGCGTGAGATTCAGATTGATGCAGACATTTTCAAGATGCAGGCAGCAAAAGTGACTTTCAGTGATATCGAGCGGGCTGTAGCCAGCGAAAATATTACAATTTCAGGCGGTACTATCAATACCAACGGTATAAAAAATACGGTTCGTCTGAAAGGTCAGTTTCAGGAAGTTGCAAACTTGCGTGATATTGTCGTTCAGTCTTCGGGCGGTGCCTTTGTAAAACTTAGCGACATTGCCGATATCAAGGACGATTTTAAAGAACAGGAGAGCTTTGCCCGTCTCGACGGAAATAATGTAATTACACTGAATGTTATCAAAAAAAGTGGCGCCAATCTGCTGGATGCCTCCGATCAGATCAAGGACATTGTTGATAATCAGCTTAAAGGAAAGAATTTCCCCTCAGATCTGACCCTTACAGTAACAGGCGATCAAAGTCGTTTTACACGTAATACACTTGAAGAACTGAACAATACAATCATCATCGGCTTTATCCTGGTGACTATTGTACTGATGTTTTTCATGGGATTCACAAACTCATTTTTCGTTGGCCTCTCCGTACCACTGTCGATGGCTGTTGCTTATCTGGTCCTTCCGGGGATTGGGTTCACCATGAATATGATTGTGATGTTCGGGTTCATTTTTGCCCTTGGAATTGTAGTCGATGATGCCATTGTTGTAATCGAAAATACGCACCGGCTTCACCGGAAGCATCCCGATATAAAAATTGCCGCGAAAATGGCTGCGGGGGAGGTCTTTATGCCCATCCTGTCAGGAACATTAACGACACTTGCTCCCTTTTTCCCACTCGCTTTCTGGCCTGGTATTGTCGGACAGTTTATGCATTACTTACCCGTTACGCTGATTATTACCCTGTTTGCTTCACTTTTTGTGGCCTATATTTTCAATCCTGTTTTTGCAGTATCCTTTATGCAGCATGAATACGATGATGAAACTGACGGAAAGAGTGAGTGGCGCAAGACAAGGCGATTCCTGATAGTGGTTTTCGGCTTTGCAATCCTGTTCTATGCCACCAAAATGATCGGCCTTGCAAATTTTCTTGTGATGGTTATCCTGCTTGTTGTCGCCTATCATTACGCCATCCGCTTCTGGATCAAAGGTTTCCAGGAGAGGTTATGGCCATCGCTGATGGACAAATATGAACGGACTCTTCGTTTCACACTCAGGGGAAACCGTGCAGTATGGATGTTGGTGTCAATGATTGCGCTATTTTTCTTTACGATGTTCCTTACAGGTATCGTTAAACCCAAGGTACTGTTTTTCCCCGATAACGATCCTAACAATATCTATGTCTACATAAAAATGCCTGGTGGTACCGACCAGCTGGTCACCGACAGCGTTACCCGGATTGCTGAGGAACGTGTCTATAAAACAATAGGCAGAAATAACCCGGATGTGGAATCTATCATCTCAAATGTCACAATTGGTGTTGAAGAAGAAGGATTTTCATCGGCAGGAAAACCCTACAACAAGGGGAAAATCTCGGTTAATTTTGTCGAGCACAAACTGCGTACCACCGGAAAATCGACTACCGAATACATGGAAATGATGCGTAAGGGAGTTGCTGATATTCCGGGAGCAGAGGTTACAGTAGATAAGAATCAGAACGGACCTCCAACGGGTAAACCGATCAACATAGAGGTCACCAGCGAGAACCTCGGGAACCTCGTGTCCGATGCCTATGCGTTTAGGGATCATCTCGATTCGATGCGAATTCCGGGAGTAGAGGAATTGAAAACTGACTTTGAGATGAACTCGCCCGAAATTATTATCGATATCGACCGTGACCGTGCCAATCGTGAAGGTATTTCTACGGGACAGATCGGTATGGAGATTCGTACGGCGCTTTTCGGGAAGGAAATCTCCAAATTCAAACAGGATGAGGACGAATACCCGATTACTTTACGCTATAAAAAAGTTACCCGTGATAACATCAATGCTCTGGTGAATCTGCTTATTACCTACCGTGATATGAACAGCGGACAACTCCGCAGCATTCCACTGTCAACTGTAGCTAAAATCAATTATAGTACCTCCTATGCAGGAATAAAGCGGCTCGATCAGAAGCGGGTGATTACAATCTACTCCAATGTCCTTTCCGGTTATTCCGCCAACGACATTGTTCCGAAAATCGAGCGCATCGCAGCTTCGTTCAATAAACATGAAGGAACTGAGTTCAAACTGACCGGTGAACAGGAAGATCAGGAAGAGACCTCAGCATTCCTGTTGAAAGCAATGGTTATTGCATTGGGAATCATTTTCTTTATCCTCATTACCCAATTCGGCTCCATCAGTAAAACAATTATTATCCTTAGTGAGGTAATCTTCAGTATAATCGGAGTTTTATTGGGCGTAATGATCTTTAAAATGGAGTTGGTGATCATGATGACTGGTTTGGGAATTGTAGCGCTTGGTGGAATTGTAGTGCGAAACGGAATTCTGATTGTTGAGTTCTGCGATGTAATGAAAGCACGAGGTTTAAAAACACGCCAGGCAATTGTTGAGGCAGGCAGAACGCGTATCACACCCGTTGTACTTACAGCTACAGCAACCATGCTTGGACTTGTGCCATTGGCCGTAGGCATGAATATCGACTTTGTGACCTTATTCACCGAGTTGAACCCTCATATTTACTTCGGGGGCGACAATGTGGCTTTCTGGGGACCGCTGGCCTGGACCATTATCTTCGGGTTAAGTTTCGCAACATTCCTCACCCTTGTATTCGTACCGGCGTTGTATTATCTTGATTATGTGATCCGATTAAAAATCAAACGAAGAAAAAATCTTAAACGGATTAAATTGATGAATTTGTAGGTCGCAGTGTTAAGAAGTAATTTTTTCAGTAATTTGACCCCCGGTTTTGATTTTTTAATACAAAGGGATCAAAATCATTGCTAAGTTACCAGTTTTATTTGTACCTTGATTAAATTATTCGGATCACGATTTATTAACCACAAAAACTGCATTGTATGAAATCAACATTAATTACACTCCTGGTTACTGCAACGTTTCTGATCAGCAATAACATTTCGGCACAGGAGGCATTCTTTAGCCCTAAACTTGAAAAGGTCTGGACATCACCCGAAGGATTAAATGTGCCCGAATCGTCGTTTTATAACGCATCCGACAAAACCATTTATGTTTCAAATATTGTCGGGATGCATAATATAAAAGACAATGTGGGGTACATCTCAAAACTAAACGAAAAAGGTGAGTTCATTGAAAAAGAATGGGTAAAAGGATTAAATGCTCCCAAAGGACTTGCATGCACCAAAACAAAATTGTTTGTAACCGATATTGACCGGGTGGTGGAGATCGATCTGGCAAATGGTAAAATCACTAAAACATACGCTAACGCAAAATCGAAATCACTCAACGATGTGACCGTTTCCGCTGACGGACGGGTTT
>JBBRGI010000142.1:0-8859 GCA_038240855.1 Bacteroidales bacterium | reverse complement strand
AATCTAAAAATCTTTTGGCTGTTTCTAAGGGGAGATAATTTTCGTGCGATTCACATACTGCAGAAGCAAAAAGGATTCCGGAGTTCATGATTTCCTCCCATTGTTCGTGTAAAAAATCTTCTTGTAACTGGTTGTTGATTATTGAATTATAAAGTCCGTAAACAATTCCGGACGAGAAATTATCCCCCGCCCCGATGGTGCTCACCACACTGATTTGTTTTGCACCGACCGATACATGATCATCTGCGTTAACGAGTTCCGCTCCCTGGATGCCTTTTGTATAAACGAGAACTTTTTTACCTGTTTCTGAAATCCGTGAATAGACATCTCGTGCATCATTGAGTCCAAATATATTTCTGAAATCCTGGTCAGAACCTTTAATTATTGTGGCCAGGGCCATATTTTCCAGAATTTTTTTGATAATAATGGGATTTCCCTGCACCTGATGCCTGGCGTTCGGATCGTAAATAATGGTACATTCTTCTTTTTTTGCCTGTTGTAGAAAAACAATTAATTCTTCGCGGCCATTATCCCGAATGGCAAATGATGAACCCAACAGTAAAATATCGTTTTTTTGAGGCTCGGGATAATCGGGAAAAATATCGGTTGAAGCCTGGTAAAATGAATAATCGGCATTGTTATCTGCATCCAAAAACGCCAGTGCAATTCTCGATTGCCCGTTAAATCGTTTGATCAGGTCGCAGTTTACACCATTTTTCGTGAGAAAAGTCAGAGATAGATCTCCGACACGATCGTTACCAAATGTGGTGATCAGGCTTACGGGGAGCCCGCATCTTCCCAATGAAATCGCCGAATTATAAGCACTGCCTCCACTGCATGCCCCCACAGGGCTCCCATCTCGGAACAAAATGTCGTAGGTTGTTTCTCCAATTGTAAAAATTCTCATTGCAGCCCTCTTACTTTAAGCTTCTGTAAGGTTGATTTTTCAAAACAATTGCTGTTCTCGAAGGAAGATAAATCTTCAGGTAATGAGTTGATCCAAATCCACCCTCAGGTATGGAATAATAGGTCATCCGGTCATCTATCCGGTTGAAACCGCCATAGGCATGAGCATCCGTCTGCAGAATAATCTTGTATTTCGATGGCTCAATCTGTATTCCGTATCCTTCGAACGATTGGTACGGATTAAAATTGAAAATAAAGAGCAGGTCTTTCCTTTTGAACGCTAGTACCTGGTCAGCCTGGTTGTCGGTTACCCACTGTATGTAAGGTTCGTGAAGAAGTTTTTCGTTTTTAACCAGCTTGATCATGTCGCGGTCGAAATCGAGCAGCCAATGAAACCGAAGCTCCGGGTTTTCAGCTATGCTCCATATCCGCCGCGCATGCTGATACGACCATCCATTCCCTTCCCGGGGAAAATCGATCCATTCGGGATGGCCAAATTCATTCCCCATAAAATTCAGGTATGCACCTCCCGCGCATGCGATCGTTGCAAGACGGATCATTTTATGAAGGGCAATTCCGCGGTCGACTGCAATATTTGGCTGATCTTTGCGCATACTGAAGTACATTTCTTTGTCCAGAAGCCTGAATATGATTGTTTTATCGCCAACCATTGCCTGGTCGTGACTTTCGCAGTAACTCACAACCTTTTCATCGGCCCTGTGGGAGGTCAGTTCGTGAAAAAGCTGGCCTACATTCCAATCTTCATCTTTTTGATCTTTAATCAGTTTAATCCAGTAGTCAGGGACCCCCATCGACATGCGGTAATCAAAACCAAGGCCTCCGGCTGAGAGCGGAGCTGCCAGCCCGGGCAAACCACTCATATCCTCAGCTATGGATAACGCCTGAGGATATAAATCGTGGATCAGCCGGTTGGCCAACCTGAAATAAACAATTGCCTCATCGTCAATATTTGGGGTAAAGTAATCGCTGTAACTGGTAAAAGCTTTGCCCAGTCCGTGATCGAAATAAAGCATACTGGTGACCCCGTCGAAACGGTAGCCATCGAATTTGTAATCCTCGAGCCAGAACCTGATATTAGAAAGCAGGAAATGCAGTACTTCATTTTTATTGTAATTAAAACAATAGGAATCCCATGCAGGATGTTCACCCCGCGCTCCTTCATGGAAAAACTGGTACCTCGTACCGTCATAACTTCCCAGGCCTTCAATTACGTTTTTTACGGCATGAGAATGAACAATGTCCATAATAACAGATATTCCCAGTCCGTGGGCATCATCAACCAGATGCTTTAGTTCTTCAGGGGTTCCAAACCGTGATGAGGCGGCAAAAAAGCTCGAGACATGATAACCAAAGCTCCCGTAATACGGATGCTCAGGAATTGCCATCAACTGAATCGTATTATAACCTCCCTGTTTTATCCTTGGAAGAATATCAATACGGAACTCTTCGTAGGTATGCACCCTGGGTTCTTCTCCGCCCATTCCAATGTGTGCCTCGTAGATTAGCGGGGCATCAGATTCACGTTTGAACTTCCCGTTTTTCCAGGTATAGATGACAGGTGGATACCATACCTGGGCATTAAACATTAATGTATCAGGATCCTGGACAACGCGTTGTGCCCACGCGGGGATTCGTTTGCCGTTTCCCCCTTCCCAAATGACCGAAAAAGCGTACAAGTCGCCGTGAGATATAGTCGCTGTGTTAAGGAACAATTCCCAGCAACCATTCCCGATGTCCGAGAATCGGAATTCAGGTTGTTCCTGCCATTGATTGAATGAACCAATTAAATACATGCCTGTAGCATTTGGAGCCCAGTCGCGTATGACCCAACTTGTGGGATCTCTGAAAAGACCAAAATAAAGATGTCCTGATGAAAAATCGATCAGTGATTTTCCATCCAGGATCTCTGCCTCCTTTACTTTATATTTCTCGTCCCAACGTTTGAAATCGGATACAAAGGGTTGGAGATAAGAATCATTTTTAACGATTTCGGGAGTTTCCATATTGAAAGTATTTATCAGAGCGGTTCTATCACAAAATTAACAAAGTATCCGGACTTTTAATGTCCTGGCTCTAATGAGTCAGATCGGGAGATTAAAGTTTTTGCCAAAACCTTCTTTTACAATTCACTTTTTCTGGAAGCTGATAACCTTATTCGGATTGAGGGACGATGAAAATGTATGGGGTTTAGTCATTAAAAAGTTGTAAATAAGGTTCATAAGTAAAAATACGATTCCTTGACTGACCCGTATATTCCTTAAGTATTTGTTTTTCGACAAAAATATTAATGAGGTCGCCAGCCGCTTTGGGAGACAAATCGCAAACCAGTTGCACATCTTTTACGGTTACCAAGGGTTGTTGGAGTAAATAGTTGTGGAGCAATAATCCGGTTTTAAGCCGTTTGCCAAATTGGGTTTTAATAATTTGTTCATGTTCAGCTTTTAACGATATAATATTACTTAAAGTGTGTGTGGCTTGTTTGGCCGTTTGGGCAACACCCACCAAAAAATATTTTATCCACTGAATCATGTCGTTATGGGTTCTCACACGGGTAAGATTGTCGTAGTAAAGGCTTTTTTCTTTCTCGAAATAGCTCGACAAGTATAACAATGGTTTTGCCAAAACATTTTTTTCAATCAAAAAGAGAGGAATAAGCAGCCTTCCAATTCTTCCGTTTCCATCTAAAAAAGGGTGTATGGTTTCGAATTGATAGTGAATAATGGCCGCTTTAATAAGCAAAGGAATCTCTATATTTTCGTTGTGGATGAAATTTTCGAGATCACCCATCAATTCGCTTAGATGTTCGAAATGTGGCGGTATAAACACAGCATCGGCAAGGCTTTGGCCACCGATCCAGTTTTGGCTTCTGCGGTATTCTCCAGGTGTTTTCTTCTCACCCCTTACACCTTGCAATAATGTTTTATGTGTTTTTAAAATCAATCTTGATGATATTGGCAAATTCTCTAATTCCCCGATGGCAGTATTTAAAGCTTCGGTATAATTCTGAACTTCCTGCCAGTCGTCTTTCCTCTCTGGGGTTACATTTTCTTTTTGCAAAAAAGCTTCATCAAAATGAGTTTGAGTCCCCTCAATTTTGCTCGAAACTACGGCTTCTTTGGTGATGTGAAGGTGGATAAATAAATCAACGTTCGGGACTAATTTGGCAAACGAATTTAACTGCCCCAACTCATAAGACGCATTCTCTATCAACTTATTTAACTTTGAATCTGTCCAAATCCATTCGTTGTTGATGAAATTTGGCATAAAGTACTTATAACCAATGCTCTTTCTGAATTCTCCGGAAATAAATTTTTCTAGTTGTATCATATTTATTTTAGGCTTGTTAAAGTAAAATAACTTTTTCACTATTTTACTTTGGTGGCACTAAAGTAAATTAGTGATTTTTATAATTTACTTTGCTGTATAATTTAAAACTGTAGCTAAAGGTAGTACTTCTCAATTCCTCCTGCAATCGCCAGTTCAAGGTCTTCCGGGGTGTCGATTCCAAAATTGTCTGAATCGGTGATATTTGTTTTAATTCTGAATCCATTCTCAAGCCAGCGTAATTGTTCGAGCGACTCAACTTTTTCAATAACTGTCTCTGTTAGTTTTGCCAGTTTCTGAAGCGTGTCGAAACGATAGGCATAAAGACCGACATGGCCATAAAACGGATATTTATCGAGCCACTGTGATTGATCGACCCCGAAAATATGCGGAACCGGAGAGCGGCTAAAATATATCGCATTGTTTTCATTGTCGAGTATTACTTTAACCATATCGGGCCTGAAAATATCCTCGTTTTTAAGAATCGGCTGTATAAGGGTTGCGATTTGTGTGGATGGCGATCGGGTGAAGCATTCCATAATCAAGGTAATTTCATGAGGCTGCATAAATGGCTCGTCGCCCTGAATATTAACAACAACATCATAAATTTTGCCTGTAATACCGGAAACTGTCAAAGCTGCTTCTGCGCAGCGGTCTGTGCCACTGCGGTGATTCGAAGAGGTCATCACCACATTTCCTCCAAATCCGCGAACAGCCTCTACAATTCGTTGGTCATCCGTAGCCACCCAAACCTCATCCATGCCTTTTGAAGCCTGTTCATATACACGTTGGATCATCGTTTTGCCACAAATATCTGCCAATGGTTTACCCGGGAAACGGGTTGATTCATAGCGTGACGGTATTATTCCAATAAAGTTCATTTCTTTGAAGTTATAATTCCTTCCAAAAGTAGCGGATTAATTATAAATTTGTAATCCAAAATTTTGTGTCTGTATTATGGATATTCAGGAGATAAAACAACGGTTTGGAATCATTGGAAATGCGGCTGAATTAAACCGTGCCATCGAAGTAGCTATACAGGTCGCGCCAACCGATCTGTCGGTGCTGATCAGTGGTGAAAGCGGAGTAGGAAAGGAGTCGTTTCCCCAAATCATTCATAGCTTTTCGCGTCGCAAACATGGAAAATACATCGCCATAAATTGTGGCGCAATCCCTGAAGGTACGATTGATTCAGAGCTGTTCGGACACGAAAAGGGTTCATTTACAGGTGCATTAACCGATCGAAAGGGCTATTTTGAAGTTACTGACGGCGGAACACTTTTCCTGGATGAGATTGGAGAACTTCCCGTTTCGACTCAGGTCAGGCTATTAAGAGTTTTAGAGTCCGGTGAATTCATCAGGGTGGGTTCATCACAGGTTCAGAAGACCAATGTTCGGGTGATCGCAGCAACCAATGTCGATCTGACAAAAGCGATCAGGGAAGGCCAGTTTCGCGAAGATTTATATTATCGCTTAAATACGGTCCCCATTAAAATTGCCCCGCTTCGTGAACGGGAGGGCGACGTTTTGTTGCTGTTCCGTAAGTTTGCCTCCGATTTTGCCGAGAAATACAAAATGCCACCTATCCGGCTTATGGAGGATGCTAACAAGGTAATGCTCAGTTATCGCTGGCCCGGCAATGTAAGGCAATTAAAAAATATTACGGAACAAATATCCATTATCCAAACAGCGAGGGAAATTACGGCAGATGATCTGCAGCATTACATCCCGGCAGAGAACCTCGGAATTTTGCCTGCACTCTACAATAAAGGGCTGGACGAAAAAACCTTCACCACTGAGCGGGAAATACTTTATAAAATCCTTTTTGATATGAAAAAGGATATGAACGACCTAAAGAAGCTGGTCCATGAACTTATGCAGGATGGTCAACCTGCAAAAACACATGATGAGGATACCCAGTTAATCAGGAAATTATTTCATGAAACCGCCAACGATTATAAATCAGTGCAGCCCCCATTTCCAGGACCGGTGGTTTTAAAGAGTTCAGGCAGGGATAATATCCAGGATACGGAGGAGTTCGTTGAAGAATCCCTTTCACTGGAAGACAAAGAGGTAGAGATGATCAGAAAATCGCTTGATAAGCATAGCGGAAAGCGAAAACTGGCAGCACGTGAGCTTGGTATTTCGGAACGAACACTTTACCGGAAAATCAAAGAATACAAAATCGGATAGATAATGACAAAACATACTATAAAACTTCTTGGTTTTTTTACTGGCATACTGGCATTGGCTATTATTGTAAATTCCTGTAAAATTGGTTATTCCTTTACAGGGGCGTCAATTTCTCCTGAGGTAAAAACTGTATTTATCGACTTTTTCACAAACCGAGCACGCGTGGTAAATCCAATGTTGAGTCAGACATTTACCGAACAGATGAAGGATAAGTTTGTGAACGAAACGGGATTATCTATGGAACGTGAACAGGGCGATCTGGAATTCTCGGGTGAGATAACCGGTTACGAAGTACGGCCATTGTCCATTCAGCAGAGTGAACAGGGAAGGGATTTTGCTTCAATGAACCGGCTGACAATTTCAGTTAAGGTAGTGTTCACTAATAATAAAGATCATGAACAGGATTTCAATACTACTTTTTCGGCTTATTACGATTGGGAAAGTACCCGATCATTAAATGATGTTGAAAGTGATGCTGTCGATGTAATCGTGGAGCAGTTGGTTGAAGATATCTTTAATAAATCAGTAGCGAATTGGTAATTTTGCCTGAATGTTTATTCTAAAAGATGTGTGCTTATGTCGATGACCCGTGATCAATTGCTGCGTTGCCTCGAGGATCCTTCCTTACTCAATGAGCGGACGTTGGGAGAACTTCGGGAAATTCTGGATGAATACCCGTACTTTCAGACTGCTCACCTTCTATACATACGTAATTTGCAGAAGGAAAATAATTTCAGGTTCGCGGCACAGCTTAAAACCTGTGCTGTATATGCCACTGACCGCACTGTTCTTTATCATCTTTTAAATCCGGCGCCTGAAAAAAAACGTATACCCGATCCTTCACTCGAAATTGATGTGGTTTCAATCCGTAACAATACTGCCTCCATTGAGTTGTCTGATGATCCTTCCGCATCAATTAAAGAGCATGGTGAATCGTTTACCCGGGTGAAGAATGATACGGCAGGAAAAGAGCACGCCGACTTGCTTAATTTTGAGCTTTCCGACAATACGTATATGCTCGGGGGGATCGAAAATGAATCAGATAAACCAAAGTCAGATTTGGCTAAAGATTCCAGCCATGAGATTACCAGGAAGGAAAAATTTGATGAGCCGGAACAGAAGGCGAACCTTATAGACCGGTTTATTAAAGATAATCCGGCCTTTAATGTTAAGCATTCGGAGAATTCGGGTATTGCCGAAAAAATAAATAAAATGCTTGATAATAGTGGTGAGAGCGATGAATATATTACCGAAACATTGGCGCGTATTTACGTTAAACAGGGACTCTATCAGAAGGCAATCACAGCTTTTCAAAAATTAAGTTTGAAATATCCCGAAAAAAGTGCTTATTTTGCGCGGCAAATTGAAGAAGTTACAAATCTACTTAATAAATAATTTCAATGTACTCATTTATTATTGTCATAATTTTTATTGTGTGTGCCGTTCTGATTCTCCTGGTACTGGTACAGAACTCAAAAGGTGGTGGTCTGGCATCATCATTCTCCAGTTCAAATCAGGTGATGGGCGTTCGACGCACCACTGATTTTTTGGAAAAGGCCACATGGATTCTGGCTATTGCGCTGGTTGTTCTCTCCATTACGGCCACGGCATTCCTTCCAAGAACGGCCGAAACGCAGAAATCTGCCATTGAAGAGCAGATCCAGCAGGTTCAGGATCCGAGTCAGGTTCCCAATTTCCCGCAGGCAGTACGTGATTCAACGAAATAGATTTAGGATCAGCGTTCAGGTTACTGACTTTTTTGTGAGTGCCTGAGGTGTTGAATTTGATTTAAGATTGATATTAATAAAAGCCTGATCTGTCAACTGACGGACCGGGTTTTTGTGCTTATGCCTGACATCCGATTGATTTTATGTCATGTTGTCAGCGATGAATGTCAGTGTCATATATTTTTTAAAATATTGTATTGCAGTTTATTAGCTTTAAATAGTGTCATGTGCTGACCTGATTTTTTTTAAATCTGCGTGGTGTCAGGACAAAACAGGTCGCTCAGGGTTTTGGCATATTTTCTGATAAGATTGCATTACATCGATAAACTATTGTCTAATTATAAAATAAAATTTAAAATGGCAGAAATTAAAGGAAAGATCCTTGCCGGCAAAGTATTGGTAGTGCCGCAGCAAGCAGAAACAAAAACAGCAGGAGGTATTATTATACCTGATTCGGCTAAAGAAAAACCCCTTGCAGGTAAGGTTTTGCATGTGGGAATTGCAAAGAAAGATGAATCGATGGAAGTAAAAGCTGGTGATACGGTTTTCTACGGGAAATATTCCGGTACCGAACTTACTATCGATGGCAATGACTATCTGCTGATTTCTCAGTCTGATGTTCTTTACATTGCTTAACGAATTAATTTATTGATTATTACTTTAAACACAAGAAACAATGGCAAAAGAG
>JBBRGI010000141.1:0-8870 GCA_038240855.1 Bacteroidales bacterium | reverse complement strand
CATTACAAATCGTCTTATCCTCCGGCTTTATCATGGTGGGAACCGGGTTCACAATAACCATTACGGTGAATGGTAATCCCTCACAACTCTCCGACCGTGGCGTAACGGTATAAATCACTATTAACTGTCCACTGGTAGTATTGGTAAATACATCGTTTTTAATGATATCAGGGTCTGAAGTTGTACCGCTATATCCGCTGCCAGTAAGACCTGCAGCTACCGATGAAGTTATGACATAACTCGTGACTGACGTAAGATTTGTACCTGTGACCGGAAGGGAAACGTTGCTGGCAGAGGCACTGCAGATAGTAGCACTCATATTGCCAACAGTCGGTGGTGTACAGCCAGACAATTCAATGCTAAGGGTCGGAATTGAAAGCTGTGAACCACCTTTGGTTTCCGCAGGTGCCGCCCCTGATGTTAAGGATCCTGGATCGGTAAGACTTCCGCTCCCGATAAGATTTATTTCATCACTCAAAATAATAGATCCATTATTTTTATAGACAGCAGCACCTGTTGTTGCAATCAGACCGGATGAGGCACTGGTTCCCTCAAAAGTGGTCATCCAGGCCACTGCACATTTTGTATCCGCAAGCGTAAAAAGCAGTACAAGGGACAAAAATGTCTTCATCAACCTTTCAAAAAATGGACGTAACTGATCATTAGCTAAAGAGCCAGCTCTTAACGGAGCACGTAAAAACACAGATGGATCAGGGAGCTTTGGCATCCCCGGGATCAGGCAGAGGTTAGTCATTGCAGTCTTTTATATTAGGTCAGGTAAACTTTTATATTTAATTCAGGTAAGCACTAAATCAATGATTCGACATGGACTTTACGGTAAAATCCTGAGAAATTTCTGTGAACCAAATTATTAAGGTGTATTTGTCAAGTAAACCTTATTTTCTGAAATGTTTTTTTATTATCAATTGTAAATGAACACCTATAGAATTAAATAAGCAATATTTGAGTATATACTATTAGTGTACAGCTAACTGGACATTTTCTGTACATGAGAGGTTTACACCTTGATTTATCTGGGAAACCTGGTGGTGTGATTGAGTAGATTTAGCGATATACTGTCCGGTTTATGGCTTCAATGCATGACCGTCCTTAAGAATCAAATTTGATTAAAAAATCGATCAGGTTATCCTCCTTACAGAGTGCTAGTTTTTTGCGCAAACGATACCTGGCAGTATCAATGCTTTGTGGGTTCTGAAAAGTAATAGCAGCAATATCTTTTGTCGAAATGTTCAATCGCAGGAGCGCACACAGTTTTCTTTCTCCAGGGGTGATGGCCGGAAATTGTTCCTGCAACCGCGTGTAAAATTTTTCATAAACGTTTTCGAACCGGGCTTCAAAATCTTTCCATACGCTTTCAGCGCCATGTATATTGTTACTGCTAATGACGTGTTTAATCATCTCACTTCCCTGCCTGTTTACAAATGTCTTAATTTTCACCAGTTCAGAAATTAGATTATTATTTTTCTCGCTAATCTGAATAAGACGTAAGGCGCTGGATACCAATTCTTTTTTATTACACTCCATAATTTTAGCATGGATTTTCCTGATCTCGGTAACATCAGTCATTATGCATAGAATGCCTTCAGGATTTCCGGAGCAATTATAAAACAGGCTCTTTGAGAAGATAAAATCCTGATCACTGGCCCCCATTTTGCTCTCATATGTTTTTTCCGATCTTTCAAGTAATAGTTCAAGGTCGGCATTCATGTGTAGTGCTGTAGTTCCGGCAGTGCACTGCATATAAAACATTTTCCCCCTTAGTTCCTCTGCTGACTTCTCCATCAATTTTTCAAAAGAACGGTTGAATCCCAGAATTATACCATCACTGGTATAATAAATCAGGGGCTGCAGAACACTTTCAATCAATGAATGAATGAAATTATTGCGGCTTACAATTTCCTGATATTTGGCTGATAATTCTGATGTTGATTTCGAAAGCAGTAACCTTGTTCGGACACGGGCTTTAAATTCAATTTTGTCAAATGGTTTTCTTAAAAATTCAATTGCCCCTTCATCCATGGCATTCTTCAAACTTTCTGACGAGGTCAGCATCCCCGTTATCATGATCACCGGGATATCTTTGGTTTTTTCCGTGTTCTTCAGCACTTTTAATACTTCCATTCCGTCAAGCCGGGGCATGTTCCAATCCAGGATCACCAGGTCAGGTATTTCTATTTCAACTTGTTGCAATGCTTCCATCCCGTCGGCTGCTGTAATTATTTCATAATCTTCCTGCTTAAGCATTTCATAATACAACATTATATTCAGAGGGTCGTCCTCAACAATCAGGATTTTTAAATTTTTCATAGGTTAGGTCTGGTTTTATCGCATTAAAAATACGCTATGAAAACTATAAATCCTATTTTATTAAATTATTTCCGGGTAGTAAAAATAGTATTTGCTTTTTTGTAATGAATAGTGGCCTGTTGCAGTATAAATCCTGCTATTCTTTAAAATAAATACGTTTGACCCGTTGTCCTATGGTGGTAAGAATTTCGTAAGAGATGGTTTCAAGTGCGCGGGCAACTTCACTTACGGGTAATTCTTCGCCAAAGATGGTTGCCTTATCACCTTCGTGTGCCTCGATTCCTGTAATGTCGACCATACACATATCCATGCAGATTGTTCCTATAACAGGGGCTTTAACACCTCCGATTACTACTTTACCTATACCATTGCTCAATCTCCTGTTCAACCCGTCGGCATATCCAATCGGTAAGATGGCAATAGTGAGTGGTTTATGGGCCTTCCCCCTTCGTCCGTACCCTATCGTTTCACCCGTGCCGACAGTTCTGATCTGAGAAATGGTTGTTTTAAGAGTGGCAACATTACGTAATTCGTGCTGACAGGCAGGGCTGACTCCATATAATCCGATCCCAAGACGCACCATATCCAGTTCCATTTCCGGATAACGCTCAATTCCTGAAGAGTTTAATATGTGGGTTAATATTTTGTAATCGAAGCGAGTAGTTACAATTTTGCAATAGTCGCGGAACTGGCTGAATTGATAATTCGTAAACGGATCATTTTCCGGATCATCACTCACTGCGAGGTGCGAAAACATTGAACGTATATACATGGTGTCGTGTTCGCGGATAAATTCAGCCACCTGATTCAATTCTACAACATTATCGAAGCCGAGCCGCTTCATGCCAGTGTCAACTTTGAGGTGTACGGGAAAATTATTTACAGCATTTCGCTTTAACGCCTCATGGAATTTTTGCAGCAATTCGAACCGGTAGATATTTGGTTCGAGCCGGTTTTCGATCATGGCATCAAAACTGTGCTCTTCGGGGTTCATCACCAGGATCGGAACCTCAATCCCGTTATTTCGCAGTTCTGTACCTTCGTCAGCAATGGCAACAGCGAGGTAATCGATTCCCCGGTATTGAAGAATACGGGCAACTTCCACTGATCCTGTACCATATGAAAATGCCTTGACCATTGCCATCACCTTGACCCCGGGACTCAACTTTTGCCGGTACACATTCAGGTTATGAACCATTGCATCAAGGTCAATCTCCATCACTGTCTGATGCGCCTTTTCCTGTAACAGCGCGGATATTCTGTCGAAACGGAATTGACGGGCCCCTTTTAAAAGGATAACCTCATGATTGAAGTCGCGCTCCTTGAAATGGAGTAAAAATTCATCCGGGGAAGGGAAAAATAACTTTTCACGGGTCGAGAACAGATCAGCAAACCTGGTTATTTCTGATCCAATACCAATTAAGCGATCAATATGACGCATCCGGATATAATCGGCAACCTCGTGATAAAGTGTTTCGGGGTTTTCACCCGACTGGAGAATATCGGAAATAATAACTGTGCAGCGTTTTTTTCGGTTTTCCGATTGCTGGTCGGCGAAATCAAGCGCATTAACCAGCGATGAGGTGTCAGAGTTGTATGAGTCATTTATAATCGTGCAGCCATTGATTCCTTTTTTCATTTCAAGGCGCATGGCTACCGGAGTAATCTTTAGAAACTTTTCCTGGTACGACGCAGGATTAAAATTGATGGCCAGCATATAGGCCCAGCAATGAATGGCATTTTCGATGCTGGCATCATCAGTGAAGGGTATCGTTATAGAGATATTATCTGATCGGTATATTCCTTCTATGAATGCCGACCTTTGACTTATAGTTTTATGAAGAATCAGCAAATCAGCGGAACGATCAGTTGAAGACCAGGTAAAATGCCTGGGGTTTTTCAAAAATCCAACTTTTTCAACTGCGCTGCAAAGCAAATCAAAATCTTTACAGTATACCAGTAATGAACAATTAATGAATAATTTAACTTTTTCTTCTGCTAATTCCCCTATTGAACTGAAATTTTCGAGATGGGCTTCGCCGAGGTGAGTAAAAATTCCGTGATCGGGTTGAATAATGGCCTCCAGCTTTTCCATCTCGCCCGGCATGGAGATTCCGGCTTCGAAAATTGCAAGATCGTATCTGTGGTCCATCTGCCATACAGACAGAGGATTCCCGATCTGGGAATTATAGCTGCGCGGGCTTCGGATTATTTTCAATTCAGGACTCAGGAGTTCACTGAGCCACTCTTTTACTATCGTCTTGCCGTTGCTTCCTGTAATTCCTGCTACCGGATAGGTAAATCTCAGGCGATGAAATGCTGCCAGTTTTTGAAGAGCGGCAAGCGGGTTTTTTACCACGATAAAATGCGCCGTGGCATTTGCTGAAGTCGGTACAGGGATCTGCTCAACAACAAATGATGATACTTCCCTGGCTATAGCATCATCAATGAAATTATGCCCGTCGTTTCGTTCACTCTTAAGGGCGAAAAAAAGCGTCTCATTGCCTGCCAGAATCGTACGGCTGTCGAACGACAAAAACCGGACAGGCTGGGAATCGGTGAGGTCAGGGCCCGATAACTGACCGTCAATTATTGAAACTATTTCGCTTAATGAATATGAAATCATAGTTGGGAATTCTATAATTGATTAATTACATCGTTGTTCAAACGATGATCAACTTAGTTTTGCTAACCGGCACTTCTTAATCCGAAGATCGTCCCAGGTCAAAGAAACATTCGCGGCAAAGTGGTTCATAAGCCCCTTTTTCGCCCAGAACTACGAGTTTTTCGGTATCGGAGAGGCGGTGACTAAAATGAGCAAGGTTTCCGCAACGCATACAAATGGCATGGACCTTGGTCACATATTCGGCACTTGCCATTAATCCCGGAACGGGTCCGAAGGGTTTACCCCTGAAATCCATATCAAGACCAGCGACAACAACACGGATTCCCATGTCAGCCAGTTTATTACATACATCAATAAGGCCAACATCAAAAAACTGGGCCTCATCGATGCCGATAACATCTACATCACCGGTTAAAAGTAGTATAGTTGCCGAATTGTCGATGGCTGTCGAGCGGATTGTATTCTCGTCGTGTGATACCACCTCTGTGGAAGAATACCTGATATCGATACTAGGTTTGAATATTTCAACTCTTTGCCGGGCGATTTCCGCACGGCGCAATCTTCGGATCAATTCCTCGGTTTTTCCTGAGAACATCGATCCTGCGATTACTTCGATCCATCCGCGTTTACGGCTGTTGGGGAGATTACTTTCGATAAACATAGTACAAAATTAACCTTTATCAATTGGTTTTTGTAATTTTACTTTCGAAAAAATAAGATCGATGGAAGTAACAAAACTATTGAGGTTGATTAAAGATGATATCACTCAGCTTGATGCGATTACAGGTGAATTCGACGGTGTGGCAATGCCCTTGCCCGAAGAGATTGAAGTTGCCTTCGTCAGGTCAAAAGCATTGTTGAGGGAACTTGAATTACTTCATAAACTGGCAGAACAGCATGAAAAAAGTCTTAAGACAGGTCATAGTTCAGAAGAAAACCGGTTCGAAGTTCCGCACCATGAAGTTTCAGAGCCCTTACCCGCGACGACGGTGACTCAGAAAATTAATGATCATGAAGCGGCAAGTTCATTGCGCGTGGTGTTCCCGGACCATGTTCCCGAGGAAAATGTACAGATTGAAATGCCAATAATGGTTAGTCAAAAGGCCGGGGAGAAATATCGTGAAGAAACCCCGGAAATCGTGCCTGAAGTTTCTTTAAAGATCGTTGAATCCCATGCTGAACCGGCGGCAGAAGAATCTTCAGAACATATCGAAACTATTACAGAGCCCGATATTACGCAGGAAAATCCACATGCAGAAGAGGCTACCGATGTCCGTACGCCTACCGTTACTGATAGTGCGGATCCCCAAACGGAAATGATTGCTGAAGAGTTTACAGCGGTACGAAAGACTCTCAATGAGACGTTTGGTGAACAACATCAGATGGTGAATGATTACCTGACACCGGAGAAAGACGAAACGGTCTATCGTCTTACACCGTTACAAAGTATGTGGGAAGGTATTGGAATCAATGACAGGTTCCTTTTTATCCGTGAATTGTTTTCAAACAATAGTGTGAGGTTTGAATCGACCGTCGATGAGATTGACAGGCTGGAATCCATTCAGGATGCAGTAAACTATTTGAAATTGAATTTTAAATGGAACAAGACCGAAGCCAGTCAGAAATTCCTGGCTTTAGTTAAACGCCGATTTACAAAATAGGATGGGAAAATTATACATTGTACCCACCCCGATTGGAAACCTCGAGGATATCACGCTAAGGGCATTACGGATATTAAAGGAGGTGGATCTTATTTTGGCCGAAGATACGCGCACTTCTTCTGTTTTACTTAAACACTATGCGATCACTACCCGATTTTCTTCTCATCATAAATTCAATGAACACCGTAATGTTGAGCGTATTGCGGAGCAGATACTTAATGGTGAAAATATTGCGCTGATCTCTGATGCCGGTACCCCGTCGATATCCGATCCCGGGTTTCTGCTTACCCGCACCTGTCTTAATATGGGGGTCGAAGTAGAATGTCTTCCTGGAGCAACCGCATTTGTGCCTGCATTGGTCAATTCAGGATTTCCAAGTGACCGGTTTTGTTTCGAAGGATTTTTACCTCAAAAGAAAGGCCGGCAAAAGAAGTTAAAAGAGCTGGCCGACGAAACCCGGACCATGATTTTTTATGAATCTCCATTCCGCCTGGTGAAAGCATTGGAACAGTTTTCGGAGTATTTCGGTCCTGACAGAAAAGTGTCGGTTTCGCGTGAGCTTTCCAAACTTTTTGAGGAGAATTTCCGGGGAACTGTAGCCGAAGTATTGGCTCATTTTAAATCCAAAACCGTGAAAGGTGAAATTGTGATCGTGCTGGAAGGTAAACCTGAGCTGAAGACGGGTAAGTATGAAGAGGATGACGCGGAATGAGTTAATTCATTCACTGAGAGGTATGGAATTAGAACTGGCTTGCGCCCTTTCAGGGCTTTGTTCATTATTGTTCATCTTGCGCACAGGGTGTTGCCCTATGCTGGTGCTGGCGCCCTTTCAGGGTTAGAATTATGGAAGATTCAGGTGACTTCCAGCCCTGAAAGGGCCTAAGCATTAACGCAGGGCATCGCCCTGTGCTACCCGCCCTGAAAGGGCCTAAGCATTAACGTAAGGCATCGCCCTGCGAATAAGAGATGAGAATGATTAATCGCCCTGTAAGGGCAAAAGCTTAACAATATGCCACAGTCTCTTTCAAAAGTTTACGTACACATTACATTCAGTACAAAACATCGTCATGCCCGAATTGATGATCACATTAAAAATTCACTTTTCGAATACCTGGGAGGAATTTGCAAAGGTTTAGAGTGTAATCCTGTCAAGGTTGGAGGGTATCGGGACCATGTACACATACTATGTCTGCTATCAAGAAAAATTGCCCAGATGACCTTGCTGGAAGAAGTGAAAAAGCAATCTTCTAAATGGATCAAAACAAAAGGAGCAGCATATCATGACTTTTACTGGCAGGACGGATATGGTATATTCTCTGTAAATCCGGCCGAGATAGATGTAGTTGTGCGTTATATTGCGAATCAGGAAGAACATCATGGAAAAGAAACTTTTCAGGATGAATTCAGAGGGTATCTTAAAAAATACAAAGTTGATTACGATGAACGATATGTATGGGATTAACGCTTATGGCCTTGCCATAGACCTCTGCTGGCACTCATTACGGAAGGACCCGCCCTGAAAGGGCCTAAGCAATATCACAGGGCATCGCCCTGTGCTCTTCCCGCCCTGAAGGGGCCTAAGCGTTAGCCCTGTGCGCCCTGTGCGCCCTGTGCTCTGCGAATAAAGACTAAAGCATTAATACATGCCCGCAAAAAAATACACCCACCTTTTTTTCGACCTGGACAATACGATCTGGGATTTTAATTCCAACTCGTTCGACGCGTTACAGATAGCGCTGGATAAATTGAAATTGCTGGAAACGTTAGGTTCCTATGAGGATTTCTATAAGATTTACAGTGGCGTAAATGAAAAATTATGGGAGCTATACAGGCTTGGACTGATGAACAAAAACGTGTTAAGTGTTCAACGCTTCGAGGAGTCGTTTGAAAAGCACGGTGTACCGCTTCAAGCAAGCGGCGGAATTGTAAATGCTGCCTACCTGTCAGAAATGCCTTTGCAGACAAAGCTTATTGAAGGTGCCCGCGAAGTGCTGGATTATCTGCACGGAAAATATGACGTAGCCATTATTACAAACGGATTCAAGGAAGTACAATACGATAAAATCAGTAAATCGGAGTTGTCGAAATACTTCCGGAAAATATTCATATCGGAAGAGATTGGTGCCCAAAAGCCAAAGCGGGCGATCTTCGAATATGCCCTTAAGTCGATGAATGCCCCGAAAAGGAGCTCATTGATGATCGGCGATTCATGGGAGGCAGATATTGTTGGTGCAATGAATTTTGGGATCGATCAG
>JBBRGI010000140.1:0-8957 GCA_038240855.1 Bacteroidales bacterium | reverse complement strand
TGCAAAATCAAAAATTGGTAGGTACTAATAATGGCTTGCTGAATGGAAATACCGGATTAGCAATTTTTCTTTATCATTTTTCTCGCGAATCACATGACACTAATTGCGAAGAAGCTGCTGATAACCTGCTAGATAAGGTTTTTGAAGGCATTACAAATGCTGTACCGACAGATTTTGAGAATGGCTTGGCTGGCATTGGTTGGGGAATCCAATATCTTATTAATAAAGGTTTTGCGAACGGAGACACTAATGAAATATTACAGGAAGTGGACACGAAGGTTTATAGAATCCTTTGTGATCCACTATTAGCCTCTTTTGAACTAACTAACGGCATTATAGGGTATTTGTATTATTTGAATAGTAGGCTCAATGTTGCGGATGATCCGTATTCAATGGTTTATCGTATTAATAGAGAACTTCTTATTTCGGTTATAAATAAATTGGATGAGTTGGTATGCCTGCAGTTCTCCACTATTCTAAAGGAGCATTATTTCGATTTATTCTGGCGTTTTCCACTTACATTGTATGCCTTAACGGAATCATACAAGCTTAATATTTATAACCATAAAATTGAGCAAATAGTGAAACAATTTCTGATGCACTTTGAAACATATATTCCATCATTGCACATTAACCGTTTGTTTATGGCCTTGGCATTAACTCAATTAAATGCAATTATCCCAAACAAGCGGTTAGTGAAACAGAGTCAGATTCTGCTATTTGCCACTAATTTTGAACAGATGGATTCGGAATTCGATCCTAATCATCAAGGTATCCGTTATGGCTGGCCGGGAGCAATATGGCTGTTGTATATGTCAAAAATGTGTATTTCTCCCCAAATGCCAAACTATAACCTGATCATTAAAACGCATGTTGAATATGTAAAGAGATTTAAATTCAAATCGGCAATTGATTTAAATTCCGCTGCTTCAAATTCCTTAAAACCTGGTATTAGTGAAGGGGTTGCTGGTATTGGATTGTTGGAATTACTGTGGCCTAATGCATTTAAGTAAAAACACATCAACGATAAACAATTTTCATCAATGGATTTTAAGGATTCAAATTTTCAAAACCTTATCACTTCTTTACTCCTGAACGGAAATTTCATGCAAAACTCAGGATTATTGCATGGGAAAACCGGTCTTGCTGTTTTATTTTACCACTTGTCAAGAGAAAGCGGTAACCATGCGTTTGAATATTTTGCCGGCGAGTTGATTGACGATATTTGTTCGAATTTGACAACCAAAATGCCTCTTGATTTTGAAAATGGACTGGCGGGAATAGGTTGGGGAGTTGAATATTTGGTACAAAATCAATTTTTGGCTGCAGATACAGATGAAATTTTAGAAGAAATAGACTATTGGATTTTTCTGGAATTTTTAAAGAACCCACCAGCCAAGATTGATTTGCTTAATGGAATAGTAGGTATTGGTTATTATTTTCTTATGCGTGTTCGGGACACAAATCAAAAACGAAATAGTATCATAAAAGAAATTAATAAGAATGCGCTGCTACAGATTTGTAATTTTATTAGCCTGCGATTAGCTGACTTTAATAATTTATATGCTGAACCACAGAAACCGATTATTCATGAAACAAATAAATCATTTAATATTGACAATGATCCAGTTCCTTTTTTTGATGTTACCTGCAATTTGCCCATTTTAATTGGGTTTTTGACTGAACTCAATAGTGTGCAAATTTCAAAAACCACAATCAATAAATTATTAATAAATGTATTAACTTCTTTAAATTACGATAGCAATTTACCCAAATTACAATGCAACAGACTTTTATTGCAGCTAAGTTTGATGAAACTTAAAAATATATTCCAAACTACTTATGATAAGACTAGTGATGAATGGAATAGTGCATACGTGATAAAAATTCAAAGGATAACCAAAAGCATTATTAGCAAACTTATATTTACCCACGATGATGATAAATATACAAATGAACTCACCAATATAAGTCTTTCAATACGGACTGGTTTATCTGGACTTGCCCTTTCATATAAATTACTATATGCACAGACAAATGATATAGAATACAATAAAGAATTTAAACGTCTGTTATCCACAATTCAATCCGATACTTTTATAAAAAATTTCAACTATGATTATTCAAATCGGGTAAAGATGGATGAAAAGAAAATGGGTATTTTGGAAGGCATCTCAGGATTACTCTTGGTTGCCCTATGCGATTTAAACGTATAAAATTTAACTTCTAAACATGCAAACGT
Source organism: Bacteroidales bacterium (assembly GCA_038240855.1). Lineage (GTDB taxonomy): Bacteria > Bacteroidota > Bacteroidia > Bacteroidales > Prolixibacteraceae > JAAFHB01. The sequence continues at coordinate 6,715 of JBBRGI010000140.1, read as the reverse complement.
CTCCTGAAATTTCGGTTATTATTCCCTTTTACAACCGGGGAAAGCTATTATTACGTGCAATCCGAAGCGTTTTAGTACAAACATGTACAGATTACGAGATTTTGGTTGTTGATGATGGATCAGAAGAGGATTACAGTCCGGTTATTGAAACTCTTCAACTCAAAAACTTAAAATATTACAAACTTCCGCACACAAATGCCAATGTTGCGAGAAATTATGGTATTAGTCAAGCAAACGGCAAATTTATTGCCATGCTGGATGCTGATGACGAATGGCTTAACCATCATCTGAAATTAAATATTGCGATAATGCATAAGCATAATTGTGATGGTATTTATAGTAGTGTAATTTCAAAGCAAGCGGGAGTGGAAAGGATATATCAGGTCAGACCCTTGTACGAAAATGAGAAAATGGTAAACTACTTGTTATCTTCAACTATTGGCGCCCAAACTTCAACATTATTTATGAGAAAAGAGGCTGTGAAGAATACACTTTGGGACGAGACACTTCGTCGCCACCAAGATTATGATTTTGTTGTTAGGTTTGGGAACAAATATAATTGGTTTGTCAATCTTGATGCAACATCTATTTACCATTGTGAAAACAATTCAGGTAAGATCATTGATTTTCATTCGTGTATCAGGTTTATCGAAATGAATATAAATGATATACTACCCGAGATTTATACAGCCTATCATAAGCGCATGTTGAGCTATGCCATTGACTTAAGAGTCGATAAAAGCATAATTGAATACTATGCGATTAATAGTGTAAAATTCAGAGATTGGGTTTCTAATAATGTCCAAAATGAAAATTGCATTAATAACAAACAGTTATAAATCGCCTACCGAACTTTGGATTTGGAGGCAGGTAGATTTTTTAAGAGAAATCATTGGCTACGTTGGTGTTTTAGAACAGATCTATGAACAAAAGGAAGACAATTTTCCGGTTGTTAGTCTTTTGGATGAAAATCCTCAGATTGCATTAAACCCATTCTTCTTGTCAAGAAAATTATATGTTCTTGAAAAACAATACAATATCGATGCATATTACATTTATTTTCTTACAAATGCTTATTTGTTAAAAGATTACATCTCTTTAACTGACAAAAAAGTATTTGTTCATTGTCATGGTTATGATTTGACCTGGGATTTAAAACATCACCAGAATCCTTGGAAGAATTATCATTCTCAGGAATATATTTCATTTACTTCAAATATGCAAAACCAAATCGTATTTATAACTGATTCAGAACATGCTAAATTGCAACTTATACTGCGTGGAATTGATGAAAACAGAATCCGGGTATTGTATTTTGGAGTACCTATTGAAGGAGTTAACCAATCAAAAAATGATGAGCTTATAAAAATACTTTTTCTTGGAAGATTTGTTGATTTTAAGGGTCCTGATTTAACAATACTGGCATTTGAAAGACTGTGTAATAAAGGAATAAATGCTGAACTGATTATGGCTGGTGATGGTCCATTGATGACCACTTGTCAGCTTTTAAAGAGAAGGTCCCAATTTTCAGAGAAGATAAAATTATTAGGTACTGTAAGTTATGAGATTGCTAGATCTCTTCGGAATGAATGTCATATTTTTACGGCACACAACATTAAAGGTTGTCTTTCAAACCAGGAGGAAGCATACGGTGTTTCTATAATAGAGGCAATGGGGGCTGGGTTACCAGTTGTGACAGGAAAAAATGGAGGTGTAAAAGAAACAGTTATTCACAATGTCACTGGCTTCCTATTTGACCCTGGTGATATAGAATTACATTCCAGGTATTTAACGGAACTTGCTGGAGATAACTTGAAAAGACAAAAGATGGGATATATGGCATTAAGTCATGTCGTAAAAAATTTCACATTAGCAAGAGAAAAAAGTGAACTGCTTAAAATAGTTACTGCAAGATAGAGATTAAATTCAATGAAATGAACTTACAAACTTTTAAATAAGTGGGCGTCATTGTCAATTAATTAACAACGAATACGATGAGAAAAATAATTTGTTTATCCATCATTTTCTTAATCTGTTCAACCCTGAACGGATTTTCTCAGTTCTTTCCCGTTGATACGGCAAAGCTGAACACGGCCTACAGAGCGTTGGAAAAAGACCGAAATTCTGCCCAAAAACAACAAAGATTTCTGGAGGCTTTTCCTTCAACTTTTGACGATTTTAATATGACCTATCAATATTTTGAAAGCAAAGAATACGATTTAACTATGTATAAGAAAGGAAGTGACCACATTATGAATGGATTAGCTTTACTTAATCTTTTACCGGATTCTGTTTATTTTGATAAGTTGATTCGATTAAGTTTGGGCGGGAGATTTTGCCCTGATGCACCGAGTTATTTACAACATGTCTTGGAAACGATTATTAAAAAGAAACCAGCATCCTTTTTTCAGCGACTCAGTAATTTTAATGAAGGACAACTAATTTCCTTTTGGTTCTTTTATTTCAATAGTAGATTTGAGAAGGATTATGTAGCAGATTTTGAGAAATTTAAAAAGCTAAAAAGTGAATTTCCGAACGTAGTCAATGCTATGGTTATTGCTTATCCTGCTGCCTGTGGAAAAGTTTGGTATTGATCTAGTTCTGAACTTTTATACATGTAAATCTGGAATGTAATTGGGACCGAAAACTTGAAATTGTTAAAGCATATTTGACTGTTTATTGACAGGAGTCATTCCGCTCCTGTCAGTTTAGATTGCAATTTAATTTGGCGTGCGCATGTAATTTTGTATTAATGACAGTAATTCGTCGCGGTTGATTGGTTTGGTTATATAATGATTACAACCCTTTTTTATGGCATTTTCCCGCTCATTATGAAAGTAATGCGCTGACTGGGCAATGATGGGGATTGTTTTGTTGAAATGCCTTATCCTCTGGGTCGCTTCGAGACCATCCATTCCCGGCATTTGAATGTCCATCAGTATTAGTGAAATGGATGGATTTTCCTGAAGGGCACGCACGGTATCCTCTCCATTTTCCGTATGAATCAACGTGAAATTTTCTTTTGAAAGTAAAATTTGAAGCAATAAAAAACTTAATTCATCATCTTCTGCAACTAATATAATTGTGTTTTTCATTTCAGTATTTCGTTTAGATTTGGGAACTTTTAAGTAAGAAGCAACGGGGTGATCGGAACACTTTATATAGGGAATTGAAAAAGAAAAAGTACTGCCTTTGCCGGGTGAGGATTGCACTTCAATTTTTCCGCCCAGCTCTTCAACAAAGGCTTCTACAATTGATAAGCCGAGCCCGGAGCCTTCAAAATCGCGGGTCAGTTCCATGTCAGCCTGAACAAAACGATCGAAAATAGTTTTATGCATTTTGTCAGGAATGCCTCTTCCAGAGTCTTTTACGAAGAACACAAGCGCATCGCCCACTATATAGTTGCCAAATTCAATATACCCACTGGCTGTGAATTTGATCGCGTTATTAATTAAATTGGTGAGGATATTGTCTAATTTGTATTTGTCGGTATTGATTATAGCAGCCGGTCCGGTAATTTGTTGTGAAACAGAAAACAGTAATTGTTTAGCTGAAGTTTGACTTTTAAAGAATTTATAGTGGTACTCCATGATTTCGACAACATTCACCTGTACAATCTTTACATTGGACTCACCGGAAACTATCCTGGAAATTTCGATGATATTATTTATTGTATCGAGCAAACGCTCGCCGCTTTGATTAACGATGTTTATATATTCGATCTTATTTGCCTCGTCGAGGTCTGCTTCTTTGAGCAAATCCATAAATCCAAGTATACCGTTCATGGGTGTGCGAATTTCGTGCGACATATTCATCAAAAACGCAGATTTTAACCTATCGGATTCTTCGGCTTTTTCTTTGGCTGTAACCAAATCGAGTTTTGCAACCAAATCATCGGTAATATCCTGAACAATTGTATCAATCTCTAAAACGTTGTTGTATTCGTCCATTATAAATGTTGAAACGGAATGATGATGACGTATTGAACCATCGGATCGGTATATGCGGTAATTACTTTCGACAGGCTCACCCGTGATTATTGCTGTTTTAATCATTTCTTCGTGAAGATTTGGTTGCTCAGGAAGTATTAACCGGCTTGCTTCATCACGTGTAAATGGCCTGTTGACAGGTACTATCCCATAAAGATTGAATAGCTCATCGGACCACCAGGTCTCATCTTTGAGGGCATCGTAGTGGAAACTTCCCATCCCGGAAAGACGCTGTGCATCTTTCAAACGTAGTTCGCTCCGGCGAAGCTCCTTCTGGCTCTTCTTGATTTCAGTAATATCACGTGTACTGCTGCGAAATCCCAATGAATTGCCATCGGCATCCAAAATGGGACACCATGAAATGGAAACCCAAAACAGGAAACCATCTTTATGGATCATGCGGAATTCGAAATTTTCGCCGCTTATTCCATTCATGGCATCGTGAAATTTTTCTTTCAATCGTCCCAGATCATCTTTGAAAACAGTCAGCGTAAAATAATCGCTTGCCGCAAGCCATTCAGCAGGGGTATAGCCGGTTAATTTTTCAACATAATCATTCATCCAGATAAGTTTACCGGCAGGGTTAAACCAGGTTTCCCAACTCACGGAATAGTTTGCAATTGCTTTGAATTTTTCCTCACTCCGCTTAAGATCTCTTTTGTTTTTCCAGTTCCGGGCTGAGTTAATCATTAAAAGACCCAGAAAAGTAGTTACCAAAGGATAAAAAATAATTACCGGTATGGAAATGATACGAAGTGTGGAAAGGGTTATTTCGGCATTGAGTAAAAAAGTGCATGCAAGCATTACAAAATGAACTAAAAGTCCCATGCAGAACATTTCGATTGCCGCCTTTTTATTTTTCCATTGGGGCCTGAAGATTCGCCATGCTATTCCTATCAATCCAGAAGAGAGGATAACGGCAATACCCATAGCAGTGCCACCCCCACCTAAGGAGATACGATAGATTAATGCCATGGATACAGCGATAACCGTTGGAACGATTCCAAAAAACAGACCTGAAATTGAAAGTAAAACAGATCGCACATCAAAGGAAATCCCGGGAATTATTTTCCATGGTGTCATCATAATTATAACGGTAGTGAAACCAAGCAGGAAACCAATCATTATTTTCCACACCAGACTTTTTGGGTAAGAACTGCGCGTCCAGAAATATTCATAAATTAAGCTGAACGAGAGCAAAATTGTAATGTTTTGCAGAAGTGGAAGAAAAATTGATTTATCCATAATCCTAAACTCTATTAATAATCAAAAAAACAAATTGATTGAATTGAAATAAAAAATCGGCACTTTTTTAACTATTCTGTAATAAAAAATCAGGTAATGATTAGGTAAATCAGATAACAAAAGTATTATTAATTATCGCAATTAAAAATAGCTGAGTAAAAAAAATTATAAATGGAGGAAGAGTTTTGATAAATTTTTTAAATAAAATTTACAACTGACTTCTTTGTATTCATAATCGTGTACGACTGCCCTATGGATTTATTTTGGTATCCCTCCGTCAGTTGTTATTATTTCAACCAAACAAAAATGCAACAAATTGATTGTATCAAAGCGTATATGCCACCGTAAAGGAGATGGTTCTGCCTGGTGAGTACCAACTCCAGGCATTTTTCTTGCCAACTCCCTGCGTGTAGCTAAAGTTAGTGGTGATCCTGTCAATGTATACGAAGAAACCGCCCGTGTAAATCAACTCGCTCCATTCCATAGTACTCGCGTATCCAATCGCTTTATTTAAACTGAACCGGTATCCCACCCCGCCAAATAAACCCAAATTGGACGAGGTGTTAATTACAAGGTAAAGCGGTACATTCAAATAGTTTTTGGAATAATGATATTTCGCCATACCAATTGTTACTCCTGTACCATAACCTCCTCCTGTATCAATACTGCCTGAAGAGGTATAAATCTGATAACCTGTTCTGATCCTTTCAAAGTTTAAACCCGATTGAACGGCCAGCCACGGGAGAACATTGTATGCCATTGTTGTCCCGATTTCAATGCCAGGATACCAGGTTTTGTTATTCGATAATGAAATAAGATGCAGTTTTTTCCATTATTAAACATTTGCTGCTTTTTTTAGAATTTCAAAGTATAGGTAACTGACGGAATAACAGGCAATAAATAAAGATATTGATAGGTAGAATGTAAAAATTGGGCACTCACCGGGTTCCGGCGATTGTAAGCATTGAAGATATCGAAGCTTATGCATTGTTCGCCCAGGCGGTTAATGGTTTTGTAGTGAAGGCCCAGGTCGAGCCGATGGTAATCAGGCAGTCTGTAATTGTTTCTTGATGGGAAATAATTAATTTCCTGCCCGGCACCTGTTTCAGGGTTATATAAATTCAGACCTGCAGAATACCGTTCAACAGGCAAAGTCACCGGGAAACCTGTACCATAAAACCACATCACCGATATATCCCATTTTTCGGAAATCTGGTAGTTTACCGAGATATTTAAATCGTTCCGGCGATCGTATTTGAATGGAAATGTCTGACCGTTATTAATAGCCGCATAAGTCCTGTCGGCCGTTGATAAAGTGTAATGAATTCCGCCTTTAAAACGCCCCTGTTGCTTCTCAACAGAGAATTCTATTCCCTTTGTGGCTCCATGACCCTGTGCCGTTTTTTCGTACCAGGGTGATAGATCGTTAACCAATGACATCCCATCGCGGATATCCGTTGTATTGTCAAGCCATTTCCGGT
>JBBRGI010000139.1:0-8965 GCA_038240855.1 Bacteroidales bacterium | reverse complement strand
TTCGACACAACTTACGGCATACAGGTAAAGTGCCGCACTCCAGCTTTGCCAGTCCTGCCCCATTGGTTTGCCATCCTGGGCTTTTATCCATTCGTTAAATCCGTAAGTCAGGTTGCCATTCCGGGCTGTTTTAATACAACGGGTCAGAACGAGGAGTTTCTCCTTCGCGAGTTTATATCTTTTGGTCGCTACAAGTGCCGCGACATAAAATCCACTCACAAAAGGCCATATTCCCCCATTGTGATATTCGCCGGGATTATTAAATTGTGAATAGCGCGGTAACCATTCCGGGTCGTCCTTTCTGATAAAAGGGAAGAAATTGGGGGGCATATCTACTGCCAGATCGCCATTTTCCTGCATGATAGCACATTCCTCTTCAATCCAGGTAACCATTTTCTCAGCCCTTGTGGGCGGAGCCAATCCCGAAAGAATGGCCAGACTATTTCCGAGAAGGTCGAACCGTTCGCTGCTGTAAATCTTATACGACCAAAAGGCATAGTAAGGTTTGTGCCTGACTTTAAGACCTTCGTGCACATGATGGCCTATATTTTGGGCTGTAATGGTAAACCGCTCCATATCATGGAGCATCCGGCTTGCCCTGTCAAATTTACCAAATAGTTTTAAGCAGCTATATACCAATGCATTTACGTACAGTCCATACCCGGGAACCCATTGTTCGTCCCGCCAGTCGCTGGTGGGTTGCTGGGCTATCAGGTTACGGTCCGAGGGGCTTTGATATTCCAGCCACATCAAGGCTTTTACAACAGGTTCATTCAGAAAATCTGTTTCTCCTGTCACTTTTCTAAATATACCGACTCCCAGCAAAAATAATGGAGTCGTATCACTTGCCCCTCGGTCGTCAGGGTCGTGCACCAGGGACGGAATATGACCATGTTCAGTTTGGTTCAGGGCGAGGGTTTCCAATACACGGCGAATGCTCTGAAAAAGCTTCTTGTCACCTGAAACTGCAATTCCCAGAATTGAAAACATTAAATCCCTTGTATAGGGTTCCGGATATCCCCATGCGGCAGTCCGGGGCAGGCCGTGAAATGGTCCCTGAACATTATGAAGCAATACTTCCAGTGCAGCCTTTTTTGCCTCTTCAATTTCGTTACTGTTTTCTGTCCGCATATTATTGTTTGTTTTAATTAGCTGATGCCGGTTTTCGTTACAAGGAGGTGACCACTTTTAATCGATTCCCAATTTATCGTGTACTATCTGAACAAACCGTTTTGCTACAACGCGGTAGTCAAAATTCTCAACAACACGCTCTCTGCCCGCACTACCCATTCTGTGGCGCAATGCGGGATCATTAATTAATATCTTCAAATATTTAGCGATATCCTGAACATCTGCACGGTAATCAACTGTCCGGGGTTCGTTGAATGTCACTTTATGCTGATCTTCAAAACCAGATTCCGTTCCAAGGATTACTTCCTTAACTACAATTTTGGTGGCGACCTCTGCCAGGAACGCTGTTTCACCATGGACAAGGGTATCCAGCATTCCCATCGCCTTAATGCCTATGACCGGCTTTCCGCAGGCGCCAGCCTCAACCTGCGGCATACCAAAACCTTCAAGCCGTGATGGTGCCGCATAAATATCACATGCTCCAATCAGATAAGGCATGAAGTTTCTTGAGAGAGTGGAAGTGGTAAAGATTACATTATTCGCTATACCCAGTTGTGCAGCGATTTCCCGGTCAGCCACATTTTGAAACGTTGTCCGTTGCTGTGGCCATACCTTGCAGATGTATTTCCATTCAGGCCCATTTTTGTCAAGTGTTGCAAGTGCCTGCATGACCTCCTGCGCGCCTTTTGATGCACCGTCACCACCTATTGTCAGAATCATTAACTCATCGGTGGATACACCCAGCGATTTACGCACCGCCAAAATTTTGGGATCTTCTTTTCGGTTTGGAATGAAATTCCTGGTATCGCAGCCAACCGGTAAAACTTCAATATTATCTCCTTTGATTCCATCACGCACATACATCTCTTTCACCCAGTTCGACGTTACCAGTATAAGAGGGAGTGCATTTAATTCCTCCTGGTAATTTGCAATATAACCATCAGCGACCAGCCATGGTACCGGCTGCACTCCAAACCGCCGGGGATGATGCAACAATTGGGGCGTATATCCCCAATAACCAACTCCTACGGCTATGTCTGGTTTAAACCAGCGATAATACCATTCCTTCTCCTGGGCTGATTCATAATGAACCGGATATACATCTACACCAATTTCAAGTAGTCCCTTGTACAAAAGATCTCCCTGAGTTGCCAATCCACCGGGCGAAGGCGGGTAATCATACAATACCAATACTTTCATTTTTCATATTTTAAATTAGTTATCAATCGCTTCGCTTCAAACGGATCAGTAAATCGCCGGAATGCTTCGGATCGTGGCGTAGTTTCAGCTTCCCAGGTATTGTAACCAAAGCCATAAATCTGAGTAATGATGTTATATTTTTCAATCCATATTTCCCTTGCCAGCAAACGGCAGAATGAGGCATTTTCGATTGGTCGGGGAAAATACTCCCTGTTGCCATCCTCATAAGCAAAGGTCCATAACTCGTCGGCAGCAATTTTCCCCGCGGACCAAAGCAGAACTACTGCTTTGCCAACTTCTTCATGCCTTAGATGCCTGGTGTATTCGCCCAACGGATTATGGGTAATAACCAGATCGTAACGGTCGCGGGGAAGTAACTCCTGAATAGCATCCTCAACCACGCTATCATCCAAAGGTTTTTGGTCAGGACCGTCATCAAGGTCACCCATTATTCCTTCCGACTTAAGGGCTTTTAATGCTTCAAAAAATCTGGGTGCACGGTCTGCATCACTTTTCCGGCACAAACACACAACGAAACACCTCCAGGATGGATGACTCAGAATTGTTCCGCCGGCCCATAAAGTTTCATCATCAGGATGAGCGACAATAAGGGCCACTGATTTTGTTATTTTTTCCTCCACTTGTGTCGTCATTTGATTTATCACCTTGGATATTAATGGTAATAAAATGGCTCTTCGTCTTGAATATCCGACACGTAACGAATATACTTACCGATTGTTAATCGTGCCATAAGGTAACTAACTGTTGACTCGGCTCCCTGGTTCAGATTTACATGGGTTTCCTCCAATCCGTCGTAACATCCGCCTGTACATGGGTTATATACGATTTGTTGCAACCTGTTATTACCCAGAAACCAATTGAATGCAGTAAACATTTTTTCACGATAGTTCTCATCTGCAAAGACATCGTAAAATTTACTCAGTGTCATAATGGTATAGGCGACATCGATTGGTTGTTCTCCAAATGAACCTGCCTCCTGTCCTTTAATCAGCCATTTTTTATTGGAGATGACCTCTATCCCGTTTTCATTAAAAGTATTTGACAGAAGAAATTTAAACGACGATAACGCGATTTCTTTATAGATGTCTTCACCGGTTAATAACCAGGCATATAACATGGCTTCGGGTAATATACTGTTGGCGTAAGTTAGATAACCCTCAAACCATTCCCATTTCCGGCTTGATTCGTGTTTATACATCTGGACTAAACGGTTCGCCAGTGTTTTTATCAGGCGAAGATTCTCCGCAGTTTTTATGGAGTGATAATAATAATATAGCCCTTTGACAGCAAAAGCCATTGCCCTGGTTGAGTGAACCTTGCTTATTGCTGGCAGAGATTTCTTAAGAATTTTATCAGCCTCCAGAATTAATTTTGACGGTAACAAATCGATTAATGATACTAAATAACCCAGAGCCCAGATTGCTCTGCCATTTGAATCGTCCAGATTGACCGTTTGATTCTGATCTGTAAAATGGCGGTCTTTATCAACATAATTAAGAAAATTGCCTTCGGGCTGCTGACAGAATTTTATAAAGCTAAGGTATTTTTGAATATAATACAGGTTCTTTTCATCGCCCGTTAATTTAAAATTCTGGCACATCGCAACCATGGCCCTGGAATTATCATCCAGAGTATACCCGGTATTCAGGTCAGGCTGATTGATCTTTGAAAACTGAATAATCCCAAAACTGGTTGTCATTTGTTTGAGATGGTTCAGATTGACGACAGGGAGATTGTATCGCAGGGGAATGTTCTCACCGGAGATTTTCGCAAATAACCCGGCATGCGAAACAGCTGAATTTTCCCAGGCTGTTGAAACAATTTTCTGCAATGCATTAATACTCATACTTTTTCGCAGCTTACTATCCTTGAATAGACTAAGTACACCTTGGGCCAGCTGTTGTGAATTGCTAAAATCGAATATAATGCCAGTATTGGGGGTTAAAACCTCTTTGGCATGTGGAATAGGAGTCGAGATAATGGGGCACGAGCAACTCATTGCATAGGCAAAAGTACCGCTAACTGCCTGTTTGGGATCATTGCTGGTAAAAAGGTAAATATCTGTAAGTTCAAGATATTCTAGCAATTCTGCCAGTGACAGGTACTTATTAATAAAGATTACGTGATCTTCAAGGCCATAATTCTTAACTTTTTCAGTAAGCATTTCCCTGTATTTTTCACCATCGTTTTTCACCACTTCAGGATGCGTTTTGCCAATCACCAGGAATAGTACATCAGGATATTGCTTTACAATAGCAGGTAATGCATCCAAACTGGTTTCAATACTTTTTCCTGAACTCAGAAGACCAAAAGTTGAAAGGACTTTGCGATCCTTAAATCCATATTTTAGTTTCAATACTTTTTTGCTTACATGTGATATTAAGTGAGTTCCGTGCGGTATAACGGATATTTGCTCAGGCAAAACATCATAATCGTTAATTAATATATCTGCCGAATTATGGGTCATCACAATGACCGATTTGCAAACAGCCGTAATGCGTTGTACTTTTGATTTTAACTGTTCATCAGGATAAGGCAGAACTGTATGAAAAACAATGGCTACCGGTTTGGAAAGTGCATACAAAAACTGCAGAAAGGCTTGTTCCTGCACAGTAAAGAATCCAAACTCGTGCTGAACAACGACAATTTTGATACGGTTATCCCTGTTTATTTTTAATGCCAGATTCTCATATTCTGACGCTTCAGAAGTTTTAAGTATATATTTTACCTCATCCGGATAACTGTAATTTTTCGTACCAGATTCCATTGCACAAACCTTTATCGAAAAGGAACGGCTAAATTTATTATTAAGGACCTTAATCAAATCCTGCGAATAGGTCGCAATACCGCATTCCCGGGGCGGATAGGAAGTAATAAACAGGATCTCTGCCAATTCTTTTGCAGTTTCTTTTACGGGTTCTTTTACGGGTTTTCTTAGCTTATTCAGATTATCTAAAAATGACCTGTTTTCTGAAACCGGATGATTAACAGAGTTATACATTGCTCTATATTTATTTACACCTTCGATGGACAAGTTTGAAATGGGTTTATTTTTCATATTTCCTTTAGTTTAAAACACATAATAATTTACACATTAAACCAGTTTTGCTTCTGATTTACAGGCATTTTTTTCCATTCAAGAAAAAGTTTTAAATGCCTGAATTATTTCCTAGCCTAAGAATTCTGATCAGGCTTCCTTCCTGATACCTCACGCACATCCTCCTGATTCCGCTTAAGAAAAAAGGGTATTACATGCTTTCTGGATGGCATTGTGTCGCCCAATAAATAACCCCAGGGTTTTAAAGATTCGAAATTGTCAAACAAAAGTTTGACGATAGCAAGCAGCGGAATTGAAAGAAACATACCGGCGACACCCCATAAGGCGTTTCCTACAAAGACTATTATTATGGAAAAAAGCGCATTGATTTTTACCTTTGAGGCAACGATATAAGGAACAATATAATTATTATCAATCAATTGTATAACATAATAACCTGCCATAACGTACAAGGGATACCACGCTGACGATTTGGTCGCCAAGGCAATTATCATGGGCAGAGCGACAGCCACTATTCCACCTATGTAAGGAATAACATTAAGCAGTGCACCGATGATCCCAATCAGAACTGCATATTCAATACCCAAAGTAAGAAGAAAAATTATATTCAATACTGCAACAATCGCAGCCTCTATACTCAGACCTACCAGGTAGCTCTGGATTACGGTTTTGGTTTGTTTAACAATTTGGTTCACCTGGCTCTGGTCGCTATCAGAAAAAAGCCTGCGAATGAATTCAATGATCAGCGGCTGATAATACAGCATTAAAAATATGTAAAGTGGAATTAAAAGCGTTAACATTACCCCTGTGCCGAGTGTAACTATTGCTTTTCCGATTGCAGCATTGCTAATATTGATAAGTTCACTTATACTGTTTGTTATCCACGCATGTATCTTCTGTGCATCAATATTCAGATATCCTGAGGCTCCGGAAACGATTTGGTTAAGTGTTTGGGTAAATTTATCAACAAGCTGCGGCCATGTATCGCTGAACATACTTGCCTGGTTAATTAAGAAGGCGAAAAGCAGGGTAACAAGTGAAAAAGCAATGATCAAAGTAATAAATATAGCGGCAACTCTTTTAATTTTTAACCGTTCCAAAAAGTTCACCACCGGATGGAGTAAAATTGCAAAAAGGATGGCAAAAAGGAGTGGTACAATTATGTCCTTTGCAATGTACAAAATAGCAAAGAATGCAATCAGACCGGTCAGATAAATGGTAACTCTTGCGTAAAATGGTAATTGTATTTCATTTGCTATTTTCACGATTAATCCGTATTAATTTTAGACACTCCATAAAATCAAATTCCCAAACCCACAATTCCCGGGGTCCGACACCGCCTATTGGATAACTTCTTTAACTTAAAACCTTAATTTTCACGAAAATTCATAAGGTTTACAGATAGCCACAGCTACTAACTTTAGTTTGCTGAGAGTTGCAATCCGGCACTTATAATTGTCATAATAACCACAGTCTCCTCCTTCATGATAAGTGTATACTTTATATTCTCATGAAGAGTCATAAACTGTCCTTTTTCGAGCGGTATCGATTTTTTAAGTGAATAAAATTTTTGTTTTCCCTGAATAACTCTTAACGAAATGGCATCACCTGACTGAAAAGATTCAATACCTGTTTCTTCATTCAGAATGGCAAGCACAATCCGTTTGTTGGGTGTTTTGTAAAGAATCATCATATTAATATCCCCCAACATCCATCTTCGTTTCTGTTTCAGCTTTTTTAACAGCGTTGGCAAATCAAAAACGAGCCATGCAGGAATAGGTGTGTCCCTATCCCGGTAAAGCAATGACCTGGACTTAAACTCTCCATTTTTCATAGCGTTCTTTATTATTATAATTGATCTGCATGCGGTACAACGCCGGGTGCTCCATTTTCAGGAGTAAAAATTCCCTGAATTATTGAGTCCGCTCCGAAAACACTCAGGATTGATCTGAAACCATTGCACCGAACTTTACCAATTCATCATACGAAATCTGACAAGCTTTAATTTTATTGTCATAACTTTCCCGGAGCAGACTCAATTTTATTTCCACAAAAACGGTTTGCCGTTATACCTCTTTTGCTGCCTTATTCATGGCATCTTTACCCTTGTCAGCAAAGGCAGACATTTTACCTTTTACACGATCTAAGTTATCACTAAGACTCTCCGTGTATTCACTATATTTATCTTTCAACTCATTTAAGTAATTCTCGCCCTGTTTTTTAATTTTTCGGCGAGTACGGGAACCTTCTGCAGGTGCAAATAAGATGCCCACTAATGCACCTGTAGCCAAACCGGCAATAACTCCTAATACTACTTTACCTGTATTCATAATTTTTAGTTTTAATAATTGTTAATACCCTATTTTTGAATATTATTATCTAATATATATATTTAGTTCAAATCTTAAAGGGATTGGACGATTTTCCCTAATTCATCTTTCGTTTTAGCTAACCTGGTTTGTGTTTTTCCAAGAATCTCCTTTTTCCTGCCATCCTCAAACATCATAGTGTTTTTAGTCAGAGCAGCAAATTTTTGCTCGAGTTTGCCTTTTTGCTCATTCCAACTCCCCTTTTCTTCATTTGTATTCATCTCTTTTATATTTTAAATTGTTATTATCCTGCAATTTTTCAAAAACAAAGATGGGGCTACTAATAATTAAAAGTGTTACACAATTGCAGTGAAAGTTTACATCATTCGGACCATCCATCAACTTTGGTTGCTTTTGAAAAGGTAACATTAATACCCTTCAGCCGGTTAAATCCAAGTTGTCATCCGGATGTTTTCAATGGTCATACCGGAGCTACTTTTCAGGTGTATATAACATACAATAAGGCAGTTGGTGCAGCAAAATACACTGACATTTAAATTTAGCAGTGTTGTATACACACTGCTAAAGCCTGATAAATCAATGAGATTAAGAAGATTATCTTCGCCGGATTAAGGGTTAACCCACGTAACAAAATTTTTTAATGCAAAGGCTATATGCCTGGTAATTGACCCTGATTCCCTACTTTGAGTCCTGGCTGCCCGAAGCCTTCAACTCTTCGAGAAGCTCCCTGAGATTAACCGTGGCATAGGTTGATGCATGATCGGACATAGCGTAGGGTATTACCAGATCATCATTATGAACCATTGAGCCACAGGAATAAATTACATTAGGAACATATCCTTCTCTTTCTGATTCATTTGGAACCATAAGCGGCTCCTTCAACCTCCCGATCATTTTCTCCGGGTTGTCAAGCTCATACAATGAAGCTCCCAGGGTATATTCTCTCATAGAACCAACAGCATGCGTTATCACAAGCCAACCTTCCTCGGTCTCAATGGGTGAACCGGCATTACCGATCTGTACGAGTTCCCATGGATATTTGGGTTGCTGTATAATTTTGGCATTACGCCATATATTTATACTGTCGGAATAAGCGATGTAATTATTAACACCATCAATCCTGCACAGCATGGCGTATTTACCTTTTATCTTGCGTGGAAACAATGCCATACCCTTGTTCTTTGCTATTTCACCGTTAAGCGGCAGGATTTTAAAATCATAGAAA
>JBBRGI010000138.1:0-8977 GCA_038240855.1 Bacteroidales bacterium | reverse complement strand
CGCCGGCGGTGCTCGGACGGAATGCCCGGGCCGCGATCCGCCACCGTGATTCGAGTAACGCTGTCCGCGTCGCCGTTGGCCCCGCCACAACTTTCGACAAACAGCGCGCCGCCGCTTGTCGCGTACTTCTCGACATTGCTGAACAGGTTCCCCAAAATCTGATCCAGGGCGTCGCGGTCGAAGAGGACCGTCGCCGCCGCGCCGGCACTGAATTCGATCCGGACGCCGCCGTCTTCGAGCGCCGGGCGGAAGGTTTCAATGGTCGCGGCTACGGCTTCGTCGACAACGCCCGGCTGGGAACGCAATCCGACGCCGCCGCGCGCGCGGCGCCCGAAGGTCAGGACGTTCGCGATCAGACGGCTGAGGCGGCGACTTTCATCGAGAATCACCCCGAGATGCCGCCGCCCCCTCTCGTCGTCCTCCGCAATTTGTTCTTCCAGCATCTCGGCATACATGCGGATATTCGTCAGCGGCGTTTTCAGTTCGTGCGATACCTGATTGACGAACGTGACGCGCCGTTCGGCCTCGCGCAGGTCGCGCGTGTTCTCGCGGTAGAAGTAGATCGCCAGCCCCGCCAGCGCGAGAACGATGGCTTGCCCAGGAAAATATACTGAAACTTACCCTTCCCGAAGTAATTGAACTGGCTTCAAAACAGTCGATCGATGCTTTCAAACAACAGAACATGTATCGGTCAAGTTATTGGGCATTTAAATATTACAGAGCTGATAAATTACCTTCCTTATCAGTAGGTGCCGATCCGTTTTCGTATAGTAATTCCAATATTCGTGTGTTTAACACAACGACTAAAATTTGGGAATACTCTCCACAGGAAAGTTACTCTTCTGATGCATCATTACGACTCTCACAGAATGTCGGATTAACCGGGGGAAACATTTCGGTTAGTTCGGATCTGGGTATGACTAAAAATTTTGGGGATGAAGATAAAACAGAATTTTCTGCAGATCAGATTCGGGTGGGTTACCGGCAGAGACTCAATGGATACAATACATTGAGATGGAGATCGAAGATTGAACCGCTTAAATTTGAAGTGGCAAAGAAAAACTTAATTCAATCGAAGGAAGATATAGCCGTAAAAGCCACAAACAAATTTTTTGAACTGGTCGATGCCCAGATTGAGATTAATATTGCAACAACCAATCTTGCCAATTCTGACACCTTGTATCAGATTGGGAAGGGTCGTTATCAGGTTGGGACGGTTACCCAGGATGAACTCTTAAACTTCGAGTTGAATTTAATGAATTCCCGGCTTGCGCTTACAAGGGCAAATCAAGGTCTTTTAAGAGCCCGTGCAGATTTAAATTCGTATTTGGGCCTCGATAAAAATTCAATTATCGAGTGTGTCATACCAAACACGATTACCTCGGCTTTACAGGTAAATGTAGAAGAAGCCATAAACAAATCGATGCAGAACAATCCTGATGTCCTTTTACAGGATCAGCGACTGCTCGAACAGGACAATATCGTGAGGCAGACGAAAGCACAGAATGGATTGAGTGCTGATGTGAGTGCCTCGTTGGGTTTGACACGAAGAGCGCCGGTTCTTTCAGAAGCATACCAGGATCCCAATCAGTTTCGCAATCTTGCGCTGGTGGGTCTGTCAGTTCCAATTCTTGACTGGGGAAGACGCAAAGGACAGCTTTTGATGGCGAAATCGAGCCGCGATGTGGTTGTGAATACTGTAAAGCAGGAACGTATCGATTTTGAGCAGTCGGTGCTGATGAGTGTATTGGAATTCAATCTTCAGTCGAACCAGGTCTTAAACTCCGCACGTGCCGATACCATTGCACAAATGGGCTTCGATGTAACCATTCGCCGGTTTAAAATAGGTAAACTTGATGTTACAAAACTAAACCTGGCCCGGAACGATCTCGAGAATGCCAGAAGGGCCTACATTAATTCATTACGTAAATATTGGACCTCCTATTACCAGATCCGGCAGGTTACCTTGTTTGATTTTGAGAAAGGTATCGATTTAAGCGCTGATTTCGATAAAATACTGAACCAATGAAGCATATATATATCAAACATAAAAAAGGAATCCTGATTACTACCGCAATCATCATACTCACGATTGCCGGAGTGTATTATTTGGGGATAAAGCCTGCATCAACTGTGTACAAGGTAAAGCGGGATAATTTCGAAGCGCTGATCTCCTGCAAGGGAGAGATTCAAAGTGAAAAGGCTGTACTGATTAATATTCCTGATATTTTTGGAGACCGCTCGCTCGAAATCTACGAAACCCAGATCAAGGATCTCATTCCCGAAGGTTCTATTGTCAAAAAAGGTGACTATGTGGCACTACTTGACCAGGGAAGAATCAAACAGCTAAAATCGAACAATGAAGAAGCGCTGAAAAAAATTCTTTTCAATATTAGCGATGCCAAGATAGATAGTGCCGTTGACCTTGTGGAACTCAGAGACGGACTTGAACAGTTTAATTTTGATCTGAAGTACAAACAGATCGAACTTGAGCAGGCGGCCTTTGAATCGCCGGCCTTTCTACGCAAAACGCGAATGTCTTACGAAAGATCATTACGTCAGCTTGAATATAGGAAACGGGCTTACCAGTTGACACAAAAGTCACTTAAAATCCGTATAACCAGGGATGAAAACTACATGGAAAAGCTTGTTGAAAAGGACAAGAAATACCAGGAAGCATTTGAAGCTGCACGTATTACTGCCCCGCAGGACGGAATGTTGATTTATGGGCGCACACACGGGCGCGGGGGAAGCCGAAAGCTCACCATAGGCTCAAACGTGAGTATGCAAAATCCCGTGATTGCCACCTTACCTAACCTGTCGGTGCTGGTATCCGAAACTTACGTTGAGGAGATCTATGTTGCAAAGATAAAGTTGGGCGACAGCGCAAGGGTTTACATTGATGCACTTAAGAACCAGGAAAAAATAGGGGCAATATCCAATATTTCGAATGTGGGGCAGGAGATGAGTGGTTTTGACTCCAGGGTGTTTAAAGTGAATATCCGAATCTCGGCTGAGAATAACACCATAAAACCAGCCATGACAACAAACAACGAAATAATTATTGCAAGGGAGAAAAATGTGCTTGTAATACCACGTTCCACTCTGTTTACTGAAACAGGAAAGCAGTTTGTATATTTAAAGGAACATGGGAATGTCAGCATCCGTGATGTGGAAATCGGCAGTCAGAATGATAAATTTGTTGTGATAAAAAGCGGGCTGAAGGAAGGTGATAAAATACTGTTGACGAAACCTTCAGAGGATGAGAGTTAAGCTGGCTCCGATTATTTTTATTCCCGCATGTATTCAGGATCTATTTATGTAAGTTTGCAATTGAAAATTTGAATGGATGGAAAAGTTAATCATACTGCATAACATTGTTAAAAACTACCAGGTAGGAACACAGGCTGTTTTGGCCCTGCGTTCGGTTTCACTTGATATTTTTAAGGGTGAATATGTGGCAATTATGGGAGCCTCAGGTTCCGGAAAATCAACGCTGATGAACATTATTGGTTGCCTGGATACCCCGACTTCCGGGAGCTATCAGCTCAACGATAAGGATGTCAGTAAATTAGACGATGATCGGCTTGCTGAAATCCGAAATACGGAAATTGGCTTTGTATTTCAGACATTTAATCTCTTACCACGGTATACGGCTCTCGAAAATGTGATGCTTCCGCTGATCTATGCCGGAATGGGAAAAGAAAAAAGAATTGAACTTGCAATTGATAAATTAACCAGTGTCGGTCTATCAGACAGGATGGAGCATCGCCCCAACGAATTATCAGGGGGTCAACGGCAACGTGTGGCTGTTGCGCGGGCATTGGTCAATACCCCTTCAATTCTTTTAGCCGATGAGCCAACTGGAAATCTTGATTCAAAAACTTCAGAAGAAATTATGAAACTTTTTGCCGCGATTCATGCAGCCGGTAATACAATTATCCTGGTCACACACGAAGAGGATATTGCCATGCATGCTCATCGCATTATTAAGTTAAAGGACGGAGAGGTTGAGACAGATCATAAAAACGAGAAGCCGATATATTAATCAATACAGTAAATTTTAAATCATGCGTGTATATACCCGAACGGGCGACGATGGTACCACCGGATTAATTGGTGGCACAAGAGTCAAAAAGTATGATTTGCGACTCGAAGCATATGGTACAGTTGACGAATTAAACTCCTGGATTGGATTGATACGGTCGCAGGATATTGATTCTGAGCTTATTCGCGATTTAATTGAAATTCAGAATAAATTATTTGTTATCGGAGCCCTTTTGGCGACAGATACTGACAAGGCCGATCTCACGGGGAAATTACCATGCTGTGAGGAGGATATTTTGTTTCTGGAAACGCGGATGGATCAGATGCTCGATATGCTGCCTCCTTTAACCAGTTTCCTGCTTCCTGGTGGCAGTAATCCTGTTTCATATTGCCATATCGCGAGGACGGTTTGCAGGCGTGCGGAGCGAAGAACGTACCAGCTATCTGCGGATATTCCGGTTCCTGGTGATGTGCTCAAATACCTGAACCGTTTGTCTGATTACTTGTATGTATTGTCGCGAAAAGTAGCCCGGGATGGCATGGTCGAAGAAATTCCATGGAAAACGTAAATAAAGTCAGTTTGGACTTTTATTTTCAAAAAAATAATAGTAAAATCGCACTCTGAGCAAAATAATTTAATCTTAAAGAAATAATATGTACTGGACATTAGAATTAGCTTCGAAACTTGAAGATGCACCCTGGCCTGCAACAAAAGATGAGTTAATCGATTTTGCCATTCGGTCAGGCGCACCGATGGAAGTAATCGAGAATTTGCAGGAGATGGAAGATGAAGGCGAAATTTATGAATCGATTGAGGATATCTGGCCTGACTATCCCAGCAAGGACGATTTCTTTTTTAATGAAGATGAATACTAAGGTTCATTATCGCTATATTTGGATGACCCGCAAACAGGTTGGGCCCATATCTTCCTGTAATATTGTGACCCTTTAAAACTGAATTGCAGGTAATTTCTGCGCAAAAATACTATTGGGTTAAATTGTCTATAGATGCAGGTTTCTTCGCGGGACCTGCAATTTTTTTGCGCTTTTCATCAATGGGATAAAGATCATACCGGTTGACTGGTCTTTCATTTGCTCTCCAGATAAAACCGTCCAGCTCGATTTCGTCAGGCTTGATTTCTTTTAGAGGTATTGTCTTTGCCTCAGGTTTAGGGTAAAAGCTGATTGTGTCAATGTGATTATCCGTAAGATGCAATTTAATTTTGCTGCTCAGTGTCTGGTTCAATCCGGAGTATTTGTTCTTGTCCTTTAAATAATAGAGTGTTCGGGCATTACCATTCACATCTGCAATCCGAAGTTTGTTTTCAAAAATCTGACCAACAATAGTCTTACCCGAAATCTGGTTGAATCTAACCGAATCCTCCGAGAGCACCAGGAAAGCGTCGTTTTCCAAACGGGCGATGTCCGGGTCAGGATTTTTGGCCACATACTGAATCTTCTCGGCTGTCATCTGATTTTTTTCAGACCACAACACCGGCTCGTAGAACAAAAGCATGGTTGAATCTTTCATCCTGTAGCCCAGCGAATCACATTTACCCTGCAAATCAGGCTTATGAAATCTGACACTTCGGTAAGCCATAAAATATTTATCGTCTTTCCTTTCGACATCTGCAGTATCTGGTTTTGTTTGCAGCGTATCGGCATGCATATACAAAGTATCCTTTTTCCCGTATTGAATAAACATGGCCGAATCGGTGACAAAAGCTATTTTGGTATTTTCATTATAAACACCAATCTTCCCCTTAATCACTACTTTGTTTGTCGTATCAGTCAACGTTACCCTATGTTTTCCACGGCCGTTCCCGGTTGCCCTGTCGTAAAATAAAGTGTCTGCTTCAAGTACCTGTGATTTGTTGGTAAGTTTTGACGCCTTGTAAAGTTCAGCTATATTCGTCTTTGTATCATACCAACCATTTTCTGAGTACAGGACACCTTCTTTTTCGGTCCCGGTAATAGTAGTCGGGCCGACAATAAAAGCTCTTTCAGTCTCGCTGTTGTATTTCAGGGTATCGGCACGTAAAATAAAATCCTTGTTGGTTAATACAACCGAGTCCTTGAAAAAAAGCATATTATCATTTGAATAATACCTTCCGATCCGGCTGGTTAATACATTGGCTGTATCAACAATCTTTCCGCTGTTACTATAATAGCCTATGTTTGTATTAAGGTCAAAATCGAGCGCTTGTGTGGTAAGTGTAATCGATTTGTCGACAAGTTTCACATTATTTACAAACCGGGCTAATCGTAAGTCGCCGTTGTAATACATTTTATCTCCATACAAGTGTAAAGTGTCGCCTTGAATGATATGGACATGGCCAAAGGCATCAAACCTGTTACTGTCATTGTAGGAATATGCGCTGTCACAATACATCAGCGCCTGGTTATGACTTAACTGAACATTACCGATCAATCGGGTCGCATTTGCAACTATTGACGTATCGAAAGTCCAGATATCTGCATGATCAATATCGACACGTCGCTTCTTTTTAGTGTCTTGTGGTTGTATCGCCTGGATAAACGACATGACAACTACTAACAGAAGGAAAAAAGGGAAAAAAGCAGTTTTTTTGTGTTGGCTCATAAACCATGCAATGTAATTTAATCTAAACTTAAGTGTTTACTTTTTCCATGATTTAAGTTTGAAGTTGCAGTTGGCATATGTATCATCAATCCGTATATAAGTCTTTGCCTGCTGTTTGGCAATCCATTTACGGTATACGTCCTCTTTCTTCTTTGCAAGAAACATCTCGCTGAGTTGCTGATAATCTTCCTGGAGATTGGCCTTATGCGGAGTGGTTTTATTGATCAGTTTTATCACTTTATACACTTGTCTTTGTTTGTCGTCGACCGACAAAAACGGACTTGAGGTTTCACCAAGATGCATTTCTGTGATCACTTTGCTTACATCAGGATCCAGCTCATCCATGGCAAATTTCGAAGACCCTGTTTGTTGAGAAGTAACTAATCCACCATTGTTCCGGGTACTTTTATCTGAAGAATAGAGGAAGGAGGCTTGCTCCCAGGTCATCTTCCCTTTACGGATAAAATCAGCTATACTGTCAATTTTGTTTTTTGCTCTTTCCAGTTCCAATGGATCTACCTTGGGTTTGAGCAGAATATGGCGGCATTTAATCTTTTCTCCCTTGCGGTCAATTAACTGTATAATGTGATACCCAAATTCACTTTTAACCACCTTCGAAACCTGATCGGGTTTAAGGTTAAAGGCTTCAGTGGCAAAGGCCTGGTCGAGCATTGCCCTGCCCATATAATCCATTTCACCCCCATTCCTGGCCGACCCGGGATCTTCGGAATACATAATGGCAAGTGTCGCAAAATTATCCCCATTCTCAACACGTTTCTTGAAATCGCGAAGTTTTGCTTTTACTTCAAGATCCTCCTTTTCTGTAATTGCCGGAAGAACTGTTATCTGGGCATATTCAAGCTGAGAGCCGATTTCAGGAATATCTTTCTCGGGTAATTGTCTGAAGAATTGCCGTACTTCAGAGGGCGTAGCCGTTACCTTCTCGATGATTTTGCCCTGCATCTGTTCAGTTTTCAACGATTCCTTTATTGTTTCGCTCATCTCAGCTTTGAGAAGCATAATTGATTTGTTGAAATATTTTTCAACCTCTTTTTCCGAGCCTATGTTTTCGATGAAATAACTCATTCGCCGATCCATTTGCTGATTGATTTGATTATCAGTTACAATAATCAGGGTGTCAAGTTCAGCTTCTGCCAGAAGTAGTTTTTGTTCAAGCAGTTGTTCCAGAATTTCGCACTTGGCATCACCCTGAGTAGTTACTCCCTGTGCCTGCATCTGGATCGCCTGTGTCTCAATGTCAGATTTAAGGATCGGATTGCTTCCCACTACTGCCACGATCTGGTCAACGACTTTATCCTGGGCTTTTGAGATTGTCTGTCCGGATATGATTGTCCCCAGAACAAGAACACTTTTTATTACGTTTTTGAGCATGTTTTATATCTTAATATCAGTCTGTAATTTTAAATAGATTCTCTTTTTTACCTTTTTGATAAATATTTTTTTGAAGTTCTTCAATAAATTCCATTTTCCGGTTATTCAGGATTAAGTTCGCAATCCTGTCATTAACAAATTCGAAAGGCGCTTTTTCTCCTTTTAGCTTGTAATCCTTAATAGCTGCAAGATAATATTTGTTATTGTCTGAAGCTTCAATAAAACGATTCTTTTTGAGTGTGATATCAGCACCTGCGAAACTAACCGGCATCCTTGACCTGATTTGGCTGAAGTCGATCCACTGCTCGTTAAAGTAATCAAATTTTGTGGCGTACCGAAAACTAAACTTTTCAAGTTCTGTGCGCGATTGATCATCCAGGGCACCCATCCATCTTTTCAACTGATCGGCTTTCGCTTCACTTTTAGGCAATTCAATGTAGACTGCCTTAACAATGTCCTGGTCAAGAATGAATTTCTGGGGATTCTGGTCATAAAACTGACGAATATCCGAAGCGGTAACCGCTGTGTCAAGCCGCTGACTTACGAGCTGCTGCTGATACCTGTGAATTAGCAAAGATGTCCTGTAAGCATCGAGTTCGCGCTGAACATCTTTCTGATCTTCCGCAAGGTTTTCTTCCGCCATAAGCAGCATCAATTCGTGCTTTACCCAGCGTTGAACGAAATCTTTAGCCTGATTCACACTGTCGGTCCTGGTAATACCAACAGGAAGTGAAGACGCAAGTTCTCTGCGCAATAACAATTTATCACCAACTTTAGCAATCACAACATCGCCCGGAGACGAATCGGAAAAATAGCTGCATCCTGATAAAAGGCCTAATATCAATACAATAAGATAGAAGTGTCTTTTCATTTAAAGTTAAATCAATATCTCCCTCAACCAAAAATCAATAAATCATCTGCTCCTAAGATGCGACT
>JBBRGI010000137.1:0-9053 GCA_038240855.1 Bacteroidales bacterium | reverse complement strand
ATTTTTAATAAGGATTAATTACATCTCGCTTCCCGGAGCTCCCCCGAATGTGTATACAGGCTGACCATGCATCAGTAGTTCCGGCGCGGGGATCGGGAAATGATACGCAGTTCCGGGTAAGAGCTGACCTTGACGACGTTTGTCAAAATATCCCAGATGAGCCCAAACCAGATCGCTTTCCACATACCGCTCATAAAAAAGCTTTTCAAGCAGATTACTGTCTCCATCCGTTGCGGGCGGTAGTCCGCCTATACCAACCCTGGTTATATTGATTAAAGCAGCTGCACCGGCAACCTGGTTAAGCCGTATTTTAGCTTCGGCAAGATACAGGTCATTTTCTGCCTTGAGGAAATGGCCAACATATCCTTCCTCCGCATTAATAACCTCATAATATCTCCAATACCGGTACTCACAACGAATGAAATAGCCGTAACCAGGTCTTCCCACACGACTCCAGCCAAACCACTGGTCGCTCTGCGCATCCCATTTGAAGTATTTATTTAACCTTAAATCCGAGGGATTTTTAATCTCGCCCAGTCTGTTCACACCCACAGGCCACGGATAAACAGCTGCCGGATCATTTGGGGCCATTTTGTTTATAAGCCACTGGTTTCCGCGAATCCAGTGCCAATTATATAATGCAAGGTAGTTGGCCCCTTCGTCACGGGTCATTACTTTCCCTCTCCATCCTGGCTCATAAAGAACATTAAAATCTTCCTGTATCCCTTTTTCGGCATAAGTTTTCACTTTGGCCCAGTCGGTTAAAGTGTTCTCTGCCGGGGTGCGTGCATTTGAAACAAGAAAACGGGCAGCCATCGAATTTGCAAACTGGAGTAATCTCGCCTTATTGAATTCCACGCCTGCAATGACAGACTGATAGTCGGTGTCGACAGGGTCAGCCTGAATTAAGGCAATTGCATCATCGAGCCGTTTAATGGCAAAGGCCATAACATCCTTGTATGATTTTGTATTTGCCACATAGTCGAAGGTAATTGCATCATGCTCCTCTGTAAACAGGTAGGCTTTATCGTAGAGAAGGGCAATGTTGCCGTACAACAATGCCTGGATAATATATACATGTGCCTTGGCCCTTTTTGTATAATCTATACCCTGTAACTCTAATTTGAATTCGGGCTCATTCAGTATTTTTGACATCTTGATGGCTGTTCCGATTCCCGAATAGAAATTATACCAGGCGCCGAAATTGATTACAATGACCGGATCAGGACTTTGATCGTTGAACAGGGGTTGCCGGGGGATAAACCACAGCGGACCTGAACCCCATCCGGGTGTTCCATTGGCAAATAGCTGAGCATTGCCAAATGCTATAGACGGGCTGGCGGCGATTGCACCGTTGTACCAGGTATTGTAGCCGTTCTTCAGCAGTGCATAAAAATCTTCCGGGGTATATAAATCAGCTATATTCGGCTGGTTCTCATTCCTTACGTCCAGATCCTTAAACAAGTCGTTGCACGAAACGGAGAACGAGAGCAAAACTGATAATAATAGGTATCTTAATGTTTTCATCGTGTTAATTATTAAAATGTTATAGCTATAGAGCCACTGACCATCTTGTACAGGGGATAGGAATCGTTTGAATCAAAACGAAAAGCATTTGAATCCACCCCTTTGGCCGGTTCACTTCTTCCGGTTTCAGGATCAAACCCCGGATAGGTGGTCAGTGTAATTAGGTTCCTTCCGATTACACTGAGCCGGATGTTTTTGATGTATTTTTCCAGGGCTGCTGCTTTTAAGTCATAACTCAGCGAAATTTCCCTGATTTTCAAAAAAGTGGCATCAAAAGCCAGCACATCATTGTCCCATCCCAGTATACCGCCTGTCTGACCACTGTTTTCATAGTAGGTAAGAGGTTTTACGGCGTTCCATGGGAGTCCGGACTGATCAAGCAGCTTTGGTTCGGTGGTGTAACGAACTGAGTGGTTATATACCTCACCACCCTTCTGCCACGACGCAAGAAAGTAAAATGTAAAGCCCTTGTATGCTAACGTGGAGGTGAAATTCATATTGAAATCTGGATTGAAGTTTGCCGCCGGCAATGCCACGATATTCCCTTTATTGTCTTTAATTTTTACGGGTTTTTCGTTGACTGTGCCGATTGCAGTTCTTTCCACGATAAATCCCTGGTTGTTAACTGCAAACCATTCTTCTACAGTTCTTCCCACAGGCACCTGGTTACTAACATCGGCATAAGTCCTGGCAAATTTATCAAGGTAAAGAACGCCAAAATCCACACCCTCCTCGATACGGAAACGTGTACCATTGAGCATGTACGGGGTGGCATTGAGTTTGGTGATTTTTTGTCTGATTCGGTCAAACATCAGCGATACATCCCAACTTACTTCTTTTCCTCTAAAGATACTATAGCCTAAACTTGCTTCAACTGAGGTTGATTTGATGGTACCTGCATTTTGCCATTGGAAAGCGGCCCCGGAAAGCGGGGAGACCGGTACTTTCAAAATCTGATCGGTATTTTTCGCGTCTGAATAACTAAAGCTGAAATTGAATCTGTCGAGGAAGAACATATCGGTACCTACTTCAAATTCGTGTGAAAAAGATGGTTTCAGCTTGGTATTCCCGAGTGTTTCCATGTTTCCCGGAACTCCGTTGACCAATGCAAATACTTCATACTGGGCTTCGAATGGCGGGCGTAAACCGGCCACTCCATACGATGCCCTCAGTTTCCATTCCTCAATTCCAGGAATTTCGAAATCCTGCGTAATACGCCAGGCTGCTGATGTTCTGTAAAACGTTTGCCACCTGACATCTGAACCGAATAATGAGGAAGCATCGCGCCGGATCAGTGCATCAACAATGTATTTATCCTTGTAGTCGCCTGCGATGATGGACGCATAGTTGTAGGCGGTATTTTCAAAAATGCCCGATGAAGAACTTTGATTAGCACTCAGATTTACCGATGTTACACCCATGCCTCTTACACCCAAGTTGTTCCCTGACCCATTCAAGCTACTGCTTTCGGATGATTCGTAAAGAAACTGTGCTTTTATCCGGGTATTAAAATCTCCGAATTTTTTGAAAAAAGAACCTTCAATCGTTACAATTTCTTCTTTATTGTTCCATTGACCCCGGCTGATGAAACCATTGTCTTCGGTGAGATCGGTTTTAAGTTTGCCTTTGGGTGACAGATAGAAATCGTCGCCGGTGCTGCGGGTGGTTCCGTAGGAGGCTTCAAAAAGCAGAAAATCGGTTGGTGTAAACTTAAGCCCGACGAAGGATATTAACTTTTGAGTTTTACTATCGTTCAGGGTGTTCGATATCTCATACAAAGGGTTGGGAGACGTGGACTTGATTTTATTGACATTTACCTTGTAGGGTGTCCCGTCTTCATTGGGTAAATTAAGGTCTGCATTGGGGTCACTATCCAATAAAAGAGAGAACGCTCCAGAGGCACGATTATCCGATTTTGACTGGGAAAACAGGGTTGAAGATGTAAGGTTCCATTGATCTGAAATCCTGTAATCGAGGTTAATTTTAAAATTTTCCCGGCTGTTTCCGTCTACCATACTCACAATACCTTGCTCTTTGGTCGATTGAAAAGATGAATAAACCGAAAGGCGTGAATCCGAAGAATTTCCCTTAAGCGATAAAAAATTTGTTGTATAACCACCCGGATTGAAGAATTGTGAAACGTGATCGTAGGTTGTAGGATACAAATTATCCATCACCTGATCAGGATCATCATTGGTCGTTACCAAGCCATTCCCGACAATTTTATTGGTTGCAATCGATTTGGGCGGAACATAGCCAATATAGCTCTTGCCCGTTTCGATCCGATAATCAATCTGTACTTTGCCTGCGGCCATCGAACTTCCCCGCTTGGTAAAAATACTTACAACTCCGTTGGCAGCGCGTGATCCGTAAAGTGACGATGCTGCAGCGCCCTTGAGCACCTCTATCGACTCGATATCCTGCGCATTAACATCCGACAGGCCAAGTTCGGTCTGAACTCCATCGATAATGATAAGTGGATTTGAGCTGCCGAAAATTGTTTTTACGCCACGAAGCTGAATATCAGAACTAGCACCTGGTGCCCCGCTTGTTTTGGTTATTTTTATACCAGCTACTTTACCCTGGAGTGCCGTGGAAGCATCTACAGCCGGAACAAGTTGTAAACTTTTTGCACTGATTTTGTCAATGGCAAAACCTAATTTACGTTTTGGTGTGCCACTGGCCACACCTGTTATAATAACCTCGTCGACGCCGATTGTTTCTTCAATCATCAGGATATTTATCGTATTTCTGTCTACTATTGGTACCTCCTGGGTTTTCATACCAACAAAAGAGAAGACAAGGGTCGCGTTTTCGGGTATATTTCCCAGTGTGTAATTACCATCATTATCTGTAATTACCCCTGTTACAGTCCCTTTTACAACAACCGAAACACCCGGCAGTGAACCACCGCGTTCATCGGTTACCTTTCCTGAAACACTGCGCTGTTGCTGGAGAACTGTTACGGGATCGGCTGAGCCTTTCTGCTTCACTATTACATCCCGGTCAGCAGATAAACTGAGCCAGGTATTCTGTGAGTACGTTGAGGCTTTCACAGCTACCAGGCTTCCAAACAAAAGAATTAGAGTTAATTTCATAATTCTAAAAAATTTTGTCCACGGATTTTCACCGCTCTGGATATTTTGATGCATTTTCATAAATTTGACTGATTTTAATTAACATTTCATGAGTTTTTTTGAATCGTAATTTGCGGTGGGGATGATACGAACATCTTCATCGCTTTTTCTGGCATATTTCACCATAGGCGTCCTTTTTTGAAGTTCTTTAATTAATTTTATCTGTAAAGTGACATAGGCTGATATTCATAGTACAATCTGATTTGTAATTAAAATAGGAAATCCAGCTTTGTAGCTTTTACATTAATGATAGTTATTTAATTCCTTGATCCCTCAAGTATAAACGGCATTAACCCGGGAGCCTGAACAGCCACAAAAAAGGCATGTTCTACAATCAAAGAACTGTTATTATAGGCAAAATGTTCAGGATAACACAAAGTTTCGTCTGAATTAAGCCTGAAATTGGCACTTTCGGGGTAATTGAGCATGTAAGTCTGACCGTATGACCATGATATTTCCGATTTATCGTTGAAGATTTTTGGAGAATGAGCTATAATTAAAACTGGTTATTGAGCTATTGTGATTCAGGTAGCCCGGGGTTATAATCCTCCAAAAGGTGGAATGATGAAAACTTTTCCTTAAAATGTGTAACACTATGATATTTCAACTTTCGTAATTTTGAGATATTGGCAATATTTAAAAAATAATTATCATGATTAACTTTAATGCAGAATTCGGAAATTCAGGACAGGGAAATGAGTTGCATGAAACGCCGTTATATTTTAGCGGAAGCGGACACGAACAGCAACCAGAAGGCAATCCAAGGCCAAAATCAGTCTATCAATGTCCAATGAAATGTGAAGGGGATAAAACTTATAATGCACCTGGCAACTGCCCGGTCTGCAATATGCATCTTGAACCAGTAATCGAAATTCATGACCGTTAAATTAATCTAAATTTTTTACCTGTTGAAGTAATTTCTTCTGGTTATCAGTTTTTATTACTTTACCTGGTAAAGTAAAATGTGTCAGGTCGCTTCATTTGTCCAGAGTTTGATGAAACAGTTGGCGACCGCTTCGTCCAGTCCATATTTGGTTATGCTTTTCATTTTTTAATTGTATATTTGAAAACTTTTTTAATGGGTATTCGTTTTAACTTTTGTATGAAGAAGTTTTTATCCATATCGGTTTCATTGCTCATCCTTCTTTCGGTGATGCATTTTACTGTTGCCACGCATTATTGTAGCGGTAAAATTGCAGCAACCAAAGTATCGTTTTCGGGTGAGCTGGCTTCGTGTGGTATGGAAGGCCCTGTCGATAGATGTCCTTCGACGGGTAAGCATCTTGGCACCAATTGCTGTAAAGACAAAGTTTCGGTTTTTGTAGTCGATAACAATTATGCCTCTTCGGCTTTCGAATTTAAAGCGTTTTCACAACCTGTTTTACAGGTTTTTGATATCCCTGCAAGTGGCGGGATTCACTCATTATCAGTCTTAAATTTCATTAATACAAATGTCAGGCCGCCAGGCAATTTTATGGTAAGCGCTGTCAGTTTACCCGGCATTTGTGTGTTCCGTATTTGATGTTTTTGTTTCCCCTGTCTCTTTAGCAGAATAGTTATGCAACTTTTTTTGCTGAAGTATTGTTTCTATTCTTTAAAACATTAACATCAAATATCAAGAAAATGAAAACTGTAAAAATCATTATAATTGCCTTGCTGGCAATCGTATTGGGCCTAAACTCCCATGCCCAAACGCAGAATCCTTCCAATACAACTGTTATCAAAACTGAAACACTCAAGGTTTCAGGTAATTGCGATATGTGCAAAGCCCGTATCGAAAAAGCAGCAAAGCTTGACGGTGTTTCCAAAGCAGAATGGAACACAAAAAGTAAAGTCCTTTCGGTGACTTACGATCCGGCCAAAACAAACATGGACCTGATCGCGAAAAAAATTGCATCTGTCGGCCACGACAATGCCAGGGTAAAAGCAGACGATAAAATCTACAACACACTTCCGGGTTGCTGCAAGTATAGGTAATTTATCAATTCGACGATTGGGCGATTTATCAATTCGACAATTGGTTAATCGGAGGATGAATTACTTGACGAGTTACTTTATAATAAGGTTTACGCTTAATTCTTCTTCGCATCTTCACATTAACTCATTGTCGGATAGTCGTCTGTCGGTTGACGGATCGAATCGTCACGTAGTTGAATTGTCCAATCGTCGAATTACCAAATTGTCGAATTGTCACATTTTCAAATTATCCCCATGCTTAATAAAATTCTAAAATATTTTCTGGAACACCGGATGATCTCGATGTTATTATTGGTCGTTTTCATCCTGTTGGGAACAGTGTATGCTCCCTTTAACTGGCATACAGGAATGCTCCCGCGTGATCCGATTCCAGTGGATGCCATTCCGGATATTGGTGACAACCAGCAGATTGTTGCCACCGAATGGATGGGCCGTTCGCCAAAAGACATTGAAGACCAGATTACTTACCCGCTTAGCAGTTCGTTGCTGGGAATTCCGGGAGTGAAAACCATCCGGAGTACTTCCATGTTTGGAATGTCGTTCATTTACCTGATTTTTGACGATGATGTCGAGTTCTACTGGAGCCGTTCGCGGATTCTCGAAAAACTCAACTCGTTGCCATCAGGCACTCTACCGCAAGGTGTTCAACCTTCGCTGGGACCCGATGCCACAGCGCTGGGACAGGTTTTCTGGTACACCCTCGAAGCCCGCGACCCTAAAACAGGCAAACCAACAGGTGGATGGGATCCACAGGAACTGCGCACCATTCAGGACTTTTACGTTAAATATTCACTATCAGCGGCTAGCGGAGTTTCCGAAGTAGCAAGCATTGGTGGCTATGTAAAAGAATATCAGGTCGATGTCGATCCAAATGCCCTGAAAGCCTTTGGCGTTTCGGTGATGGACGTGATGCAGGCGGTGAGCAAAAGCAATCTGGATATTGGCGCGGAGACCATCGAGTTGAACAAAGTTGAATATGTAATCCGGGGTTTGGGCTATGTAAAAAGTCTTGACGATTTAAATGAAGCGGTAGTCACGGTTCGGGATAATATTCCGGTTCGGATCCGCGATGTGGCAAAAGTAAGCTTCGGTCCGGCTCCCCGTCGCGGCGGGTTGGACAAGGATGGCGTTGAAGCCGTTGGCGCAGTGGTTGTTGCCCGTTATGGTTCAAATCCGATGGAAGTGATCAACAATGTAAAAAAGAAAATCGCCGAAATTGAAACCGGACTTCCATCGAAAACATTGGCCGATGGTACGGTTTCGAAGGTTACCGTTGTTCCGTTTTACGACCGTACCGGTTTGATACAGGAAACAATAGGAACTTTAGAATCCGCCTTGTCGCACGAAATCCTGATTGCCATCATTGTTATTATCGTGCTGATTTTTAATCTCCGGGCTTCCATCATCGTTTCGTTCCTGTTGCCCGTTGGTGTTTTGATGACCTTTATCGCCATGAAATGGATGGGTGTTGATGCCAACATTGTCGCCCTTTCAGGAATTGCCATTGCCATTGGTGTGATGGTCGATATTGGAATTGTGGATGTGGAAAATATCATCCGGCATCTCGAGATGCCCGAAAACAAAGGGGCCAGAGGAAAACGCCTTGTACAGGTGATTTATGAAGCCACTGCTGAAGTCAGGGGAGCCGTTACCGTAGCGTTGGCCACCACGGTGGTGAGTTTTTTACCCGTTTTTGTAATGGAAGGCGCTGAAGGAAAGCTTTTTACCCCGCTGGCTTTTACCAAGACCTTCGCCTTGCTGGCCTCCTATATATTGGGAATGATCGTACTGCCCACGCTGGCTTACTACTTTTTCAACTTCCGAATAGACACCTCAAAGAGCAAAAAAGTTTTTAATTGGATACTGATAATTGCAGGCGTGCTTATTGTTAGCATCTGGGGAGCCTGGCCGGCATTGGCGCTTACGGCAATTGGAATCAATAACCTTTTAGCTCCGCGCTGGCCGGAGAATCGAAAGCATTTCACAAACCTGATCAATATTGCGATAACCCTTTTGTTCGCGGTGTATTACCTTACCATTGGCTGGTTGCCACTCGGCGCGCACATCAGCAATTTCTCCAATTATCTGTTTGTCAGTTCAATCATTGCCCTGGTACTGGTAATTCTCTCCCTGATCGTATATTTCTATGTGCCAATTCTGGAATGGTCGTTACGCAATAAGTGGACATTTTTAGTTTTACCGATTGCGACCATTTTTGTGGGAATACTGGCATGGCAGGGAGTTCACCGTGTTTTTGGCTTTATGCCTGAAGGGATTCAGAAAACAGATACATGGCAAAGTTTCAATAAAACATTTCCGGGATTAGGCAAAGAATTTATGCCTGCCCTCAACGAAGGTTCGTTTTTACTGATGCCAACCAGTATGCCACATGCCGGCATTGAAATGAATCAG
>JBBRGI010000136.1:0-9061 GCA_038240855.1 Bacteroidales bacterium | reverse complement strand
CGATTCGCAAAAACATGTTTAAAGTTAAATAGTAACTTTGTTTTAAATAAACCCTTAAAACGTAATCAAAATGAAAATGCTAAACGAGTTCAAGCTGTTTATTATGCGCGGTAATGTGATCGATCTCGCGGTCGCTGTAATCATTGGCGGTGCATTTGGGAAAATTGTTGCCTCTTTTGTTGCGGATGTTTTGATGCCTCCCCTTGGGTTATTATTGGGAGGGGTTAACTTCACCGATCTCAAAATTGTTTTAAAGGATAGCGTTGTGCAGGGGGATCAGGTGGTGACGGAGGCTGTTACCATTAATTATGGCAATTTTGTCCAGGTGACCATCGATTTTCTGATCATCGCAATGGCCATTTTCATGATGATACGATTGATAAACAAGTTCAGCAGAAAAGAGGTTCCTGCTCCTGTTGCTCCTCCCGCTCCTTCAGCAGAAGTATTGTTGCTGACCGAGATCAGGGACTTGTTAAGAAAACCATAAACAATCACTTCTTGTTCTGCAAAATTAAGGGGTAAATTTTTCCCATGTTTCTGCTGCATTTTGTGGGTAGGGTACATACCCAAATTTCTCAGGATTTTTTTCAAACTGACTATAGATCGGCTCTCCTGGTGTGATCCTCAACTGATGGTATATCTCCGGACTTTTTACAATCAGTTCACTGTCCTGATAAAGCGAATTTTTATTCCATCCGATTATCCCTGTTTCCTGAATAACCGGGAACCAGGCCAATCCCTTGTGTGCCCTTACAGCTTCATATTCAAAGCCATACGTCCGGTCGCACCAGGCACCAAAAGTGAGTGGTTGCCCGGGATCGGCGCTGATCGTGGCATGTGCCCATCCGGGTGGCACGATGACGACATCACCCGGCCCGGCTAGAACGGCAAAGCAACGGCCCGGATTGTCCTCCGCAGTTTCCTGCATGTAAATTATAGCTTTGCCCGACCAGATTTCATACAATTCCGGAGTTGACCAACCTGATAGAAGCGATATTTTATGGATATGGCCCTGGCTTCGGACCGGTTCATTACCCAACTGGCCGGCTGCATAGGTCACCGCACCATAAAGCAGATGAAGTTGCTTTAGCAGGGGGAGATGTTCTGCTTTACCGACATCCATTGCAATGGAATAGACAGGATCAGGCCCTGTGCACTCAGGATCACTCAAACTTTGACGGATTGAATCGAGGGTGCGGTTTTCGACTTTCGGACCAAAAACGCCAGGGCCGTATTTAAAACCCATAGGTTGGGTAGTGGGGGTAATATCAAATCCGGGATAAAAAAGCATAATTAAAATTTTTATTAATCATAACCTGCGACGTAGTTGCAAAATCTTTGTAGTAATAGTTTTGAAAAGCGTTAATAGCAACGTAGTTGCGACATATTCAATCCTTTAAGTTTTATGTCGCAGCTACGCTGCTTTGCTTCTTATTAGTCATTCTTTCTACAAAGATATTGCGGCTATGCCGCATTTTTTTAGAACCTTACATATCCTTTTAATGTGCCGCACTTTTGCCCTTCGCCGGATCCGAAAGGGCGAATTGTGTATGCTCCAACCTTGGCCGGTACAATAAACACCTCGGCATAATGAACGACAAACGGCTCAAAATTATTGGTTGGACTTTCGACGATCGCCTGATCTCCTTCGACCAGGCAGATCACATTTACACCTCCGTTGGTATGGTGTTCCACCTTTTTGGTAAACCAATGCCGGCGGGTTTCGATAAATTCACGCTCATGCAGCCCTGTACTTTCTTCAACCCAGCCATCGCCTTCAGCAACTATCCTAATATGATTCACAAGATTTTCCATGGTCCAATTCGTTGTCCGGTCCCATTGAATCACCTTTTTCCCGTGTTCGATATTGATGGGTCTTGGTTTTCCATCCATCCCCAGGCGACCCCAATCCCAAAGTTTGAAGGTGAAAATATAAGGGGTGGCACTCACCTCGAGTACCATGCTGCTTTTTCCCGAGCAATGAATTGTTCCGGCAGGAATCAGCACATGATCATGCTTCTTTACAGGCCACGTTTGCACATGTTTTTCCGCTTCAAAAGGTTTTCCACCCGCCTGTGCCTCATCCAGTTCAGCCAGCATCGCTTCCGGGTTTACCCCTTCACGCAACCCCAGGTAAACAATCGCATCCTCGCCGGTCTCCATCATGTAATAACTCTCATCCTGCGTGTAATGCAGCCCGAATTTCTCCTGGATATATTCAGTGAGCGGATGAACCTGCAAACTCAGGTGGCCCCCGTCCATCGTATCAAGGAAGTCGAACCGGATTGGAAATTCATCGCCAAAACGTCCATGAACCGGATCGCCCAGCAATTCGCCCGGATGACGGAATACAAGGTTGATCGATGGAATTTCAATCACATCGTGACCAAACTGAAGCAGCAGGCTATTTTCTTCAGGCACACAGTTAAAACACCAGGCATAATTTGGGGCAGATGCATCCAGGTTACAAACCTCCTTCATCCACTGACCACCCCATGGCCCCGGATCAAAAAATGGCACCACGCTGAACGGCCGGCCCGAAGCAATTTTCATCCCTTCCAGGATGGCGCTGCCTTCAATCATTTTGGGCAGACCCTCCTTGTTTGTATCGAGCAGGAAATCCCATCGGTCAAACAAGGTTTTTTTCAGCCGGTCGCAAACGCGCCAATCCACAAAATAGCCTTGCTTGTAGAGCAGCATCCAGTCTTCTGTATCCCTGTTTTTTACACCCAGGTTGTCCACCAGGTGCCGGCGCATTCTCAACTGGATTTCCCAGCGGGCCATATCGGCGTAGACGAGCAGGTCGGGTTTCGGACAAATCAGTGAAGCACCACTTCCGTAGATCACAATGACCCCATCCGTCATTGATTCAAGTTCTGCGCTTAATACTTGAACCTTCGGAGCATCGAACCATGCGTCGATCGTGAGACGTGTCAGATAACCAAAGATGCGGTCGTTGGTCACATCCTGAAAAACAAGCTTCGTGATCTCTTCTGCAGACAACATGAAATCTTCTGCCCGGATAAATCGGGTGTGATTCAACCCCTTTTTCAAATTCGAAATCAGTTCCTCATGGATCACCCCCGGGTAGGTTTCGATCACTACGAGTTTTTTCAGTGCAGTAATTGATTCAATCCTACTGTTTAACCGTGTGCATATCGCTTCCCATCCATTTTCCACCTTGTATGGGGTGCTTTTTACCTCTACAATCGGAAGATTGTTGAATTGGGAGGGATTTTTCAAATAATTTGTCTTCATTCCTTTATTTATAGCTGAAGGAATTAATCGATTCGGCTTTTAATTTAAACGTAGCAATTCCTTTTTTAGTTTTATTTATATTCTTGCTGATCTCCCAGTTGTTTGCCTCTGTGGTGGAAACCTGATCGATTGTCAGGGCATCAAAGCCATTTACTTCAACAGTAACCGGCACTTTTTTGAGGTTGATGAGTTGAATTATTTTGCTGCCGTCGGGATGAATACCACTTAGTGAAAGTATTTCAGGTTCTGAACTTGATGATTGAACAATTTGTGTCCCTGAATTTAGAAAATCGGTCTGGTGGCGGGTGACATAATACGAAGGATATTTTTGCTGAAGATCAGCCGACATGATGGCGTAGTTGTTTTGCCAGGTCCAGTAAAGCGAGACTTCTATTTGGGCATATTTCATCATACGATGAGCTATTTTGGCAAATCGCAATCCGTAATCCCAGCTTTTGTTCATGTCTTTTATTTTCCACGATATCGCATCAAATCCCAGTTCGCTGCACCATACCTCCTTATTCCAGGCTTTTCCCAGACCGGCCACCCGTTCAAATTCCTGATCGGGTATTTTCTCCGACCACCAGCTATGGAAACAAAGTGGACCGAGATACTTCCGGATGGATGGATCGGCCATTATCTGAGTGGCAAATTCAACCGTTCCCTTTGTTTGTGCGGTATCGGCCCAAAGGAATTTGGTTTTCAGACCAGCTTCATCCATCCTTTTCCCCGCTTGTTTAATAAATGCAATTGTTGCTTCCGGAGAAAAGATAATCTGGTAACCGCCGTCAGACTCATTGAACGAAAACTGGTCCACTTCAACGCCGTAATCGTTTTTAGCCTTCAAAAGAAAATCAATCAGCATTGTGATTACCTCATCATATGCTTCAGGTTTAATCACACGCTGCGCACTTTTTGCCGGATCGCTGATCAACTCATCGGGCACGTCCCAGACTGAGATGGTAAAATTTTTGACGCCAAACTCCTCTTTCATCCGTTTCAGGGATTCCAATACCCCGATCACTAACGGTTGTTTGATGTAATTTTTTCCCCTATATGCTGAAAAATCAGTTTTTTTCAACTTCAATGGCAACGCAACCCTCACATATGCTGGTCTGAACTGTTTTAGAGTCTCTTCTCCAATCGCATCCCACGCGTGATCAGAATAGTTTGCCTGGCAATAATTTCCTCCGATTGACTGGATTTTCTGTTGTTTTAAGTCAGGAAAAACAGTTACAGTTGCCTTTTGCGCGATCACTTGTACTGCTGAAAATCCTATAAAAAGGATTAAAAAATAGATTGTTAACCGTTTAGTGCTCATTCTGTGATTTTTTAATTAGTTTGAAATTATTTTATTGAAAATTCGCGGATACTTTTTACAATTTCCCCCTTGAAGTTTATTTCAGCTTCAAGCACACATTTTCCTGATTTGTTTGCGGGCATCGTTACCGGGATTTGAATGATTTTTTTCTCCAGTCCGTCCAGCTCGTATGCGGATGATTGACTGAAAATGATTTCTTCACCGCTGAGAATCTTCAATCTGACCGAATCGGTTACCATATCGTATGTATCATTGATCAGATGTACCGGAACTGATAATTTCTCTCCATTTTTCAGGTTCTTTTCCCAAAATTCAAGCATTATCCCGACGGGGCTAAATGCCGCTTTCATGTATTTATAGAAATGAGGTTCGTAAGTCAGTTTGTTGATATCCGTAAAATTGTCACTGGTTTGTCCGCGTGGTTTTTCCGGACGTGAATAGCCCAGACCACAGAAATGCATTACTGCTCCTGCTTTCCGATGTGCCCGCCAGTATTCGGTCAGAATTGCGAGGTTTTTCGCATATACTTCTAGTCTTTTGTCCGGGGTATCGGCTTCAGGGAATACATTGGCATAGACCTGGTCGGTGAGTGTGGTTGTGGAGCCATTCCGGTTGAGCCAGATCCATCCATATTCATTTAAAATTACCGGATTAGTATAAATAGTGCCATCAGGGGCAGGCGAATGAGCATTGGGATCATTCCGTGGTGCCTGGGGTTGTTGAAATAATTCTTTAAGATAGCCTTCCTTACCGGGGACTTGTTTTCTGTATCTTGAAAATAAGTAAGGATGTGATTCAATCGCATCCTTATCCGATGCAGGTGTTGCCCAACCATTGTCCCACGGACGATTGGACAGATCGGCAGTTCGGGCAATCTGTATCGCTTTTGCCGTGGTATCGTTGACCGATTCGTTTTGAGCATCCCACACCACTACGCAGGGATGGTTCCACCGTTCCCGCATCCATACACTGTATTCGGCAGCAAGCTGTTTGGAGGTAATTCCTTTCAGTAACTTTTCAAATCCTCCATTTCCTCCGGTCCATATGGGGTATTCATCCTGGATCAGGAAGCCAACACTATCGGCTATTTCGTACCACCTCTCGGGAGGAAATCCAATACAATAACGGATACTGTTCCAGTGCATTTCCTTAAACCGGTCGTGCAGCTTTACAGTCCATTTTGAATCCCAGGGCAGGCCGGCCCGGTCGGGATCTTCGAAGAATCTGAAAATACATACATTGGTACCCCGCATATAATAAGGTTTCCCATTCGACAGAAAAACACCACTGTCCTTACTTGCTGCGAAAGTTCGCATCCCGAAACGGGTACTGGTATTATCACCTGAAGTGGCCAGTTCGAGATCGTACAAGAAGGGATTCTCAGGGGTCCATAGCTGGCAACTGTCCATTTTGATGATGAAATCTGCCAATTGGAGCTCGTCATCATTCTTTTTGTCCTGCTCATTAACACCCTGAGCAATTACTTTTTTGGAAACTGCCTCGCGGACGACATAGGAAATTTTCCTGGTCAGGTCGTTGTTGCCGGTCATAAGCTCTGCTAAAACACGAAGTTGCCTGTATTCAACATCCGGAACTGCCTGAACATTGGAAATAAATGGATAGCCTGCGATGGTCAGTTTTACATCGTCATATATGCCGGGGATATACTTTGTTTTTTCGAAGTCTCCGCCGTGAGTTACGGTATCGGGAAGATTATTCCGGCATCCAACCGAAACAATCAGTTCATTATCCTTACCGTCCTTATTCAGGAATGATTTTACATCAAAAACAGAAGGGGTAAAGCTGTAACTATTTTCCCCTGCCAGTTTTCCATTCACATATACCCGGGTGAGGTATTTGGCTTTATTGATTTTCAACTGAATGACATCCGCATTGACTTCATCAACAGTGAAGGTTCTTCGGTGCCAGTAAATTGAATTGTCATAAGCACTATCCTGGGTGTCAATAGCTGGTATTGCCATGTCAACCAATCCCGGTACAGGAACTTTTGCTGTAAAAACGGTTGGCAGTTCGTTGATTGTTTCCGTTTTGGCAATTTCCCAGGTTCCGTTCAGATTGATTACCTGTCTTAGATTGACTGATTCGCGGCAACTGAAAAATACGATCGTGAGTGTTAAGAGCAGCAGGAGATTTTTCATGATATTAGTTTGATATGTAATTTATTTGCGGCTTAAGGAAGTTCTTACAAGGTAATCGGCACCATATAAGGCTGCAGATTCCGGAAATTTTGCCTTCATCAATTGTACTTTTCCCCAGGGTGTCCAGGCCTGTGTATTTACTTTTTCCTGCAAAACGGGTAAAAGAACATCAGCACTTTTCATGATGCCGCCACTCAGGATGATTATTTCAGGATCAAAGGCATGAATCATGGTAATAATCCCGGCACCCCAGGCAGAAAGGCAATGATCGAGAACCTCTTTGGCCACCTGATCATCGCTTTGCGCTTGGTGAAAAAGTGCCTTAAAATCGAGAGTTTCCTCATTTTTTATCGTACTGTTTTTAAAACCCGGATGTTCTTTGAGCAGTGAAGGCAAGCGCCAGGTTGAGGCTTCGGCTTCCACGCAGCCAATATTTCCGCAGGTGCAGGTCGTCCCCCGGTGGTTGACTACAAAATGTCCTCCCAGGTTACCGGCCTGGAAATGTTTCCCTTTCAACAATTTCCCGTCAATCAGAACAGCCGAGCCGATGCCTGTGCCAATGGTGATCATTACCAGATTGCTACAGGCAATGCCGGCACCACATTGCCACTCTCCCAACAATGCCATTCGTGCATCATTTTCGGCAAACAATGCCCAGTTCCATTTCTCTCGCGCCCAGCCAACCAGGTCAATTGCCGGAGCATCTTCATATTTCTGATTGGTGGAAAGAATCCTGTTCTGCGATGAATCAACCAGCCCTGCAAATGAAAAACCAATTCCTGACACATCTTCCTTGTGAATTTTACTGGATTCAAGTAACCCATTGATTGCAATTTCCAGTTCAGACAACTGTGGTTTCAAACCTGAAGCAGATCGGGCCTTGATTTCCCGCCTGTCAATTAATTGTCCGCTGTTTAGCAGGCCAATCTTAATAATTGTTCCTCCCAGGTCAATGGCAATGGTATGTTGCATCGGATGATATTGTTAAAGATTAGCGGATCAGCTCCTTACTAAGTGATTTTTCGAGTTCTTCGAGTGTTTTTCCCTTTGTTTCGATCACGTATTTCCAGACATAGATCATATTGGCCAGACAGATCAGCGCAAAGATCATGAAGGTAATTCCTCCGCTGAGCTTTTCGAGCATGATGGGGAAGGAAATACTCACAATGGCACAGGCGATCCAGAGCGATACGATGGCAACCGACATCCCCTTGGTGCGCAGGCGGTTCGGAAATAATTCAGCCGCTACCACCCAGAGCGCCGGCCCGAGCGAGGCGGCAAAAAAGGCAATGTATCCAAGGATAAATACCAGGACCATTATACCTGACGTTTGTCTGGTAAAATACAACACCGACAAACCGGTAAGCATCAAAAACATGCCCGTAGAGCCAATCATAATCAATAGCCTTCGTCCAAACCGGTCGATCAACACCATAGCAACGAGAGTAAAGAGCAGATTAGTGCCGCCAATGGCTATGGTTTGAAGCAGGGCCGAATCATTTGACTGACCCACGTTTGCAAATATTTTCGGGGCATAATACATAATCGTATTGATACCCGTAATCTGTTGAAATACTGCCAGAATTATACCAATAAATAAAAGCGGACGAATGTTCGGGGCCAGCAAATCACTGAAGGCCGATTTTTCCTGATTTTTTAATGTCTCCCCGATTTCGCTGAGTTCCTTCGCGGCATCTTTTCCTGAAGTTTTCAGCAGCACCTTAAAGGCTTTATCGTATTGCTTTCGTGCAACCAGCCAGCGTGGACTTTCCGGAACCAGGAACAAGCTAAAAAAGAGTAATACAGCAGGTGCAGCCATCACAAGCAACATCCATCGCCAGTTGTTAATCCCCGAATCCACGAGCAGCCAATTGCTGAAAAATGCAACCAGGATACCGATCACGATGGCCAGTTGATTTAATGAAACCAGTGTTCCCCGGTATTTGGCAGGGGCAAGTTCAGCGATGTACATGGGCGAAAGTATCGAGGCAACTCCAACAGCGATTCCTCCTATAATTCGTGCAATCAAAAAGAATGACAGCGAAAGGGCCGAAGCACTGCCAATAGCCGACAAGAAAAACAGCAGCGCTGCCAGCATCAGCATTTTCTTTCGTCCGTAATGATCACCTGCTTTTCCTGCAATAAGAACACCTGCGATGCAGCCAAACAATAAACTGCTGACTGTCCAGCCAACCCCGGCTTCCGACAGTCCGAAATAGGGTTGAATAAAATTTATCGTTCCCGAAATAACAGCCGTATCAAAGCCAAAAAGTAAGCCACCTAATGCTGCGACTATTGATATAAGGATCACATATCCGTTCAT
>JBBRGI010000135.1:0-9090 GCA_038240855.1 Bacteroidales bacterium | reverse complement strand
GCGCCATTGCCAACAACAAAACAATTGGATAGTGAGCCAACCTGAAAATCATTTCCAATACCAGTCATCGGACCGCCCTGGGGCACGATGTATTTGAAATCTTTGAACAATTCAAATAATTCATCTTCCGAAAGGGGGTTCGGGTAATTCTTTTCTATTCTGGCAATCTCGGCAGCTAACCGGTGATGAAGATCATCAGGAGTCAGCTCAAAAATATTACCGTAAGAATCTTTCAAGGCATACTTGTTGACCCATACGCGGGCGGCCAGATCGTCACCCTTGAAATATTTGACCGAGGCTACAAATGCTTCATCCGGTGAATAAGTCGGCGGAACGGCATCTTTTCGCTCG
The DNA here is from genome assembly GCA_038240855.1 of Bacteroidales bacterium. Classification (GTDB taxonomy): domain Bacteria; phylum Bacteroidota; class Bacteroidia; order Bacteroidales; family Prolixibacteraceae; genus JAAFHB01. Next base: position 8,739 of record JBBRGI010000135.1, on the reverse strand, counting down.
GGAGTGATCTCTTTTAATTCCATATTTTCTAATATTAGGTTGATTTACTAGGATTTATTATCGTCTTTAAATCCTGATTTTGCATTTGCAATATATGCACATCACCGGCATTTTGGATATACTATTTTCAGAAAAATAAAAAAAGTTATCAACTTTATAATGTTAGTTTTATGAATATCAGTTGTATACAAAATGAAAAAACAAAAATTGTTTCCAAAAAAATTAATCGGGTAAATCGTGTATCGTGGGGGAAGGTACAGATTAACAAGGCAATAAGCAGATAAATTTTCTGACAGGTGGGGTTGAGTAAAATCTGTTCAGAGGAACAAATATTTAACAATATTTTTTGAAGCACCTCGATTTTTATTGACATAATTTCGTGCCAGGGTTGAGTCATGAGAAAGCTTTTCAGGATTCGAAAGGTAACCGGTTATCTTTTCTTCCAGTTCTTCGTAATTATGAATACAAGCCGCGGCTCCAATGCTTAACATATCATGCGCCTCCTGAAATTTGTGATATTCGGGGCCGAAAATCACGGGTAATCCAAAAACCGCAGGTTCAAGGATACTATGTATTCCGGAGGTAAAACCCCCGCCGACATAAGCCAGCATCCCATACCGATAAACAGAGACCAGATACCCGTATCCATCAACAATCAGTACATCTGCCTTTAACAATTCGTCTGGTAAAGCGGTGGAATAAAAGGCATACGGTTTCTCGAGCGCACCACATATCCGTGCGAGTGACTGTGGTGTGACTTCGTGGGGCGCGATGATAAATTTCCGGCCCGACTCACATTTATTTACGTAAGGAATAAAGAGATCTTCGTCCTCCGGCCAGGTACTGCCCGCAATAATGGCTTTTTGACTGCCGCAAAAAATTTCAAGTTTTTCAAGTCCCGGAGCAGCATCTGCAAATTCGCCGACACGATCAAGGCGCGTATCTCCGGAAACGGAGATGTTTTTAAAACCAAATTTATGCAGGATATCGAATGATTCCTGGTTTTGTACGAAAATATGTTCGTAAGCTCTTATTGCCTGCAGATACCATTTTCCCCAGGGTTTAAAGAAAATGTGAGACGGGCGGAATAAAGCAGAAAAAATATAAGTGGGTATTCCCTCCTCTTTTAATTGGGTCAGATAATGATACCAGAATTCGTATTTGATAAAAAAGACCTTCTCTGGTCGGACAATATCAATAAAACGGGCTGCATTTCTTTTGGTATCTAAAGGGAGGTAGAAGATATAATCGGCATATTTATAGTCCTTTCGTAATTCATAACCCGATGGGGAAAAAAAAGTAAGAAGGATTTTGTACCCAGGCTTCAGTTTTCGGATGGCCTCGATAACAGGCCTTCCTTGTTCAAATTCACCAAGTGAGGAGGCATGGAACCAGAAAATCCGTTCACCCGGCGGAATTGTTTCGCGTAATCGTTTGAAGATATCTTTTCTGCCCAGGAGCCATTTCCTGGCTTTTTCGTTCCTGATCGAAACGATTTTTACCAGGAGGTAATATACGAGAATCCCTAAGTTGTAAAGCCACCTCATTTTTTCATTGAATTTGCCTGACAAATGTATTTCATTTCATTAAATAAATGATGTCCTGCGAATTATTCGATACCGGGTTGATATCCTGTGTCTTGCGGTAAATTTGGCACATAGGACGCGGCAACTGCCAACTGATCACACCGTTCATTCTCCGGAATATTGGCATGCCCTTTCACCCAGACAAATTTAACGTTATGGCGTCCGTAAATCTCAAGGAACCTTTTCCAGAGATCGCTGTTTTTTTTTCCTTTAAAACGGATCTTCACCCAGTTAAAAACCCACTTTTTTTCGACCGCGTCGGCAACATATTTCGAATCGGTGTAGATTGTTACATTACAGGGTCCTACTTTCAGGGCTTCGAGTCCCGCCACCGCGGCCATGAGTTCCATCCGGTTATTTGTGGTGAGTCTGAACCCCTGGGATAATTCTTTGCGATGCGATCCTGACAACAGAACGACACCATAACCTCCCGGACCGGGATTGCCTCTTGCTGCTCCGTCGGTGTACATTACGATTTCAGTATTCCCGTGCTGTGTCATGTGTTTAGGATAAAAAGTGGTAAGACCGGCAATGTGCCAGTCTTACCGTATTAATTGATTATGCAGCAGTAGCAATCTGATTTTGCAACGTTGCATTGGTTCGCTCTAAAAGCCTAAAATCTATAGCATAGCCATTTTTTCAAGGGCTAAAGTCTACGTTCTAAAGCGGTTAATCTATTTTACCAGTTTCATTTCCTTTACCAAATGTCCGGCACCTGCAAATTTATCGATAGTCCAAAGTACGAAGCGGATGTCTACATTTATACATTTCTGTAATTCAGGTTCAAAGGCGATATCACCACTCATTGCTTCCCAGTTCCCGTCAAAGGCAATACCAATAAGTTCGCCATTCCCGTTCATTACCGGACTTCCGGAATTTCCGCCGGTAATATCATTATTAGAGATAAAACAGGTGTGCAAAGTTCCATCCTTATCAGCATACTGACCGTAATCTTTGGCAGTATAAAGGTCAATCAGTCTTTGCGGGAAATCGAAATCAACATCGCCGGGAATTCCTTTTTCGGAATAACCTTTAAGCGTTGTGAAATAGTCATAATAGACAGCATCTCTTGGTTCATATCCTTCTACCGTACCATAGGTGAGCCGCATGGTTGAATTTGCATCGGGGTAAACTGCTTTGTCTTTATTCATCTCGTTCAGACCAGCAACAAATAACCGGCGGGCTTTGTCCAGACCAGAAGTTGATTTACTGTAATCCTGCGAGATGACACTCAGGGTCTCGAACATCGATCTCATGGCTATGAAGGCCATATCTTTATCGAGTATTTTCCGGGAAGGTTTGTTCAGAAACGATTCCATTTTAGCTTGATTGGCAAAAACTGTATTGCTGAACATTTTTTTTGTGTAGGCGTTGAAATCGCCTTTATATTTTCGCCCAATTTCCTCGAAAAATCCGGGAATATAGCGCGGATTAATTTTTTTGGCATACAACTGCAACAAGGCGGCGGCTACTTTCTGATCGGTTGTGGCGTCATAATCTTTAAAGTACTCATCAAGCGAATTCCGCATTTCTTCAACTGCTGCGGCAATTTTGTCTTTATCGGCGCTTCTTAAAGCCTCATAAAGCGAAGAGCTTGATGAGGCGAAAGCAAAGATTTCCGCCCCGCTGAGCAGTGCTTCCCTGGCATATTGGAAAGCAATTTTTTCGTCACTTGTCGCGTATGCGGCATTAATTGAATCGAGTGCACTGCCATATTTGGCTTTTCTTTCCGTTGATTCGTTCACCCATTTGAGAAAATCATTTTCAATGGCCTGTTTTTTCCCGATCACATTAAGGGCTGACAATCCTTTATTCTGACCAATTGAGTATTTGTAGTAATTTGAACTCCTGGCAAATTTTGAAGCATATTGTATCCTGGCTTTTTGACTGGTTTTCATAAAGTCTCTGATGATGTTCAGTTTAGCCTCTCTGGCCGTAATCCTGACTTCATTCACAATGTCCATGTTATATTTTACTTCGCTGGCGGCAAGGTAACGCTTTGTGGTACCGGGGTATCCCATAACCATGGCGAAATCATTTTTTTCGATCCCTTTTAACGAAACAGGAAGAAATTTTTTTGGATGATAGGGAACATTATCTTTGGAGTATTCGGCAGGTTTACCATCAGGAGAACAGTAAATTCTGAACATGGAGAAATCGCCGGTATGACGTGGCCACATCCAGTTGTCGGTTTCCCCGCCGAATTTGCCGATCGATTGTGGCGGAGCACCTACCAGTCGTATGTCTTTAAAGGTTTCAGTGACAAAAAGGTAGTATTTATTTGATTCAAAAAGACTTCTTACCCTCGTTTCATAGTCGGATTCGCCTTTTGCTTCCTTCTCAATAGCTGAGGATGCTTCACGCACTTTGGCAATACGGGTCTGATCGTCCATCTCTGAGGTAACATTTTTCAGAACCTGATCCGTTACATCTTCCATGCGGATCAGAAAGGTAACCGTCTTTCCCGGATTCGAAAGCTCTTCTTCACGTTTCATTGCCCAGAAACCATCCTGCAGATAGTCATGCTCTACTGAACTGTGTGACTGAATTTCACCAAAACCGCAATGATGATTGGTAAGTAATAATCCATCTGCAGATACGAGTTCTGCAGTACATGAACCACGGTCAAGAGCAACTACCGCATCTTTTAAACTTGAGTGGTTAATGCTGTAAATCTGCTCTGCCGTCAGATTACTGCCTAATGAGTTCATTTTCTGGATGTTCAATTTTCCAACCAGCGAAGGAAGCCACATCCCTTCATCGGCTTTTGAGGGAAGGTTCAAAACGAACATTATAACCAGGAGTGCAACAAAACTGTTTTTCATTTATAAATAATTTGTTTTTAAAATCTCAGTTAAGAGAAAAGTTGTACCGGTAAATCGGTATATTTATTAAAATAGTAATTGCCATTCGTGTAAACCGGAATGACAATCAATAATAAATCGCAATATTACATTGATATTCCCGGATATTACGAATACACAATCAACTAATTCGAATTCTGGCGCAAATTTAACTTTATTTATAAAATCGGGAGCTGAACAAAAAAAACAAGCCGAACAAAAATGGATATCAGTTGGCTCCTTTTGCTACTTCCTGATCTAAAAGCGGTTAATCCCTTTTTTTAATTAAATACCTGCATGAATTTGTTGATTTTATTTTCGATCGTTCCTTCTTCTGCCAGGACGTTAACAAATGCACTGCCGATAATGGCACCATTGGCATATGCGGAAGCTTTATCAAATGAAGCTTTGTCGGAGATTCCAAATCCGATCAGACGCTTTGTGTGAAGGTTCATCATTTGTATTCTTTCGAAATATGATTCCTGTTCTTTATTAACGGCTCCTTTTACCCCGGTAGTAGACGAAGAGGAGACCATGTAAATAAATCCGGTAGTGGCTGCTTCAATTTTCCTGATTCGCTCTTCGCAAGTCTGTGGGGTAATCAGGAAAATATTGCTCAGAGAATTTCGGTCAAACATTTCCTTATACTCAGCTTCATAAATCTCCAAAGGAAGATCGGGAATAATGGTTCCGTCAATGCCTGTTTCCCTGCATTTTATGCAGAAATTGTCTATTCCATACTGCATCACGGGGTTGAGATAACCCATTAATATCAAGGGGATTGATACCTTTCTCCGGATATCTTTCAACTGATCGAACAAAAGATTAATAGTCATGCCGTTTTGAAGGGCTATTTCTGAGCTATGCTGTATCACCGGTCCATCGGCAACGGGATCAGAGAACGGTATACCTATTTCAATCAAATCGGCACCGGATTGTTCTAGTTGGGTGATTATTTTCTCTGTATCAGTTAACTGAGGATAACCTGCCGTGAAATAGATGGAGACTATATTTTTTTCTTTTCTTTTGAAGAGCCCGGTTATTCGGTTTTCCATGATTTATTGTTTTAGATGTCTGTTTTCACTATATAAATTTTTGTCAGTTGTCATTGGCGCGCCGCCGTGAGTACTTAATTTTACCGAATGGTAATAATTCAGGTACGCCTCCATGTCTTTATCGCCGCGGCCCGAAATATTTACAACCACTACATCACCCGGTTGGAAGGAAATCATTTCGAGTGCGGCCAGTGCATGGGCAGATTCGAGCGCGGGGATAATACCTTCTTTTTGGGTAAGGTATAATGCTGCACGCAATGCCTCATCGTCAGTAGCACTCAGAAATTGTGCTCTTTTTGTGACAAAAAGATTTGCAAGCAGTGGACCTATTCCGGGATAATCCAAACCTGCTGAAATGGAATACGGCTCAATTACCTGGCCGTCAGGAGTCTGCATCAGCAGGCTGCGGCTTCCATGAAGAATTCCGGGGCGTCCAAGTTGAGAGGTAGCCGCCGATTCACCCGTTTCGATCCCTTTTCCGGCGGCTTCAACCGCTATCAGCTTAACATCCGGTTCCTCAAGAAAATGATAGAAAGCTCCCGCGGCATTGCTTCCTCCTCCAACACATGCAATTACATAGTCGGGCGTTTCTTTTCCGGTCTTTTCCATGAGTTGTAACCTCATTTCCTCGCTGATAACCGACTGAAACCTGGCCACCATATCGGGATAGGGATGTGGACCCACAGCGGATCCTATAATATAATGGGTATCTACCGGATTGTTAATCCAGTCGCGGATGGCTTCATTGGTTGCATCCTTAAGGGTTTTGTTGCCGCTGTAAACAGGCCTTACCTCAGCGCCAAGCATTTTCATTTTTTCCACATTGGGTGATTGTCTCGCAACATCGAGAGCCCCCATATAAACAATACATTCCAGGCCTGCTCTTGCACAAACAGTTGCAGTAGCTACTCCATGTTGTCCGGCACCTGTTTCTGCAATAATGCGTGTTTTGCCTAATCGTTTCGCAAGAAGTATCTGACCAATCGTGTTATTGATCTTATGCGATCCGGTATGATTCAGATCTTCACGTTTAAGGTAAATATTTGAACGATAATGTTCTGAAAGACGATCGGAATAATAGAGCGGCGATGGCCTCCCTGCATAGTCCTGCAACAATTGCCTGAACTCCTGCCTGAATTCGTCACTTTCAATGATATCGAGATAACAATTTTGTAAGTGATTGATGTTCTCATACATCATTTCAGGAATATAGGCACCGCCAAAAGTTCCGTAATATCCTTTATTATTTGATTGATAGCTCATGACTGCCGTATTTCGTTTATAAATGATTTCAATTCCGTAATATTTTTTACTCCCGGCTCAACTTCAAACCCGCTGTTGACATCCACAGCATATAACTTTTTGTTTGCTATGTTTTTAACGATACCCGCATCCGCAGGTTTGATGCCACCACTTAAGAAGAAAGGTTTGTCTCCGGAATACTGATCTAATTTTTCCCAGCCAAATTTCATTCCTGTACCGCCCGGTAACTCACCTGCTGTGTCAAAAAGATAATAATCGCAATAGCGTTCATATGGTTTGACGCTCTCAAAATCAAAATCAGTTGAAATGCTGAAAACTTTTATTAAAGGTATTTCGAGTTTTTTTAGCCTTTCGCAGTAACCCGGGAGTTCACTTCCGTGCAACTGGATCATATCAAGACTGTTGCTTTTGTATTTTTCGAGCAAGTTATCGAACGGCTCATCAACAAATACTCCTACCTTTTGAATATACACGGGTATCAGTGCGTGGATTTCATCCGGGATTTTTTCGCCTATAAATCGTTTCGATTCCGGATAGAAGATAAAACCGATGTAATCGGGCTTTAGTTTGATCAGGTCTTCAATATTGGATGGATTTCGCATCCCGCAAACTTTTACTTTCATACTATTTTGTATAATTCAGATACTATTCATTCAGATTTCCTGACTCATTCGCAGGCACTCCACGATGTAACCGGGAAATAAATTCACTGCAGGCAGCGGCCGGGTTTTCCGATTTCATAAAATTCTCACCCATCAGGAAACCGCTAAAACCTTTTGAGCGAAGAAAATCGACTGTTTCGGGTTCGCTTAGACCGCTTTCTGAAATTTTTAACGCACGGGCGGGTAACCGATCGAGCAGTTTTAGAGAACGATCCATATCTACTTTAAAATCTTTAAGGTTCCGGTTGTTAATGCCAATCAGATCAACGTTCCTGTCAATCCTGTCGAGTTCGCTGTCATCGTGCAGTTCGAGCAGCACCTCCATTCCAAGTTCATGGGCAACCGTGGTAAAACGGGATATCTCAGTTTTATTCAGAACTGCCGCGATAAGCAGAATAACATCGGCATTGAGCAGCCTTGATTCGTAAATCTGGTATTCGTCGACGATAAAATCCTTTCGGAGGAGAGGTGTGAAAGGATTGGCATTCCGGGCAGCGGTAAAATCGGCAGTACTGCCACCGAAATATTTTTCGTCAGTAAGTACTGATAATCCTGAAACTCCGGCATCGGAATATCCTTTTGTAACGATTTCGGGCAAAACACGATCGTTAATTACCCCTTTTGAAGGTGACCTTCTTTTGAATTCTGCAATAATGCCGCTACTTCCTGCCGTCGTTAAACGTCGTGACAGTGAAAGACGCGTTTGTCCGGTATCAATAAGTGCGCAAATTTCTGACAGGGGAAGTTCCTTTTTACGGCCCGAGACTTGCTCCCATCGGTTCGCTACTATCTCATCGAGTATTGTTCTCATTGCATTGCGATTAATTTGGCGAAAACTTTCAATGCTTTTCCTCCAAGTAACGAGGTACGGGCATCTTCGATGCACGTTTCCAGGTCTTTCCCCGGGAAATAGGTGGCCAGGGCCATTGCAGAATTTGAGATGACGACCGAATTTTGTGCGGTTGTTCCTTGACCGTTAAGCACATTTACGAAAATTGCAGCAGTTCCGGGGACATCACCCGATCCCGCGAGATCTGCGGCTTTGACTATGGGCATTCCCAGGTTATGGGGTGAAAGTAGTCGGTCGTACTTGTTGGTAAGTACTTTAAAATCACCGGTCAGCGATATTTCGTCATAACCGTCGAGGCTGTGGATGATGCAGTAATTAACATCACTCTTCTGATACAGATAATTGTACATACGGGCAAGTTCGAGGCTAAACACCCCGACACACTGATTTTGTGGTCTGCCGGGATTTACCATAGGCCCCAGGATATTGAAGAAAGTCTTTAGTCGTAATGCCCTGCGAACCGGTGCTACATTTTTCATA
>JBBRGI010000134.1:0-9113 GCA_038240855.1 Bacteroidales bacterium | reverse complement strand
AGTGCTGTAAGCATTAATACGGGTATATGACTGGTTTCCAGATTCGATTTCAAAGCATTACAAAAGGCGGTACCATTCATTCCCGGCATCATCACATCTGTAATTACAAGGTCGGGATTAAACTCCCGGACTTTCTCAAGTCCCTCAACCCCTTCACTGGCCGTAATTACTTGGTAGGCATCAGATAAGATGGTTTTTAGAAATCTTTGCATCTCCTTATTATCTTCTACCACTAAAATTACAGCCTCTTTACCTGTTTTTGAGACTGAGGTTTGATTGCCGACCGTCTGGAATTGTTGTTCCTCGTAATGCGAGATTTGAGAAACTGTTTGCTGAATCCCTTTCCCCATTTCATCATTTGTAACAGGGAGCCGGACTAAAAACGAGGCTCCGAGGTTCTCGCCGGTAAAAACATCTATCTGTCCATGGTGCATTAATATATATTCGCTGCAAAGATGAAGTCCAATACCTGTACCTGAAAGTTGACCGGGGGCCTGGTAAAACCGATCGAAAATATTTGGCAGAATGGATGGTGCTATTCCCAGACCTTCATTTTTAACAACTATTGTAACGTATTCGCCCTCAATTTGATTTCCTATTGAAAAATGATGTTGCCCATCCAATGTTTCAGGCTGCCACCCAGAATGTTTGATCGATAGTTGAATTGTTCCTTCCTCGTTTGTATACTTTATCGCATTCGACAGCAGGTTGAAAATCATTTTATCTATTTTATCAGGCTCAATGGTTATAAAAAGAGAGGAGTAGTCTGATTCGAAATGGAAATTAATTTTCCGGTCGTTATCCTGTAACGAAAAACATTGAAATACCTCGTGACAGAGTCGTACAATGTCGAATGGCAACGGTTGAAAGTCCATCTTTCCAAGTTCGATTTTCCGTATGTCGAGGATTTGATTAACCAGTCTGATCAGCCGGTTGGCATTATTCTCGATCATGATAAGATGTTCCATTGACTCATCCTGTCCTGCCAGCTTCTTCCTGAGCAGTGAAAGGGGTGAAAGAATCAGTGTTAACGGCGTCCGGAACTCGTGTGATATATTGGTGAAAAAATGAAGTTTCAGCTGGTGAAGCTTTTCCTCGTTTTCGCGTTGAATCCTTTCATGCAGAATCGAATTTTTAAGCCGGCTCCTGAGTCTTAATTCACGCTGAAGAAAATAAAATATTACAAGGATGATCACTAAATAGATCAGATAGGCATATACCGTTTTCCAGAACGGTTGGTTGATATTAATGTCCAGCGTGGTCGGAGTGTCGTTCCATATTCCATCGTTATTGGCGGCAATTACTTCAAAAACGTAATTGCCCGGAGGGATTTTGGTAAAGATTGCTTTATTATCATTTTGAATTTCAATCCAATCGGGACTGTAACCTGTTAACCGGTATTTGTACCTGTTCTTTTGAGGCAAAAGGAAATTATTGGCAACAAAGGAGAACCGAAGGGAGTTTTGGTTGTACTGCAATTCGAGTTCGCTCAACGTCATCACCGACTGTCTGAATATTTTAGGCTCATTTAACTGATTAACAGTCTGATTGTTTATCTCAAGCCCGGTAATAATTACTTTGGGTGCTACCGGATTCTCTTTTATCTGATTTGGATCGAACCGTGTAAATCCATTTGAACCACCGAAAAACAGTTCTCCGTTTTTAGCTTTAAATGTGGCCCCTGGATTAAATTGATTTCCCTGGATTCCATCGGTGTAGTCGAAGTTGCGAAAGTTCTTTTTTACAGGTGACCAGGCCGATAATCCGTTTTCGGTACTCATCCAGATCGCTCCGTTGTTGTCTTCAAGTATTCCATATACATCGTTTCCCGGGAGACCATCTTTTTTCGAAAGCTGTGAAAACAGGCCTGTTTTCGGATCGTAAATCGTAACGCCGCCACCGGCAGTTCCGATCCAGATGTTTTGTTTTGAATCCTCAAACAACGAATAAATATTGTTGCTGCTGATTCTGTTATTCTCATTCTGGTTATAAAAGTACCTTATGAAATGATCTGAACCCTTTTCTTTTTTGTTGAGACCATTGCCTGTGCCAACCCAAAGATTTCCTTTTGAATCGATCAGAAGCGTCCTGACAGAATTTGCAGAAAGAGATTCGGGATCTGAATTGTTTGATGTGTAATGTTTGACCAGGAGGGTTTGATAATCGTAATAAAATAAACCTCTGACAGAAGAGGCAAACCATAATCCCTCGTCGGTACCTGTAATATCATAGAATTGCTCTTTAAAATCATCAATCTGGTTAAATTTCCGGAAATCCATAGTCCCCTTAGGTTTAAAAAAGACTCCTGAGGCAAAAGTTCCGATCCACAATGTTCCCTTTTTGTCAGTATGCATTGATTTAATGTGGTTAACCATCCCCACTGGTCCTTTTATCCGGACATCTGTGAGGTGATGGTTCGTACGGTCAAGGTAATTGAGATGCCCCTCTTCTGTCGCAATAACGATCTTGCCGTCTTCCGTTTCTTCGAAGCTGCTTATTACATTATCGCTGAGTGGATGAATGATCGACTCGCGCTGGAAGTGTTCGAAATTGTTCGACCATTCGTTGATATAACCTAAACCACCCGACCAGGTGCCAATCCATATTCCGTTTTTCGAATCGCGGTAAATGGCATAAATACTGTTGTTGGTTAACCCGGTGTATTTTTCTTTTTCAATAACTTCATTGCCATTCTCACTCATCCTTATCAATCCTTTGAATGTACCGAGCCAGATTTCGTTTTTGTATTTGAAAATGGTTCTTACGCGGGAACTTGGAATTTTATTCTTTCCTTCTATATTATCATCGAAATGTTCGGTTAAAACACCCTGCCGCGTGTAAAGGTCAGCTCCGCCCCAGTCGTAACCAATCCAGAGATTATTACCATCGGGTAAAATTGAAATTACATTTTGATTTCTGGCGTGGGCAAAAAAGTTGACTTTCTGATAGGGCGGATCGCAGTAATAGATCCCACCGTTTGAACCTCCAAGCCATATTCGATCCTCTTTTTCGGTTTTTGTGGCTATCCTGATAAGGTCGTTTTTATAATCCTCGGGTAATTGTAAATAGGAAACTGTATTTGTTTTAAAATCGATGCGCGAAAATCCAAAACTATCAATCATCCAGTAAGTACTATCTGCAATCTGAAGAATTTGCAAGACATTTAATCCCCTCGGGTTACCGGCTGCGTCGTGAAACTGGAATCTCCTGAAGCATTCGCACTGATAATCGAATACAGAGAGGCCATGATCTGCCGAAATCCAGATTTCACGTTTCATATCAAGGTAGAGCGAACGCACATAATTGCCGCGAAGCGTTGTTTTGTCATCGGGCGAATTGATGAATTTAACCGTTTCCATTGAATTGTAACGATAAACGCCATTATTCGAGCCAAACCAGATAAAACCGTATTTATCTTCACAAATAGAACTAAGGGCTTCGAATGTAAAACCACCTTCCGGCGAAATCCGTTTTATTTTAAAATCTTCGGGCACCGCGAGGGCCGGATTCCATATTGAAAAACACAGAATTAGTTGAATTATAAAAAGCATTGTATTCAATTGCATTGCTTTTTTAACGATAGTTATATGTCTGAAATTTAGGCGCATAATATTTTTAGAGAATTTGCATATTTCAAACTGAAATGACCCTGAAATCAATAATTGTATTGCCGGAAGACCTTTCAGTGATGAATTATCCCTTAAGTGTGTTATAATTTTAAAAAAACGAAAGTAATCATTCATGTATATTTCCAAGAAGGGAATATACAATTTTTAACAAATGTTTCAAATGTGAGACATTTGTTACAGGATGACACAAAAATGATATAAGCTGAAACATGATTGTTCGTTTAAAATTTACACGCCAATGTACTTTTGAATACGGAAGATTTATTTTTCCGACATGCTAAACTACAGATTAAATACTAAACAATTATGAGCCTCATTAAGCTGGTATCCTCCTTTACTGTTTTATTATGCATGACAATATCTTGTCATTCAGCACGCAAATCTGAAAATGTTTCTCTAAGCCGAATTAAAAACCAACTCAATCTTTTATCCGTAAATTTTAAGGATGCGAAAGCGCAGACAATCGATTCCGGTAAAGATTTTGTTTCCGTCAGAAGCCTGAACAGCGATGGATCTTTAAAAATTGTCCCTTCGAAAGACTGGTGCAGCGGATTTTATGCGGGTTCGTTATGGCTGGCTTCGGATCTGACGGGTGATGCCGGTTTGCAAAAGCTCGCCCGTGAGTTCACACTGCCGCTCGAAAATGAAAAATTCAACGGCGTAACCCACGATATGGGTTTTAAAATGATGAGCAGTTTCGGACAAGGTTACCGCCTTACAAAAGATTCTGTCTACCGCGATATTTTGATTCAGTCGGCCAAAACACTTACTACGCGCTTTAATGAGAAGATCGGGGCGATCCGTTCGTGGGATCATAACCAGGACAAATGGCAATACCCTGTCATTATTGACAATATGATGAACCTTGAACTTCTTTTCTGGGCTTCGAAGCAAACGGGTGATCAGCTTTATTATAACATTGCTGTGAAACATGCTGAAACAACATTGGCTAACCATTTCCGTGCTGACAACAGTTCATTTCATGTAGTTGATTATGATACCCTCACCGGCGCAGTTATTAAGAAGAATACCCATCAGGGATTTTCGGATTCATCTGCATGGTCTCGTGGTCAGGCCTGGGGATTATATGGATATTCGATGTGTTACCGCGAAACCGGGATCGTGAGTTTTCTTTACCAGGCGGAAAAAATTGCTGACTTTATCCTAAACCATCCTAACCTTCCCGCCGATAAAATTCCTTACTGGGATTTTGATGCGCCTGCAACTCCGTCACGACCCAGGGATGTTTCTGCTGCAGCTATTACTGCTTCTGCGCTTTATGAACTGGCCCGGTTTGTTCCGCAGAAAAAGGAGTTCTACATTCAGAATGCTGATCAGATATTGAGAAGCCTTAATAATGAATACTCATCCAAATCAGGAGAGAATAAAGGATTTTTGCTTGGCCACTCAACCGGATCATTTCCCCATAATTCGGAAATTGATGTGCCTATTAATTATGCCGATTACTATTACCTGGAGGCACTTCTTCGGCAGGTAAATTTCAAAAAGCGAAATCAATAAATAAAGGTTTTATGTATTATTAATTGTCAAACTATGAAAAGAAAACGGTTTTTTTTAAAATTACTAATGGTTCTTATTCCATGGCTGCTTGCTGGTCTTTCAGCTGTGGCACAGAATAAGATGTATTCCGGAATAGTTACCGAGAAGAATGGTACCTCCATTCCCGGTGTAGCTGTTGTTGTTAAGGGCCAGAACATTGGAACTGTCACTGATTTTGATGGTAAATTTTCACTTTCTGTGCCTGCTGGTGCGAAGACGCTGGTATTTTCTTTCGTTGGATTAACATCACAGGAAATAACCTTAGGTACGAATACGACATTTTCTGTTGTTATGGAGGCCAATGTTGTTGGAGTTGAAGAGGTTGTTGTGGTGGGTTTCGGTACACAAAAGAAAGTGAACCTGACCGGTGCTGTGGCATCTGTAAAGATCGATGATAAAATTACGAGCCGTTCTTTACCCAACGTTTCTTCGAGCTTATCCGGATTGGTTCCCGGTCTTGCTGTAAATCAAAATACAGGTATGGCTGGTAAAAACAGTGTTTCCTTATTGATCCGCGGTATGGGTACTGTCAATAATGCCAATCCGCTTGTAGTTGTTGACGGTATGCCTGATGTTGACATTAACCGTGTCAATATGAATGATATCGAAAGTATTTCGGTTTTGAAGGATGCTACTTCGGCCGCTGTATATGGTTCGAGAGCTGCTAACGGTGTTATTCTGATAACCACCAAATCGGGTAAGGGGATGCAAAAGACGAGCATCAATGTTACAAGTTCTTACGCCGTAGAGGTTCCGACCAAAGCGTATCAGTTTATGGCAGACTATCCGCGGGCGCTTACGCTTCACCAACGTTTGGCAGCTGTAAATACACTTCGTGCAAACTCTACCTTCAAAGATGGTACCGTTGACCAGTGGATGGCACTTGGAATGATTGATCCCCTAAGGTATCCGAACACCGATTGGTGGGATGTTTTAACGCGCAATGGATCTGTACAAAACCACAATATCTCTGCATCGGGCGGAAATGAAAAATCGAACTTTTTTATATCTGTTGGTATAATGGACGAAAAAGGTTTACAGATCAATAACGATTACAAGCGTTACAATGCCCGTTTCAATTACGACTATAAGCTCCGTCCGAATATGAATGTAGGTGTTAAATTTGACGGAAACTGGTCGAAATACACTTATGCGCTTGAAGACGGTTTTACAGATGATAATTCGTCTAACACGGCTGGTTTTGATTTGCAATACGCTATTTCAGGGATGGTACCCTACGATCCTGCTACCGGATATTATGGTGGTGTGATGGCTTATAATGAAGACCCGCAGGCTTACAATCCATACACACAATATGTCAATAACCTGAATTACCAGAATCGTCAGGAGGCAAATACAAGTATGTATTGGGACTGGACACCTATCAAAGGTTTAACTGGTCGTGTCGATTACGCACTTAGTTATTTTAATCAGTTTCGTTATACGGCTGCCATACCCAATCGTTCCTATAATTTTCAGACCAACGCATTTGGTTCAAGAACATATGTCGGCGATAACGCAGGGGTTAGTAATTTTACAAATACAGGTTATAAAACCCAGTTAAACGGACGTTTAACTTACAATAAAACATTTGCTCAGCATCATAACCTGACTGCGCTATTTGTTTACAGCGAGGAATTCTGGTATGACCGTTTTCAGAACGGCGGACGCAGTGACCGCTATTCTCCGACGCTTCATGAACTTGATGCAGCTTTGGCCGGGATTACTCAAACCTCAGGTGGTAATTCGACAACAGAAGGACTTCAATCCTATATTGGCCGTTTGAATTATGCTGCCTATGATAAGTACCTTTTTGAGGCTAATTTCCGCTACGACGGTTCGTCTAAATTCCTGCCTGGTAGTCAGTTTGGGTTTTTCCCATCTGTTGCACTTGGGTGGCGTTTTACTGAAGAGAACTTTATTAAAGCATATACCAGTAAATGGCTTAGCAGTGGTAAATTGCGGGCATCTTACGGTGGTCTGGGAAACAATAGTGGTGTAGGCCGCTCCGAACAGCTTGAAACATTGGGTGGTAACCATTATATGATCGATGGCGCAATTGCCAAAGGTTTGGTAAATAGCAAAATGGTTAATCCTAACCTTTCATGGGAGTCTACAAAGGTGATGAATATTGGTCTTGATCTGGGCTTTTTTACGGGCAGGTTAACGACTGAACTTGATTATTACGATCGTCTAACCTCCGGAATGAATCGGCCTTCAGATATGTCGCTTTTATTATCAGGCGCTTATAACGCACCAAGGAAGAATATTGGCAATCTTCGCAACCGTGGTATTGAAGGAAATGTTACGTGGAGAGATCAGGTGGGCGAGTTTACTTACGGCTTGAACCTTAACGCCTCGTATAACACCACTGTTCTGGAAAAATGGAATGAATTTTTAGGCAAGGGTTACACCTTCCTGAATATGCCATATCATTTTGTTTATACCTATGAAGATCTTGGTATTGCACAAACCTGGCAGGATGTATACAATGCGACACCTCAGGGAGCTTCCCCAGGTGATATTCTCCGGAAAGACGTGAATGGTGACGGAAGAATTGATGGAAATGATAAAAAAGCATATTCCAACGTACAGCGTGACCGTCCAACAACCAATTTTGCATTTAGTGGGAATGTGGGATGGAAAGGTTTTGATCTTTCTGTTTTATTTCAGGGAGCTACCGGAAGAAAAGACTATTGGATAAATATTTACAACAACGTAAACTTCGGCGCTCAACGCTATGCCTCCACCTGGGATCATTGGGAACAACCATGGAATCTTGATAACCGCGATGGTGCATGGCCACGTTTAGGAGGAAATGCAAACCGGGAAGAAACTAATTTCTGGCTTGACGACATGTCTTACCTGAGGCTGAAAAACATCCAGCTTGGATATAATCTTCCGAAAAAATGGCTCCGAATAGTCGGTCTAGAAAGTCTTCGCATTTACGGATCAGCTGAGAATCTGGCTACGTTCACAAAATTCCGTGGTCTCGATCCAGAGAAAACAGGGAATGCCAGTGATGCCTACCCGTTGAATAAATCATTCTCACTTGGTATTAATATTGGTATCTAAAAAGGTATTGTTATGAAAAAAGTTAATTCAAATATATTGGTCTATACTGCTCTGGCAGTACTGACGCTTATAATCAGCTCTTGCACAAAGGATCTGCTTGACCGGACTCCAACTGGCGAGATGTCTGCAACAGAGTTCTGGAAGACAGAGAGTGATGCAACAGTTGCGCTGATGGGTGCTTATTCAGCCGTTCGGCCACTTTTCGACCGCGATTATTATTTTGATGGTCAGGGTGAGTATGTGAGGGCACGTGGAACAAGCACAACCAGCGGCAATCTTCGTCTGGGGGATGCCTATAATGGCGGTAATTATAACCCTTCCGGTTATGGGGCCAGTTTCGATAAAATGTACCGTTACCTTTATGGCGGTGTTTCTAGAACCAACTACGTTATCGAAAATGTAAAAAAGATGCTTCCGAATGCGAAAACTCCGGCATCGGTTGCCAATTTGGAAGCGATCATTGGCGAGGCTCGTTTGCTGCGTGGGATGGTTTATTTCCGTCTGATTTCAATGTGGGGCGATGTTCCCTATTTCAGCAAGGTGATCTATGACAATTCTGAAGTTGCTGATTTGGCAAGACTTCCAATTGCTCAGGTTAAAGATTCCATCATGGCTGACTTTACGTATGCTTTCGAAAAGCTTCCGGTAAAAGCAGCACAAAACGGACGTGCCTCTAAACCTGCAGCTTTGGCATTCCGCGGTAAGCTGCAACTTTATTGGGCATGCTGGAATAAAAATGGCTGGCCCGAATTGGATACATTTACTCCCAATTCCGTTGCCGGTGATGAAGCATATGTTGCAGCAGCTGCCGATTTTAAAGCAGTGATTCAAAACTATGGCCTCACGCTG
>JBBRGI010000133.1:0-9119 GCA_038240855.1 Bacteroidales bacterium | reverse complement strand
GAAATGGGAGAGGGGCGATTTCGCTCTTTTACAACTCAATATAAAGATACAGACCTCTGGATCGGTATTGATCCCGGTTCCTTCCGGGATGAAATGAAGGAATTTTGCTTCGAAAAGATCAGGAATTATCGCGCCGGGTTGGAGCATTATAATACGACAGATCCCGATTTCGGCCGGTCATTAACACCCCGGGAGGCAAAATATCCGGCGCCCGATCTCGCAACGAAAATGGCCAGGGCCGCCTTTCAGGCGAATGTCGGACCGATGGCATCAGTTGCCGGAGCTTTTGCACAACAGTTGGGTAATGATTTGATGCTCAACTATAAAATCAATGAAATTGCCATCGAAAATGGAGGAGATATCTTCCTGCATTTGACAAATTCCTTTATCCTTTCGATATTTGCAGGAAACTCACCTCTCTCGGGAAAGATAGGTATCGAAATTCCGAAAGGTATGGGAAGCATTGGTGTTTGCACATCATCTGGAACAGTTGGCCCTTCGCTGAGTTTTGGGAAAGCCGATGCCGTTATGGTGGCCTGCAGGGACACTGCACTGGCTGACGCCTGGGCAACTTCACTGGCAAACCGCGTGCAAAACGCTGAAGATATTGATATTGTATTAAAATTTACAGAACAAATCAAAGAGGTACTCTCGCTTGTTATTATATGCGACGGAACAGTCGGAATTCGTGGGATTTTTGATTTGAAGCTTATAAAAACAGGAAAATGAACAAAATAAGTAAGATACGACAGGAGTTAAAACATCGGATTCTGGTCCTCGACGGAGCGATGGGTACGATGATTCAAAAGGTTAAACTGACAGAAGAGGATTTTCGGGGTGAACGATTTGCACACTGGACTTCGTCACTCAAAGGAGATAATGATCTGCTTTCGATTACAAAACCCTCAGTGATACAGGATATTCATGAAATGTTCCTGGAAGCAGGTGCTGATATTCTGTCAACAAACACGTTTAATTCCACACGCGTTTCACAGGCGGACTATGGAATGGAGGCAGTCGTCTATGAAATGAACAAGACTTCGGCTCAGATAGCCTGTGCTGCTGCATCCCGTTATTCGACTCCCGAAAAGCCGCGGTATGTTGCAGGTGCAATCGGGCCGACCAATAAAACCTGCTCGATGTCGCCCGATGTGAATGATGCGGGATACAGGGCTATCACATTTGAGGAGATGAAAGAGTCGTACCGCGAACAGGTGGAGGGATTACTCGACGGCGGTGTTGACATTCTTCTCGTTGAAACGATCTTCGATACCTTAAATGCAAAAGCGGCTATGATGGCCATTGAAGAGGCACTCGAAAGCCGCAATACGAGAACCGATGTGATGATATCGGGTACCATTACCGACAGAAGCGGAAGAACCCTGTCGGGGCAAACCGTTGAAGCATTTCTTAATTCGCTGTCGCACATCGATTTGCTGTCAATTGGTCTCAACTGCTCCCTGGGAGCCAAAGAACTTCGTCCTTACCTGGAAGAATTAAGCCGTAAGGCCCCATTCTATATCAGTGCCCATCCTAACGCCGGATTGCCCAATCAATTTGGCGAATACGACGAATCGCCGCAGGATATGGGACTTCACGTTCATAACTTTTTCGAAAACCGGCTGGTAAATATTATTGGCGGATGTTGCGGTACAACTCCCGAACATATTCATGAGCTGGCGAAAATGGCAGCAAAGTCAAAACCGCATAAGCCACATCATCCCGAACCCGCTACACGGTTAAGCGGACTGGAACCGTTGACCGTTGATAAGTCTTCGAACTTTATCAATATTGGTGAACGGTGCAACGTCTCGGGTTCCATAAAATTTGCACGGCTTATCAGGGACGAAAAGTACGAAGAAGCGCTCGCGGTTGCACGCGAAATGGTTGAAGGCGGAGCGCAGGTTATCGATGTTAATATGGATGATGCAATGCTTGATGCCGAAAAAGAGATGGTCCGTTTTCTTCATCTTGTGATGTCGGAACCCGATATCGCACGTCTTCCCGTGATGGTAGATTCATCGAAATGGTCTGTTATCGAGGCAGGCCTGCAATGTCTTCAGGGAAAGGCTATTGTTAATTCAATCAGCCTGAAGGAAGGGGAGGAGCTCTTTAAGGAATGTGCCCATAAAATAAAAAAATACGGCGCTGCAACCGTAGTCATGGCTTTTGATGAACAAGGGCAGGCAGCCTCCTTCGAACAACGGATAAAAATTTGCGAAAGGGCTTACCGTATACTGGTTGATGAGGTTCATTTTCCACCCCAGGATATCATTTTTGACCCCAACGTTTTAACTGTCGGGACCGGAATTGAGGAGCACAATAACTATGCACTCGATTTTATCAATGCCACCCGGTGGATCAAGGAAAATCTGCCTTATGCCAAGGTAAGCGGCGGAGTATCAAATGTTTCGTTCTCGTTTCGGGGTAATAATACCTTACGCGAAGCATTTCATTCGGTATTTCTTTATCATGCAATTGCTGCCGGGCTGGATATGGGTATTGTAAACCCGGGTATGCTGCAGATTTATGACGAAATTCCCAAAAATCTGCTCGAATATGTCGAAGATGTGATTCTGAACCGCAGACCCGATGCCACAGAACGGATTCTGGCTTTCTCCGAAAACTTAAAGGAAAGCGAAAAAAAGGAAGATAAAATTGAAGAATGGCGTTCATTCTCCGCGGTTGAACGAATCCAGCACGCGCTGGTTAAGGGTATCACCGATTATATCGAACAGGATATTGTAGAAATACTGCCTTCCTATAACAGCGCGATCAGGGTGATTGAAGAACCATTGATGGACGGGATGAACCGGGTGGGTGATCTTTTTGGAAGTGGAAAAATGTTCCTGCCCCAGGTCATTAAGTCGGCACGGGTTATGAAAAAAGCAGTCGCATTTTTACAACCCTATATTGAACAGGATAAACTGGATCTGAAACAAGCTCCTACTGTAAAAAAGAAGATACTGCTGGCCACTGTAAAGGGTGATGTGCATGATATTGGTAAAAATATCGTTGGCGTTGTTCTGGCCTGCAATAATTACGAAGTTATCGACCTTGGCGTGATGGTTCCTGCCGATACCATTCTCGATAAGGCTATCGAATATAATGTTGATATCATCGGGCTAAGCGGACTTATCACACCTTCGCTCGAAGAGATGGTTAATGTGGCTCATGAGATGGAACGACGTGGGTTTAAAATTCCGCTGCTGATTGGTGGAGCAACTACCTCGAAGATTCATACCGCAGTTAAAATTGCGCCCCGGTACAGCCACCCGGTAGTTCATGTGAAGGATGCCTCACGCGCGGTGCAGGTTGTTGCAAGCCTTCTGGCGAATGACGCCGATTTCCTGGCAACAGTAAAAAGTGAGTACAAGGATCTTCGCTCAACTCATAGTGCTAAAAAACCCAGGGAATATCTCACACTTGCCGAGGCCAGGGCGAATAAATTCAATCCGGGATGGAATGAGTCGATGGTTTATCGCCCTCTTTTTACAGGAATCAAAGTTTTTGAGGACTATTCGCCCGAAGAATTGAGAGAGGATATCGACTGGACCTTTTTCTTCCTTGCCTGGGAGTTCAGGGGAAAATTTCCGGCCATCCTTGATGATCCCAAACAGGGACCCGCGGTCCGGAAATTTTATGACGAGGCGAATGATTTCCTTGATGAAATTATTGCAAAAAAGATGATCAGCGCGAAAGGCGTTTTCGGCATATGGCCTGCCAACTCTGATGAGGATGATATTGAATTATATACAGACGAAAGTCGTAACACAGTGTTGGGTAAGTTCCATCATTTACGTCAGCAACAAAAAAGAGGTGATAATCTGCCAAATTATTGTCTGAGTGATTTTGTGGCGCCCAAAAACTCAGGCATTGCCGATTATTGCGGAGGATTTGCAGTAACAGCGGGCATTGGGCTGGCAGAGTGGGTCGAGAAATATAAAAAAGAGGGAGATGACTATCATGCCATACTTCTCGAATCACTGGCCGACCGGCTTGCTGAAGCTTTTGCTGAGAGGCTGCACGAAAGGGTGAGAAAAGAGTTTTGGGGTTATGCCCCTGACGAAGACCTGTCGGCGCTCGACCTGATTAATTGCAAGTACAAGGGAATACGTCCGGCAGCCGGGTATCCTGCGTGTCCCGAACATTCCGAAAAAAAGGTTTTGTTTGATTTGCTCGGTGCAACTGAAAAGGCTGATATCCACCTTACCGAGCATTTTTCGATGTATCCCACCGCTTCGGTTTGCGGGCAGTATTTTGCACATCGTGATGCGGTATATTTTGGATTGGAGCGTATCGCCAAAGACCAGGTTACTGACTTTGCCCGGCGGAAAAACGTACCGGTGGAATATGTTGAGAAATTTCTCCCGTCTAATCTTTGTTATAAACTTTAATCTCAACTAATTTCGTCCACGGCCGCTCTTAAAAAATCACGATTGTAATAATCCTGGTCGATAATCTGATCATCCCATTTTATAATGTCGAGATCGATTGTCCGGGGTCCGAATTTCGGGGCTGTCCTGTCCCGTTTGAGCTTATCTTCAAGGTTCTTAAGATAGCCTCGAAATTCGGCCATTCCCATTGAGGTATAAACCAGGGCTGCACCATTGAGAAAGTCAGGCTGGTCCGCAATACCGATAGGGGAGGTTTTGACCAGTGACGAAACAGAAATCAGGTCCTGATCCTGCCGAAGAAAAAATATAGCAGCAGCAATATTCTGTTCCGGATCGATATTCGAACCAATTCCTATGATACATTCATGAATCATGGTCGCGAAGCCTCCAGTTGAATTGATACTGAATCTGCAAATCGCAGAGCCTGCGGCTTGTCTATTTCGACTTTCGCCCGTATTACACGCTCGTCTTCCATTACCAGTTGTAAAACCTCATCGGTCAGTTTTTCAAGCAAATTAAACTTGCTTTCTGACACTAAGGCAATTATACTTTTTGTAATTGTCCTGTAATTATAAATGCCTTCCTGGTGGTCAGCACTGACAGCTTTCGAAATATCAACCTCAATTTCAAGGTTAATAACGACATCCTGCCGGTTTACCCTTTCCTCAGGGTTAAAGCCTATAATCGTCCGGATAAGCAAATTTTTTATACGAATTATCGCCATGGATTCATCTTTAGGTTTTACATTAACTGAGAACCTCCGTCACAAAAAATCAATTGACCCGTTAAATCATCATTATCCAGTATAAAGTCGATGCTTTTTAACACCGGAATCAATCCTGAAGGAATTTTCATCGGGGTTTTTGACGCCACCCTTTCAAGATATTGCTGATCCTTTCCCACGGGTGCTATTAACGCTCCGGGAGCTATTGCATTTATCCTGAAGTTGGGTGCCAGTTCGAGTGCCGCCATTTTCGTCATCTCCCACAATGACTTTTTTGACAGGGTGTAGGCCAGGTAATTGCTCTTATTATTTGTGATCATGGTGTCGACCATATTAATAATCTGCCCGCCGGATGAAGCATTAACAAAATCATGCATAAGAATAAATGGGGCCACATAATTGATGAGATGATTCGAGTTCAGCATCTCAACTGAAGTTTCCCTGAAGGTAGAGGGTTCAAAGACAGAAGCATTATTGACCAGCAGATCGAGATGGCCAAAGGTCTCAAGAACCCGTTTCATAAGTGCCCCGGTCTGCTCCGATAAACTGAAATCGGCTTGAAAAGTGGAAAAGCGCAGATCCGGGTACCGTGATTTTAATTCAGCTTCCAGATCAGCCATAGCTGTTGAAGAAGTGCGGTAATGAAGTGCAAGATTCCATCCCTTTTGAGCCAGATGTATGGCAATTTCGCGGCCAACTCTTACTGCGCTTCCGGTTATCAATGCAACTTTGGTCATGTTTCTAATTTTGATAAATTTAATAAATTATTGTAACTAAATGAATTTCCGGATAACATAACCAACGGTTAAGCATCTGCTTTTGTTTCACTGTGCAGGCTATTTAAAATTCCGTCGTAATGTTGTATATTTACCCTGCTAAAAAGTTCATCCTATTTATCTTGAAATGAAAAATATTAACGAACCATCAGACGATTTTAATCTTTCCGGTTTCCGGTTTTTTAAATCATTGACTGAAGAAGAATTAAAGACCCTGAATTTTGAAAAAACCTGCACAGCGTACAAGAAGGGGAGTATTGTTTATAAGGAAGGGAGCCGGCTTACAGGATTTTATTGTGTTATTAAAGGGATTGTAAAGGTTTACAAAACCGGCATTGATGGCAAGGAACAAATCATCCGGTTTGCCCGCAAAGGAGACATTATTGCCTATCGCTCGTTGTTAAGCCAGGAATCGGCATGTACTACTTCAAAAATCATTGATGATGCAGTATTGTGCCATATCCCTTACAAAACCCTGCTAAACCTGATTGAGAAAAATTCATCCTTTTCACTTGCCATGCTGAGAATCGTTTGCGCCGAGTTAAAAGAGGCGAACGAATACATCACCGATATAGCCCAGAAAACCGTTCGGGAACGGCTCGCCGAGGTTCTGTTACTTCTAAAGGATAACTTCGACCTGGATACCGATCAGACGCTCCAGATCTCATTAACACGCGAAGAATTGGCCAATACTGTCGGTACAGCCACTGAATCGATAATTCGCCTCCTGTCGGAGTTTAAACAGGATAAGCTCATCGACCTTCAGGGACGTAAAATTAAAATCATCAATCTGCCCGGATTAATAAAAGTAGCCAACATCACAAAATATTAAGATTACTCCTGAGTTAGCCAGGCTTCAGGATCAAGTTTTGTGCTTTCACGCCATAGCTGGAATTTGAGTACTGTTTTACCATCATCCGACTGATCGGTAAAGACACTTCCAATCTCTTCTTTTATATCCACTTTCTGGCCTGCTTTAACGTATACCTCTGAAAGGTTTGAGTAAACAGAAAGGTAGTTTCCGTGTCGGATAATCACCGCAATGTTACCACCCGGTATCGACACCACTTTGGTAACTTCACCTTTGAAAATTGCCCGGGCTTTAGCGTTCGGTTGTGTGGTGATGTCTATTCCAGAATTGCGCACAATTACATATTTCAAAACAGCATGAGGGTGTTCACCAAAATGATCTGTAATTAAGCCCCGCTGTACAGGCCAGGGAAACTTGCCCCGGTTATTCGAAAAGTCGCCGGATAAAGCCTTTTCAGCAGGTGTCAGGGCAAAACCAGGTTCAGCAGTTGTCTTTCCCGATTTTTTTGCTTCATCAGCTATTACCCTTTCTATTTCCCTCTCTAACTTTAACTCTGCCATTCGCTGATTATCAAGTTTTTTCCTTAAACCCTTCTCCTTTTGCTGAAGTTCTGAGTACACATCATTCTGCTGCTTTTTTTGCTGCTCTATAATCTTTGTCTGGTTAACTTTCGAAACCAGTAAATTCTGTTTTGCTTCTTTCCGCTTGTTGAATTCGTCTAATTGGTTACTGATTGAATATTTAAATTCAATAATCCGTTCCGCTTGTTTGCGCCGGTAGTCAGCATACTGCCTTAAATAAATAAATCGTTTATAAGCCTGGTTGAAATCATGCGATGAAAGCAGGAAAAGCCATTGGTTGTTATTGTTCTGGTTCCTGTAGGCATACCTGATCATTGCCGCATACTTTACCTTAACCGTCTGTAAGGCATTGCTCAGCGAATCAATGCGTTTTAAGTTTTGTTCAATAGAGGTATCAAGGTAACCGATTTCGCCCGTGATGCTATTGATAAGTTTATCCTGAAGTTTAATTTGCCGCTCGAGCACAGCAAGCCTGTTGAGCGAAACTTTTGCATTGCTGTTTGTCTCCTTCAACAAATTATTGATGTAATCAATTTCTGAGGCTGTCTTTTCTTTCTGTATCCGTAATTCTTCAAGCGACTGCGCTGAAGTGTTTTGGAAAAAGCAGATCAAAAAAAAGAAAATGATCAGTTTTAGCCGTATTAAAGCAGGATATACCATCGATAACTACTAATTTGACACTTATATTATTGAATCAATTTCTTTTTATATTTCGCAGGTACGGAAAATTCAAAATTCCGCTCATCATTCAGACTAACCCGGGATAATTCAACCGACAACTCCGTCTTTTTGTCACCTGTCAGTTGCATCTCCATTTTTCCAGGAAACCATTGATCCATTACCTTTTCGTAATTCGAAATATTCAGAACGATACCCTTGTTGGTGTCAAGATCATTAAAAACCATTCGGCGTACCACGAAAGAATCGGAATCAATATAGATATCCTGTTTGATCACATGTCCGTCGTCTTCCAGACGATTCCGGTACCTGTCGAGCTTATCTTCATTTTTGTTGAATTTCCGCAGTTTACGGTCTCGTATTGAGGAAATTTTATACATATCATCCTCCATTTCGCAGTAGAATTCCTTAAATTCATGCTCACCTGGATCCTGGTTAAATGAGAACAGTTGATTGCTCAGAAGTGCCTGCAATACATTAAAATCAATATCCATGTCGAGCCAGTTACTCAGGTAATTATTATTCCCGGTAAGCACCTCCTGTTCCAGAAAGTTGACCATTATGAATGAATCAGTATTCACTTCCAGTTTTCCCATTGGAATTGACAGTTTTTGAGCATTTAGCTGAATGATACTGTCACGTCTGATTTTATAGGATCCCCGAATGGATGTTGTTCTGTCTTCGTTTGAAAAGGTCAGGGTCACTTTTTTAACCGATAAGGTTTCGAAATTTAATGAATTTTCATTGGTCATTTTAATTACCTTACCAACGCTGTAATGTTTAATTCGTTTTGATGCCGTAACCTTCTCTACATGCTTACAACCAGCGAATAAAACTACAAGTACAATAACCCAGACCACGAAATGCTTACCCGAATACATGCTATTACTTTTCTTTTGTTTCAATATATTTCTTCTCTGCAATTTTCTGCTGTAGTATTTTAGTGTCATTACCCATCTTAAGCGACTTTTTCCATTGAGCCAGTGCATTTTCCTTATCGTTGAGATAATAGAGGATGTCACCGTAATGTTCGACAAGGACAGCACTGTCTTCTGAATTTTTTGAAAGTGCGATCTCCATGTAAAATTTAGCAAGTTGGTAATCTTTTTTCATAAAAAATACCCACGCATAAGTATCCAGGTAGGTTGCATT
>JBBRGI010000132.1:0-9290 GCA_038240855.1 Bacteroidales bacterium | reverse complement strand
GTTACCTGTCTGCTGAATAAAAGCCGAATTACCGATCGCCTGGTTCAGCGTCTGGAAACTCAGGATATTTTCAATGCCCGTGGTGCTGATCTGCTGGATTGTTTCGTTGGTCTGGATCCCGGGATCGTTGATTATTTCCTGTGCTAAACAGGGTGCCAAAACCGGCAACAGGAAGGTTAAGCAGAGGAGGATGTTTTTCATAATTTTTATAAATTACCCCGACCCATAAAGGATCGGGGATTTAACCATCACATTAAGGAATCAGGGGCAAGCCCAAAACAACTATTTAAGATGGTGGCAGGAATAATAGGGTAAATTTATACTTAGAAATTAATTTCATAATTACTGTACGATAGACATATTCTGGGTTACACTTGCCACGTGTCCGCTACCAGTCTGAGAAACAGTACTAAAATTGTTGCCCCCTGTTTGATTTTGAGATGCAAAATTTGATGATCCATTCTGCCAGATAAAACCTTCGTTTGCGACTACATTTCCACCTGGAGTGGTTTGAGTTTGTACTGCTTCATTTGCGTCTCCACCCCATTGGTAAACCTCTGCTTTATTAACTGGTGCATAATCTACTCCGGTCCTACGAGCCACTGAGGTCTGATTTTGTGTTGCTTTATTTTCGCCAGATGCCTGATCAATTTTAGCAGAGTTCAAAAATCCTAATTGAGTCTGAGTCGCCTTATTCCAATTTCCGGACTGAGAAACAGAAGCAACACTTTTCCAGGAATAATCCTTCTGAGTTTGCACTGAGCTATTGTTACTGCCAGACTGATTAGCCTTAACGTCATTAGCCCAACCGTCTTGTTTTTGAGTAGATGAGTTATAACCTCCGGATTGATTTATTAAAGCAGTACCGTAACTTCCTTCCTCCTCGGGTAAAAGTTCACTATCCTGAGCCTGCATAGCTGTATTTCCATTTCCGGATTGATTTATTCTTGCATCATTGCCATATTTTAACTGATGTTGAGTAGCAACATTATCGCTACCTCCCTGAACAATTTCTGCAAATGAAAATCCCTGTTGGCTATGTGGACCCTGAACTTGCAAAGCTTCATTTCTATTTCCTGATTGATTAATCAAGGCTTCAAGTGTTCCAACTGCATTTGCACCATTCAATGTACCATTTGAAATTTGTTTTACAGTTGCCTCATTCTTTTCTCCGGATTGACTAACATTAGAGAGCGTGTTGTACAAAATATTAAAATTACTTTGTGTTACAGTAGCCGTGTTCTCTTTGTTTGATTGATTTACATTGGAAACATTAAGAATTCCGGACTGACCGATTGTGGCTGTTTGATCTACGCCAGACTCAATTACAACTGCACTGTTACTCTGAGCAAAAGTTGCCCCTGCTGCAACAGCGACTAATGCAAAAACGAAACTAAACTTTTTCATGACTTTTTACTATTAAATTAATTAAATTAAAAACAGGTTTATTCCTGAATATTATTATCTTGTTTGAGAGATTTTAATTTGATTGTTGTTCCCGTTCTGCAAAATATTCACGGTCGGTTTTTTACAATCCTGAATGACTGATACAGAATTCCCTTCTCCGGTCACATTGATCGTGTTGGGCTTTGCAGCTTTGCTGGTGGATGCCTCGATTAGTTTATTGTTAATTTTAACCGTATTTGTTTCTCCGATTATCAGGATGGCAAATTGAGTAGTATCTGT
Organism: Bacteroidales bacterium; assembly: GCA_038240855.1. GTDB lineage: Bacteria > Bacteroidota > Bacteroidia > Bacteroidales > Prolixibacteraceae > JAAFHB01. The sequence continues at coordinate 7,604 of JBBRGI010000132.1, read as the reverse complement.
ATCTGCATCAAATGTTCCTGAGACAGATATTACACTAATTTTGCATCCGGCAGAATCAATACGGGTATGGTCATCGTCTCCCCGACTATCGAATGTCAGGTAAAAACTAAGAAACAGAATTCCGGCAATTGTTTTTTTCATCAGATTGCTATTTGTGTATTTCATAATTAAAAAGAAATTAGGTTTTAAGACTTTCATTTCACTAATTTTAATTGTGAATTTTCTATTGTTTATGATCCTCTTTTCCATTCCTGTGCCAAACTTTTGATTCAACTAAATCTCAGCTCATTAAAAAATGGCACAAAAAAAGGACTGTTAAAATTTGAGACAAAAAATCTCAAATTTTAACAGTCCTGATCGGCTGACTTAAAATTTTAGTTACCGGATTTATTCCGAAGTACTCTAAAAATCTTTAAAGATTCATAAGTTCTTTACGCAATTCGTTACACAGGGATGGAAATGAGTTCCGGAAATACTTTATCCTAAATTCAATCTTAATATTATCCTTGTTTTCAGGGGTATACTTATTAATTTGCCTGATATTATTTACAAAGTTTTTTGATGCAAGTAATTCAACGCTGGACTTAATTTTATGAGATGAATGTTGCATTAAAGAAAAATCCCTGATCTCATACGCATCAAGTACCTCCTGGTAATAGGCCGGGGTTATTTCCAGAAACCTGACAATCATCGCCTTCAACTGCAATGGATCATTCCCGACCGCCTGTTTCAGTTTAGTGGTATCGCTCAATTTCCTTAATCCAGGCAAACTCTTTACCATTTCCAAAGGTTCCCCTTCATTTAGCGGACCACTAATCTGCAGAATTTTCACCATCTTGGCATAAAGGTAATCCGGCTTAAAAGGTTTCAAGGCATAATCATTCATTCCGGCTGCCAATATCTTTTGGATAATTTCATCGTTTATCTTGGCGGTAACGGCGATAATCGGTATTTCTGATCCAATCTCATTACGTATTATTTCTGTTGCTGAATAACCATCCATTACAGGCATCTCAATATCCATTAATATGAGATCGAATGATTTATCCTGCAGCAGGTCGATTGCATGTTTCCCGTTTTCAACCGTCTCTGCATCAATTGACAACTTCCTAAGGAAATTTTGGATCAGGAATTGATTAAACTTATCATCTTCAACTAGCAGGACCCGCTTGCCGTGCAATAATTCCCTCTCCTTACCCTGAATAATCCTTTGTTTTACTTCGAGGCAAGAGCATTTTGCCCCTGCATTTAATTCTATATCAAGGCCATGAGATTCGGAGGATCTTATCTCACTGGTATTATCCCTTACCAGACTAATTATTTCGTTTTCATTTAATTTTGAATATTTCGCGGTGAAATATTTTAATTCACCACCCGAAAAAATTTCATATTCATGTTCAAACTGTCCGTTGCTTAGGGTTTGTTCTATTGCAAAAAGAATTTTAGCAGACAATTTAGCATCAAAAAAATCACCCGCATTTTTTCCGATAATTCCATCGGCAGGGATAATTGAATTAGTATTCTCCTCAGGATGATACCACAGTATTTTACCATTCCGATCGAAATGAAAAAGCGTACCAGTAATAAGTGTCAATAGAGTCTCTAATTTTTGAAGACCTTCCGTAAATTCAACATGTGCTTTTTTCATTTAATAATTATCAAGTTATTCAAGTACCTGGTTGTTAGCATTATATTATCAGCAAATCTCAACCCGGTCTTTTGGGCAGGCGGATAACCTGTTTTTGTACGTGATTTAGTTCTGAAAGATTCATTAAGGACTTTGCTCCATCGAAAGACCATACGCAATTGAATAAGTCATGAAGTCAATCAAACACAAGTTACCCAATTTCAATCATCCTCATCTTTGGTCTCCGGTGTAAAAAATGCCGCATGAACCGGGGCAGGGCAAATGTTGTTTAATCCTTTAATGGCCGCCCAGATCACCTCATTAAATTTAGCATCAGGCACTCTGTCTTCCACTCTGAAGTCGAATTCTTCGCTCATCCGGGAGAATTTACTTTCGTCCACATTCTTAAGGTTTAAATCTACAAGATTGGGAACCGACCGGAAATGAGGATGGGTTGCCGAAGCGTTAAAGCATCTCCACAATGGTTCAGCAGCCGCATCATATTGAGTCATTGGTGGTAATCCAAGAATCAGTTCAATGGTTCGGAGTACTGAACTGGTTGAATACATGGTATGATCAACAAACCCTTGCTTAACAAATCCCCCGGCCACATAGGTGGTTGAACGGTGTGCATCAACATGATCAGGTCCGTTCTGAGCATCATCTTCAACAATAAAAACTACACTTTCATTCCAGATCGAAGAACCACTCAGGTATTCTACAAAAAGACCGCAGGCCAGGTCATTGTCGGCCGCATGAGCCTTAGGCGTAGGGCGACCGATTCTTAATCCTTCGGTATGGTCATTGCCAAACCGTAAGGTATTCAATCGTGGCACATTACCTTCAGCCAGGAAAAGCTCAAAATCTTTTTTCCAGGTATGAAACCGAACGGTGTCCCGGACAGACATGTCCCATCCGCTATACTCTTTACAGAAATGATCTGTTAACGCGGGTATATTGGCTGTTTTTTCATCCGAGATAAACTCTCCGTAACTCCGGTAACTCACTCCAAATTTCTTGCAGTAGTCCCACAAAAAACCGTTTTTGTTATTTGCTGTTTCACGTTGCCCTTCACCGGGATACGAACCTCCTCTGCCACCATAACTTGTCGGCCAGTTTTTTTCAAGGTAATCAGTTGCATAAGCTCCCATGGTCCAGTTGTGGCCGTCGGCACTTACCTCACCATCTACATAGAAATTGTCCAGCAGGACAAACTGTCTTGCCAGGTTATGAAGGTTCGGCGTAACTTTTTCACCAAAAAGCACAAGGCTTGTATCTCCGTTTCCTTCAGGAATATCGCCTAACACCTGATCGTAAGTTCTGTTTTCCTTGATAATATAAAATACATATTTAATAGGCGAAAAATCACCGACCCTGGAGGGGATGGGATTACCTTTCTCCCCGGTGCTGTACATCTCCCTTTCTTTGGAATAGGGGGTGTTCTTGTAAACCGTCTGAGAATAAATACCCAATTGATTATCATCCGGCTTAGGGATGGCCTGGAGCGTTCCGGTAAAAAGACCGCCAATGTACTGAACTTTCGTATTTTTTAAATCTGCATGTCGTTCAACAAGCTCTTTTTTACTGATCGGACTGGGTCCGTAAGGATTTGATTTGGATGACAGACCTTTGCCATTAGTGACAAAAATCGTATTTTTTATGACGCGCACACAGGTCGGATACCATCCGGTAGGAATAAATCCTTTGCTTTTACTTTTTCCCGGATTGCTCACATCGAAAACAGCAAGACAATTGTTGTCAGCATTCGCGATATAAATCGTTTTTTCATCCTCACTCAGTGCCAGACTATTGGTAGTAGATCCTGAAGGTGAACCGGGGTAAAGAGCCGCGTTTAAAATTTCTATCTCCCTGTTTTGTTCGGTTGATATTACGGAGACCGAATTATCATTAGCATTGCTGACGAACAGAAATTTGCCATTTTTAGTGATGCACATATCATTCGGATTATCGCCAACAGGAATCGATCCGGTAACTTTTTGAGAGCCGGTGTTGAACAACACAATTTTATTACATCCCCAGCAAGTGACGTAGAGCATTTTGTTATCATCAGACAGCAAACAGGTGTAACCTTCACCCCCTAGCGGGATTTGATTTTTTACTTTTTTTGCTTTCAGGTCATATACATACAATGAATTATTTTCTTTGGTCACAATATATAGAAATTGCTGCTTATCATCCACCGTAATACCTGCAATAGAAATCTTCTGAGGCCATGGTTTGCCGATCACCAGGGTGTCGAAGGGAACCAGTTTGTTGTTTTTAATCTGAAACCGCATGATCCAGTTATCGTTCCCACCTGAAGCATACAAGTATTTTTCATCTTTTGAAAAGGTAAGACCCAACCATCCCTTTTTAATGATCACCGAATCCAGTAATTGCATCTTTTCGGGATCAATCAGATGAATACTCTGGTCACTTTGACCGTTATTGGTCACTGCCAGCATTTTCTGAGAAGGAGAAACCGCAATATTTAATGGTAAGTCACCGACTCGTAACATCTTACCGACAGGGCTTAATTTCCATCCGTTAGGTAAGGAAACACGGCCCGATTCAATTTCTATCAGGCTCTGAGCTTCCACCTGTAAAATACTTGCCGACAGCATATTCGTGCAAATAAGAAGAACAATAATTTTAAACCGGGGAGATAACATATAAAAGTAGGTTTTAGTTGATCAAAATACAGGGCTTAAAGTTGGATAAAATGTTTATAATAAAATGCGCCAGATGCCAGTCATTCGTAAAACCGTCCTAAACCTCCTTCCGGCTATTGTTCCCCACCTCTCAAATTTCGTAATCCCCCGCCTCCTGTCTGCGATCTGCCGGAATTTCCCTGGTTGTAAGGATCATTTTCCCCCTCTTCTCCCGGATGGGTTTTGCCACCCATCTTGATTGGTTTAGGTAAAATTTTCGTTTTAAAAATCGGGAATCGGTAATAAATTCCGATTGTAAAATCGAAGGGAACATCAGTCGAGGTTTTACCTATTCCCGGAATAATATAAGGTTTTATGTTCGCATCTTTTGTGACAGACATGGGAAACTTTGCCCTTAGAGTCCATCCCAAAAAAAAGTTACTGAAAAGTTCTCCTTTCATTCCGAAAACCAATTCCGCCCAATGGGCGTTCATTGTGCGTTCCGAAACTGAAGTTTCGAGTGTTCCCCAATAATTTGAATATGAGATGCCATCGGTCTGATGTTTAAACAGCGAATAACCATAGCGAGCACCGACAAATACAAAATCATGGTCTTTTAAGGATTCAAATTTTACAATATTCATGTCCACACCCAATCGGGCATAGGTACCATTATTTTTATAGCGAAAATCCTCCCGCTGATCATCGAACCGCTGCATTCCGATTTCAAAGGTTGGAAACAGATTGCCTTTATACGGAATATCACCCTGAATCTCCCACCCGCTGCGTTTGGCTTCCTGCATATAAGGCAACAGGAACCGCGATAAATCAATTCCGATACGTGGACCTTCGTAACGCCAGACCTCAGGTTTTTTCTGCGCAAAGCCGGGGGAAATATTAATGAGCAGCAGAATTAAAGTAGATACTAATATTTTGATCATTCGCTTTTTTCTCTATTGATTTGGGATTAACCTTTGGGTCGAATAATTTTACGGAGTCAATTCCTGATGTGAAACCGAATCCTGAAATAATATAGTCAGGGGCAAATCCGCAATTATCTGATATAAAAGTCATTATCATCGAATGCCTGACATACAGGGTATCTTTCATCCCATTTACCATTAAAACAAATCCGGTAGAATCGGTGAATAGGGAAAGCGGGAGCACATACCTTTTATTAAGTGTCGACAGGGTATCATTAACCAGTATATCTCCCACCTCCGTACGATTGATCCCATTGATGGAAATGTCATTAATTGGTTTAAACCCATTTATGGAGAAAGAGGTCATCATGAATGTATCTGCCGATTCGTAGCACCGGTCACCCTCACTGCACGATACCAGTGCAAGAACAAAAAAGAAATATATGAACCGATAAAATCTCATGAAAAGAGCAATTTGTTAGATTACAAAGATAAAAAAATTGAAATGATTGCGTTCTGCCCGTAAACAAAGTTGAATCGGCTATTGTCTATTGAGCCGGATTGAAATTCAGTTGAATAAAGATTATCTTTGAATAAAATATTCTTAATTATGCGCTTAACTTCATTCCTGATTTTTTTCGGTATTGTTTTTCTGATCTATTTCTCAGTCAATTTCTACATATATTCCAGGGGTTTGCAGGCTTTTTCCATTTCACCGTCGTGGAGAAAAAGCTATATAACTGTATTTTGGGTTATTGTATCCTGTTTCATTGTGGGAGAAATACTCGAACATACCCATTCCTCACTTCTAAGCGAATGGATTTACCGGGTAGGCGCATTCTGGCTTGCTTTTATGCTCTACTTCTCACTGACACTTATTTTAGTTGATATCGTACGATTGCTGGATCACTTTTTTCATTTTCTTCCGCAAATGACCCCCACAATTCGTTTCAGATTCGGATTAATTACTGTTGCTTTTGTTTCGATCATTGTCGTGGCAGGTCACATTAATGCACTCCATACGCAAATCAGGGAAATTTCGGTGGTAATATCCAAAAAGATCACCGGAAACCGGGAAATGAAAATTCTGATGGCCTCTGATATTCATCTTGGCGCATTAATCGGCGAAACCCGGGAGATGAAACTGGTTAGTATTATTAATAAACAAAAGCCGGATCTGGTGCTGCTTTGCGGGGACCTTGTAGATGGTGACGTTGCATCCGCACTTCGTAAGAATCTTGGACGGCATATCCAGGAGATCAAAACACCGATGGGGGTTTTTGCCATTCCGGGAAATCACGAGTATATCGGGGGAATCCACAAAACATTACCCTATCTTGAAGGCCTGAACATTAATATCTTACGTGACACAACGATCGTTCTACCCAACGGCATTCAGTTGGTGGGGCGTGATGACCGCGACAATCGCCGGATGGGTGATCAGACAGGGAGAAAATTACTCAGGGAACTTATGACCGGAGTAGACAAAACATTTCCTGTCATTGTTATGAACCATCAACCTTATAATCTGGAGGAGGCTGTCGCTGAAGATGTCGATCTGCACCTCTCGGGCCATACCCATCATGGACAGTTGTGGCCATTCAATTTCATTACCAATGCTGTGTATGAACTTAGCTGGGGATTTCTCAAAAAAGGGAATACGAATTTCTATGTCTCCTCCGGCTTTGGTTCATGGGGTCCACCGGTACGATCTGGAAATACCCCGGAGGTTGTTGTTTTTAATCTTAAATTCGAAGATCCGCTATCCCGATGAATCAGAAGCGATTAATCTGTCTGTGTAACAATGTTCCGGCGAATGAGATCGTCAGGATATTACGTGCGGGCGCCCTGACAAGATCTGAAATTCAAAAATTTACATCGGCTGGCACAAGTTGCGGCAGATGTATCAGGGAGATTGATGCACTTCTCGAAAAACATAGAAAAGAATCCATCAAAAATGCTCAACTCAAAATCAACTTTGAGTAGAACAGCTACTATTCTGTATATTTGTGCCCAATGCATTAACAAAACAAACACTCAATTCATGAAAAGACTAATTACTAAATTATTACAGTTATTTTTTGCCCTTTACGTGGTTTTTACCGCATTAAATGTCAACGCTCAGTCGCTTAAGAAATTTAAATCCGAAGATGTCGGTAACCCCGCACTTAAAGGGGAAACGCAATTTGTAAAATCGGGCGTTGATATCAAGGCGGGCGGAGAAGATATCTGGGGAAATTCCGATCAGTTTCACTTTGTATTTCAACAATTTACGGGAGATTTTGACATTACTGTAAGACTCGTATAATTGAAAAGGATGAAACCGGGCGGCTCCATCCTTTTACTAAAACTAACCAAACTAACTAACCTAACTAAACCTAAACTTATGAAAAAAAATGTAAT
>JBBRGI010000131.1:0-9369 GCA_038240855.1 Bacteroidales bacterium | reverse complement strand
TGTAAGTGTCATTAGGTTCGTTGGCTGATGCAATAATGCTAAATTCGCAGTCTGGTATACCCGGGTCAAAATCTGCAGGAAATACCATTATTCAGCGACATCAATGATTAAGAGAGTACATCCAAAAGAAAAACAGGGACTTCATCCACGTAACAGACATCGCGAACGCTATGATTTCAGTCTGTTGATTTATAGTTTTCCCCAGTTGGCTCAATTCGTAAAAGTGAACGTATATAATGACGAGTCTATTGATTTTTCGGATCCGGAAGCAGTAAAAACGCTGAATCAGGCATTGCTGATCCATTTTTATGGTATTGAAAACTGGGATATTCCTCAGGGTTACCTATGTCCGCCTATTCCTGGAAGAGCTGAGTATATTCATCGTGTGGCAGATGTGCTGGGAAGCTGTAACCAGGGAAAGATACCCACTGGATCACTGGTTAAATGTTTAGATATTGGCGTAGGTGCCAATTGTGTATATCCGATTATAGGCATTACAGAATACGGATGGTCGTTTACTGGCTCCGACATTGATCCTGTTTCGATAGAATCAGCCCGAAAAATCGTTGAGTTGAACCCAATTTTGAATGGGAAGATCGGATTGAGGCTGCAGTCTGATCCAAAAGATATCTTCCACGGAATTATTCAGAACAATGAACGCTTTGATCTGACAATTTGCAATCCTCCCTTCCATGCTTCCTTATCAGCGGCACAATCGGGCACAATTCGGAAATTGAATCATCTGGCTTCCAAAAAAGTAAACGAATCCCTTCTGAACTTTGGGGGTCAGAAGGGAGAACTGTGGTGTGAGGGCGGCGAGGCGCAGTTTGTCAGGGATATGATTGACCAAAGCAGGCAATTCTCAACTTCCTGCTTATGGTTTTCTACCTTAATTTCCAAAGAATCCCATCTCCTTGGCGTTTATAAAGGATTAAATAAAGTGAAAGCGGCGGACATCAGAACTATTCCGATGACACACGGAAATAAGATAAGTCGCATAGTTGCCTGGACTTTTCTTTCCCCTGAGCAACAGGAAGCGTGGATAAAAAGCAGGTGGCGGATGTAACCCCAGAAACAAACAAACATCCTGATTATCAATCTCCCGTATTCCGAATTACGGTTTAAACTTCGTCCGCTTTTCGAACAAGCCATTCGCATTTTTAGTGATGATTGCCAATATTTCATCGAGTGAATGACTGTTATAGATTTTAATATGATCAAATTGCTGGTTGGCCTGCTGCAATAAAAATGGGAAATTTTCAGTTCTGCCAAAGTAAAATGATTGCTTACCTAAAGCCAGGGCAATGCCTGCTTCAACCAGGACACTGGAGACAATTTTATCGGGATAAATTAAAATAAATTTCTCGCTTTCCTTAAGTGCATCCAGATCTATACCGATAGAAAGATCCGCAGCATCGAAGTCAGACTTTGTTTTCATATTCGTTCCGGCAAAAAATACTCTTTTGAAATTGCACCTTTCTTCGAGCGCTGTTTTAATCGCTTTGATCTTTATCAGGTCCTTTTCAAAATCTTCATCTGTTAATGCTGCCATGGGTGCAGCCAAAAAAACATCCCAGGAATAATTTTTCATTTTCTCGGGATCTCCCGTAGCAGGTACCATATGTGCTTCACTGAGTTTAATCCGCCTGAATTCAATGATAAACACGGCGGTTATAGTCAATAGCAGTATAGCTACCATCATTGTTACATATAAGGAAATATCATCATCAGCGGCTTTACTTAATAGAAAGGCTAAAAGACCTTCCACCACCAGTACAATGAGGGCAGCAAATTGCATAGGAGTTGAAATTACGCTGATTAATCCACTCCGACCTTTGTTTTCTTCTTTGCTCATTTTTATGTTTTTAAGGTTGTTGGTCCGGATAATGCCGGGTCATTAGTATTGATGTTAATAACGAACTTATTATTGAAATGTTCAGGCTAATATTTCTTTCCCAAAAATATTTTTTTCATAAAGTATAAAACTGCACCATACGGAAGAATTAATCCCAGTAAATAAATAGCATAAGTTATCCTTCCGGGGATGATGACCTTTTCTCCGGAAAGGAGCCGTGGAATAATATAATTTGCAACCTCTGCAGGGCTTAAAGACATTAAGCCTGAAAGTGCCCCATCTTTTTTAATCCGTTCTACCATTTTTTTGTTCGATGGCACAGATCCGGGCATGGCCACACATACTTTTACCGAAGAGTGTTCCAGTTCTGAACTCAATCCGGCTGTGAAATAATAAATAAAGGCTTTTGAAGCCATATATATGCTCTTGTACGGAGTAGGAACATAAGCTCCTAAACTACCCATGTTTAAAATATAAGATTCTGGACAGGATTTAAGGTTGTTAAGCAATAAATTTGTAAGATGGGTGGTTGTATAAATATTAAGCATAATCATTTCATTTATTTCATCTACAGGGAAATTTCCTATCATCCCCGCGTGTCCCACTCCTATATTGTTGATTAATACATTTATATTCAGGTTTTTTTCGTGAATAAAACGGTATACGATTTGCGGTGCATCAGGATTTCTGAAATCAATTTCCAGAAAATAGCTCGAAATATTGTACTTCACACCAAGGCTGTCGCATTGGTTACCAAGTCCGGTGTCAGGTAGTGCAACCAATATAAGATTTCTTTGCCTGCGGGCGAATTCCTCTGACATAGCCTTGCCTATTCCTGAACTCGCGCCTGTGATTAATGTAAAGTATTCATTCTTATTTTTCATAGGCCAATTCTGATTTTGAGTTTAACCATGTTAATGTTTTGAGTACTCCTTCATTAAAGGGGGTGATCGTATAGCCAAGTTGACTGATTGCTTTTTCGCTTGAAAGGTTCCAGTGGTTAAGATATTTCCTGATCCACGGGGGTGTAATTAACGGCGGAATACCGGTAAACCGTGCCTGCATTTCCATCACACTGGCAAGCGTTATCATAAGCCAGACCGGAAAATTGATCAGCAACCTGTTCTTTCCTGTATTTTGGGACAATACGCCAAAGAACTGTCTGAATGTGAGATTTTCTCCGCCAATTATATAGCGTTCTCCGGACTGTCCCTTTTCAGCGGCAAGCAGGTGTCCGTTAACCACATCATCAATATATACATAATTTCCTATTTTTGAGCCATTTCCCGGGATGATATGCCATAAACCCTTTTGATACAGCTTAATAATTTTAGTAATTGAGTTGCTCTCATTAATGGGTCCAGGACCATATACCCGAGTTGGATTTAATACAATTACGGGCAATCCCTTTTTTATAAATTCCATGGCAAATTTTTCGGCCAGTGCTTTGGTGGCCTCATAATCATTAAAAAAAGGGGTGTCGCGGATTACTTGTTCGTCAATAGCCTGGTTATCAAATGCAGGACCAAGAACCGCTGCTGATGAGGTAAAAATGAACTTTTTCACCTTGTTTTTTAAGGAAGCTTCAAGCAGGTTAATTGTCCCCTGAACATTGATTTTATATGGTAAGTTTGCCTCCGGACACCAGGGTTTGGCATAAGCGGCTAAATGATAAACGACATCGCACCCCTTGGTTCCTTTTAATAATGCCGCTAAATTGTCGAGATCACCCAAAACGGGATATGTGTGTAAGGCGCTGATTGGTATGAATTTTTCGGCTGACCTGACAAGGCAAAAAACCTCGTGCCCATCGTCTGAGAGCTTTTTAACCAGCCGTGAGCCGATAAATCCGTTTGCGCCAGTGACAAAATATTTCATGTCAGGTATGGTTTAAGTTGATAAAGTAGGTATTCAGTTTGCAATTGACTAGAGGGTTACAACTTCCCAGGATCTATTTCCTGATTTTAACCTGGATTCTTTTAATTAAAATCCCTGAAATCGTTCTGGGAATCAGTGTAGAGAGCAACAGGATAAACTTATTCATGGTTCCGGGAACAGCAGTCATCCTACCTGCTTTCATTGCCTTATAACCGCAAAGTGCAACTTTTGCCGGATCGGCGGTGAAATATTTTATTTTGCTCACTGTTGACTTTGAATTTATCGCTGCAATATTTTCGAAATTAGTTTTGGTTTGGCCCGGGCAAAGCGCAGTTACGGAAACCCCTGTTCCTCTTACTTCATTTGCTAAAGCTTCCGAAAAGGAGAGTATATAGGCTTTGGTTGCAAAATAAACTGCCATTAATGGTCCCGGTTGAAAAGCAGCCATTGAGGATATATTCAGGATTCTCCCTTCACGTTTGCTGATCATATCCTTCAGTATTAATTTCGTTAAATGAGTCATAGTTAATATATGCAAATAAATCATTGATTCTTCTATCTCCCAGTCAGTGTCTGTAAATAAACCAAACAAACCAAATCCGGCATTGTTAATCAGCACATCAATATTTTTTTCCTTCACCTGCTCGTAAACATATTGGGCAATTCTTGGTTTACGCAGATCACAGGTCAATGTATTCACTTGTATCTTATATTTTTCTTCTATGCGTTGTTTGGCCAGCAATAATTGGCTTTCATTAATATCTATAAGTATCAGATCATAGGAATCGCCGGCTAGCAGGTTTGAAAACTCATAACCCAGGCCGGAGGCTGCACCTGTTACTAATCCAATTTTATTCATGATTACTAAATTTCATGTCAGGGTTATGATGAATCGAGAAAAAATCAGTTGAAAGTGCCAGGCATAAATGGATAAGAAATGGCAGGATGATGGAGTTGGTCAGTAAAGACAGGCTGCAAAGTAAAATTCCAAATGGAATAGCCCCAATCATTTCGGCCTTTCCCTTGGGAATATGAACAATGGAATAAATAAAAACATTTAATGTCATCGCTATGATAAGTCCATAGGAATGGTAAACTGAGAAAAATAATAAGCCACGGAATAAAAATTCATAACCTAACAGGTAAATGGTCCAGCCGATGGCAGTTATAGCAAATTGTGTTTTGGACCATTCTTTAAAACGCATTTCCGGATAACGGTTGAATGTAGCGCGGTTGTTGGCTAAAAAGTAGTTTAAACCAATGACAACCAAGGGTATTCCGAGTAAATACCAATAAGTCGTGGTGAGCCCCAAGGAGAGACCAACACCGGCAGGATGCTGGGAAAAAAATGAAAAGACTAAAATTCCAGGTATCAATCCCAGGATTACGAAACCATTTATTTTATTGATCAAAAAAATGGCTGTAACGGATGTGCTTCCGTTATGATCGCTCTGAAAATGAAACCTGATTTGTCTCGAGCTATAAATTCTATATAAAATAATATTCCCGATCAATGATGCAAAAATGGAAATTATGGCAATCATGATGCTTATTTTTCCTCTAAAATAATGCTTTATTATCAGATACGCAAAGTAATTTCGTGCCAATTATGATAAAAAAAGAAAGGTAATGGGGTTGTGGACTGTGAATATATTTTTTTATCTTCTTAGTTGCTGATTGATTGTCTTTTTGCAAGATTCGTTGTATATTTGAATTGCCATTGAGATTCAAAATTCAGAATTATGACTTCAAAACAAATAGGGATAGCGGCTGATCATGGAGGATTCGATCTTAAAGAATATTTAAAAAGTGAACTTATTAAGACTGGCTACGATGTGGTTGACTTTGGGAATTCACAGCTTGAAACGGATGATGACTATCCTGATTATGTGGTCCCGATGGCAAGAGCGGTTGCCGAAGGGGAACTCTTTAGAGGTATAGCTATCTGCGGGAGTGGTGTAGGTGCCTGTGTAGCCGTTAATAAAATAAAGGGAGTGAGGGCATGTTTGATGAGTGATACTTTTTCGGCACACCAGGGAGTAGAGGATGATAACATGAATGTGATCTGTCTCGGGGGGCGTGTGATTGGAGATCTGCTTGCGTGGGAGATTGTAAAAACTTTTATTTCCGCACAATTCACGGGTGCAGAACGCCATCGACGCCGTCTGGCAAAGGTGGCTGAACTGGAAACTAAAATGAGTTAGTTCGTTGTAATCAAGCTATCCCTCGAATTAATTCCGGAAAAACGATTTGCAAAATGCAGGAAAAAACAACTTGGACAATCGGTCATTCCACACATACTTTCGACGAGGTTATGCAGATTATATGGAATCCCGGAAATTTAAAGATGCGGTAGAGGAAATGGAACTTATTGCTGTTAACGAGCGAACCGCTTATAAGTGTTCTGAAGGAGTCTGGTGGCGATGTCATCGTTCCCTTGTTTCAGACAACCTGAAATTGGGAGGATGGAAAGTGATGCACAGTATGGGTGTTGAAAAAGGGATGGAACATACCTACACAAAGCCGGCACGGATTTCGGATGGCAAACTGTTCTATACCCCGGATAACTGGCTGACGCATACTGGTATTTAACCGATCAGTCCATACCACCACCGCAACTCAGGCATGCAAGCGCATAGCTGTCATATTCATCGTATGCCGGACCTGGAATTCCATTCAGAGTAATGATTCGGTCAATTCTCACTTTATCACTTGTCTCAAACACAAGATATGCTTCATAATTCTTTACGAAAAACACATCATCTATAAAACCCCTGCTATCCAGTACATCATTCTGAGACCCGAAATAGTTCACAACCGAAATAACCTTAAGGGATTTTTGGTTCTCAATGATTTCATAAAAATCAGGATCTATCGGACTAAATTCTTTATCCATAATTGCGAATAATTTTAATCAGGATGGTTTGCAACAGACCTTATAATGATTGATGAGATACCAGGAAGTGTTTTCATAAGGGTAAGCAAATCAGCTAATCATATTTTATCACTTCAACCGGACAGCTCTGTGCCGCCTCATCAATCTGGCTCTCATAAGCATCGAACTCAACATCTTCAATAACAACTGCGACGTCTTCCATCATGAAGACTTCTGGGCAGATCTCCGCGCATAGTCCGCAGGAAATGCAACCTTCTTCAATCCATACTCTTTTAATCGTCATAGTATTCCCATTTAAAACAAGATTAACAATTTAAAATCACTTTTGTTGTAAGGCAGAAAGTCGCAACAGAAATTGGATCATAATTCCGATATGTCGAATAAAATTATAAATTTGACCTTGTTCCAATAAGTATGTTATAACCAAATATCTTTCCATGAATTCAGAGCCGGAGGGAATAATTAAGTACCTTATATCCAACATTTAGGGGATATATAGTAGTTGTATTGGTACTCATGGGGTTTTAAATACGCGCAAATCTGACGCTTAATAAAAAATTAATTTATGAACAAAAATGTTTTGTCAAGGCGTAATTTTATAAAAATGGCAACTGTTGCATCAGGAAGTGTACTTTTATTTTCCAGGTGCTCAACCCGGTTATCCGAATCATCCTATAGGTTTTTTACACTTAAGGAAGCGCTGCTGATGGATGCATTGGCGGAACAAATCATACCCACGGATGACTGGCCAGGCGGAAGGGATGCGGGGGTGACGCATTTCATCGATCAGCAACTTATGGGCCCTTACTTTCGATACCAGGAAACTTACCGGAAAGGATTACTGGCGATTGGGGAAACCTGCCTTTCAAAATTTCAAAAACAATTCGAAGAGTTGCCGTGGGAGGATCAGACACGGTTTCTGAAAACAATGGAGGCGGGAAAAATGGAAGGAAACTGGGAAAAAGGGTTTGACCGACAGTTTTTCGGATTGATAAGGAGCCATTCCCTGCAGGGATTCTATGGCAGCCCACGTCATGGAGGCAATAAAAACAATGTCAGTTATAAAATGCTCAGACTCGATTACCCGGTCATAATTGGTCAAAACCGTTATCACAACTAAAGTTATGGGAAATAAACATGTAAATGCCATTGTGGTCGGTGCCGGTGCCGGTGGAGGTATTGTGGCCAAGGAGTTAAGCGTAGCCGGACTATCGGTTGTCCTTTTCGAACGGGGAGGCTGGGCTACCTATGATGATACAGACACGGATGAATTACGCTCCCAGCGGACTACCGTCCTGGGGAATGCATATGGCCCGGATGATGAACGATACAGGCGTGTCGTGTTAAATAATGATGGCAGCACAAGAATAGTTTTGCCCAGCGAAGGAGGTTATGGCAATAATGCCGCCTGTGTGGGATCGGGAACTGTCAGTTATGGAGCTATGGCATGGAGGTTCATGCAGGAAGATTTTAAATTGAAAACCATTTACGGTGAAGTTGAGGGTTCAACACTGGAAGACTGGCCTATATCCTATGACGATCTTGAACCCTTTTACGAAAAAGCAGAATGGGAAATTGGTGTTTCAGGTGATGATACGCAGAATCCGTTTGCTCCGCCACGGCGTAAACCTCATCCTATGCCTCCTTTCTCGCATAACAGAGAAGCCGGATTGCTATACGATGCAGCCAAACGGATGGGTTATCATCCTTTTCCGATACCCATGTTGCGGAATTCTGTTCCATATGGCGGTCGCCCCGCGTGCATCAGGATGCGCACCTGCGTTGGATTTGCCTGTCCGGTAAATGCCAAGTGCGGAACACATAACACGGTGATTCCGGTTGCCATCGACAGCGAAAATTGCGAATTGAGGATTAATTCTGTAGTCAGTGAAATACTTGTGAACGATCAGGGCAGGATTACAGGGGTGAGCTATTTCGATGAAAAAAACAGGAAGCAGATACAGACAGCCGACCTGGTTATTCTCTCCGCTTCAGCAACCGAGACGGCCCGGTTACTGCTGAATTCAAAATCAAAGTTTTTCCCCAATGGTATTGGAAATGAAAACGACTGGGTTGGACGTAATCTTCAGGGTCACGCCTATACTGGTGCCAGAGGAATCTTCGAAGAGGAGGTTTATGATGACCTTGGGCCAGGCGCATCGGTGGCAATTTGTGATTTCAGCCATCATAACGCGGGAATAATGGGAGGCGGAATGCTCTGCAATGAATTTATAAGGATGCCTTACCTTTTTACCGGCGTTCGTCCTCCCGGATCCGCTGGATGGGGTAAGGAACATAAAGAGTTTCAGCGCTTGAATTTCAAAAGAGTGGCACAGGTCCAAGGCCCTTACCAGGAGATCCCGAAGTTCTCCGCGCGGGTTGAGGTCGATCCTGTTGTGAAAGACTTTTGGGGAATTCCGGTTGTCCGGCTGTCCGGTTCAAGGCATGAAAAAGATGTTGAAGGCTGCCGGCTTCTTTCCGAAAAAGCAGAACTTTGGCTTAAAGAGGCAGGGGCAATATTTACCTGGCAAAATGTTGGTGGCGGAAAGGGACTCAGTGGCGGTCAGCACCAGGCCGGTACATGCCGTATGGGAAATGATCCCAAAACTTCCGTAACCGACAAATACGGGAGGATACATTCAGTCCCCAACCTGTTTGTTGCAGACGGTAGTCTGAATGTCAGCAACGGCGGTTTTAATCCTGCCCTGACCATCATGGCTTTAGGTTATTGGGTGGGTGG
>JBBRGI010000130.1:0-9431 GCA_038240855.1 Bacteroidales bacterium | reverse complement strand
ACGGTACCTAAACTGTCTAAGCCTGCCAATGAATGAAGTGAGGCATTATTGACTACGCCCAGATTTGTAATGGTCTTAATTAATCCTATCCCGTCCAGATTTTGAATTTTGGGATTGTTTTCGATGACCAGACTACCCGACAGCGTATCAAGTTTTGTCAATCCCGCCAGAGAGGTAAGTCCCGCGCATGAAGAAATTTGAAGATCTCCTGTAATTTTGGTCACTTTCGAAAGGAATGAGAGATCCGTGTTACGGATTTTGTAGAATTTAACCGATCCGGTAACTGATTTCAGATTAATCAGGTACTTAGTAAAATCGATATCATCGTTTGTAGACAACGAGAGGGAACCGGTTATTTTGGTGTAATTTTTTTTCAGAAAATAGGCAAGCAACGTATCAGATGCCGAATAAACTGTAATCGAACCGACATACTCCCCTGGAGCGGGAGGAACAACTGGTGCAGTATCGGTATCGGTATCAGATTTCTTACACGAATTGAAAAATATCCCTGAAAGGAGCAAGGACACAATTAAAAACAGACTTATTTTTCTCATCAATAATTTGTATTTTTTTGATTTTACCAATTCGTAAAGTGAATTAAATTTTTTATAAAGTATAATTACCGTGATAATTTACGGCGCAAAGGAAATAATTTTATACCACTATAAGACGATAAAACTGTAAAAACAGTTGTGTTAGGGTATTTTCATAATTATTTCGAGAGTTCCAGCATGCGGAGTATAGGGATTTTTGCCTTTTCAAGAATGTCCGGAGCGAGAATAATTTCGGGTCGTTCGTATTTCAGGGCAAGGTATAATTTTTGCATCGTATTCAATTTCATGAAACTACAGTCATTGCATCCACAGGTCGAATCGATTGAGGGAGCCGGAATAAATGTTTTTTCGGGACAAGCCTTTTGCATCTGGTGAAGTATGCCGCTTTCGGTAGCCACAATAAATTTGGTTGCTTTACTATCTGAAACATAATTCAGCAATGCAGTAGTCGAACCAATAAAATCGGCCACCAGAAGCACTGGCTGCTCACATTCGGGATGAGCAATAAATACTGCCTGAGGTTGTTGTTCAATCAGTGCCAGAATTTTCTTAAGTGAATATTTTTCATGAACCATACAGGCACCATCCCAGAGAACCATTTCACGACCGGTTACCGAGTTAATATAATTCCCCAGATTCTTGTCAGGGGCAAAGATTAACGGTTGATTTTTGGGAAACGATTCGACAATCTTCATGGCATTTGACGAAGTGACAATAACATCCGAAAGAGCCTTGATTTCGGCAGAGCAATTAATATAGGAAATTATCTTGTGATCGGGATGTTGATTTTTAAAGGCTTCAAATACTTTGGGCGGAGCAGATTCTGCAAGTGAACAACCGGCATTAAGATCCGGAACGATCACCTTTTTCGATGGATTAAGTATTTTGGCGGTTTCTCCCATAAAATGAACACCTACAAAAAGGATGATGTCGGCATCTGTTTTACGGGCCTGCTGTGCCAGTGAGAGTGAATCACCGAGAAAGTCGGAAATATCCTGCAGATCGGCTGAAATATAGTAATGTCCCAATATTACGGCGTTTTTTGCCTTCTTCAATAAACCAATCTCCTTGATAAGATCTATATTATCAGGGATTTTTTCATTGATGAAGCCGTAACTTGAAATCGATTGGTCGTATTTATCTTTTAACATTGAATTATCGTTATAGCAATCGCCACAAAAATACGAATTCAATCCAAAATTTCGTCATGAAATGGCATGTTTTGATAACCTTCACATTTACAGTTACATACCTCATATTTGAATTAATCATGTGAATTTCAGAAAGTTATTGGTTTATTTCAATAGTTTGTTAATTAGTTAAAAAAATTGTTAATAAAAAGGGCATTTAAGTTAATAAATAGCCATTGAACACTGTCAGAGATCAGTTACTGAATGGTTTTCAATGTATAATTTTGAGCGTTAAATTTAATATTTATGTAACATGCAAATTAGAATAGGGCCAATTCATTATTCTATTTTTGCCACTTATTAAAATGGTTTAAATATTGTTAAAAAGCCTTACATATAAATTTTTAATCTTTTACTTTTTATTTGATACATAACTTAAAACGATTTTGATGAAAAACATTTTGAACAGGTTATTACTTACAGTTGTGCTTTTTGCGGGAATGGTTGTGACTTCGCTGGGTCAGGTTACAACTTCGGGAATCAGCGGACGGATTACCGGTGATAATGAACCACTTCCCGGTGCCGCCATTGTTGCCGTGCATGTTCCATCGGGTACGCAATACGGCACAATCACCAATGTGGAAGGTCGTTTTTCGCTTCAGGGAATGCGTACCGGTGGCCCGTACCGGGTTGAGATTTCTTTTATCGGCTACTCCAAAGCTACATTAACAGAAATCAATCTTTCGCTTGGTGAGACTTTCGTTCTTAATTCCAACCTGAAGGAAAGTACGCTTGAAGTTGGAGAAATCACGGTAGTTGGAATGAAGCCGTCGGCATTTAGTTCTGATAAGATGGGTGCTGCCACTAATATTAATTCCAAAAGTATGGAGTTAATACCTTCGTTTAACCGCAGTCTTAGCGATTATACAAAACTATCTACCTTCGCAACTGGTTCAGGTTCGTTTGTAGGTCGCGAGGCTTACAATACCAATGTAACTGTTGATGGTGCGAATTTCAACAACAACTTTGGTCTTTCGAGCAGTAATATGCCGGGTGTTTCAGGAGAGCCTATCTCTATGGATGCCATTGAAGAAATTCAGGTTGCTGTTGCACCATTTGATGTAACACAATCCAATTTTACCGGAGCCAGTGTAAATGCTGTCACAAAAAGTGGTACTAATACCTTCAAAGGATCAGCCTATACTTTTTACCGTGATCAAAGCTTTAACGGTAAAAAGATCAGAGAGAAAAAATTAACTGTGGCGGAATCATCCAAGAAAGTGTATGGTTTTAATTTGGGTGGACCGATCATCAAAAACAAGTTATTTTTCTTCGTAAGTGGTGAAGTAGAAAATGCTTTATCACCCGGTAATACTTTACTTGCCAATGATGCAGGTCGTGATCTCACCGATCAAAATGTTAATGCTCTTGTAAAAGCTTCTGACCTCCAGAAATTTTCGTCAATTTTAAAAACTAAATATGGTTATGAAACCGGCCCTTACGAAAATTGGGGTGGTGATGTAGACAAGAATAATAAATTATTAGGTAAGTTAGACTGGAATATCAATACCAACAATAAGCTGACAGTCAGGTATAATTACTCTGAAAGTTCAACAGTATCACGTCCAAGCAGCAGTGGTGATGCAACGCCGAGTATTTCAGGTGGTCGTCATGCCCGTTTAGGTGGTATGTCGTTTAAAAACGCTCAATATTATAACAGCAATACCCTTCAATCGGTAACCGGTGAGTTAAACAGCCATTTTAACCAGTTGCAGAATAAATTCCTGGTTGCTTATACCAAATATAGTCAGCCCCGTCAAAGTGATAGTGAGGTATTTCCGTTCATCGACATTATGTCGGGTGATATCACCAAAGGAAACGTAATGATGTCTGCCGGATATGAGTTGTTCTCTTATATGAATAAAGTCGATAACAATACCCTTATTCTTACGGATAATGTTACCTACAATATGAATAATCATACGCTGACCGCAGGTCTTTCGTATGAGCATCAATACTTTGCAAATAGTTACCTGCGCCAGGGAAGCGGATATTACCGTTTCAAAGATCTGGCCTCCTTCGAACGTTTCTCAAATGGTGAAGGAACAGGGAAAGTTTACAGCGATAATTACCATCCGACCAGTTTTGGTTACACTTATCCTATCAATGGCTTTACCAGTCCGGTGGGTGAACTATCATTCGGGCAGTTTTCAGCATATGGACAGGATGAATGGAACGTTAACGAGAAACTTAAAGTAACGGCCGGTGTGCGTATTGATCTTCCGACATATCTCGACGGAGCTGTAGACAATCCCGGATTGAAAGGGCAGAAATTCAGGGATGGTGAAGAGGTTGATCTGTCTACGTGGCCTAAAGCTAAAGTACTCTGGTCACCTCGCCTGGGCTTTACCTGGGATGTAAATGGTGACAAATCACTTAAAATTCGAGGTGGAGCAGGTATTTTTACCGGTCGCATCCCGTTTGTATGGTTCGTGAGCCAGCCTACCAACAGTGGTATGTTGCAATACCAGCTTGTGATTAACCAAAGCGCCGGAAATACCGCTAAAGCCAATCTTGCCCGTATCCCTTTTGAAGCTGATGCCAAAAACCTCCTGACCAATACGGGAATCAGTGATATTTTTCCACAAAATAATGTTGTAGGGGGAAGAATTGCTGCGATTGACAAAAATTTCAAGCTTCCTCAAGTTCTGAGATCCAGTCTTGGTGTTGATATCAAAATGCCGTTAAATATGATGCTTTCACTTGAGGGGATCTATACAAATGATCTGAATGCCATCTTTTTCGATAACATCAACCTTGCTCCGGCAGCTTCTACGATTCAGGAGGCTGATTTAACGCGTCCTTACTGGTCAAACAGTACTAGTGCTACCAAATATATCAACACAACCTTTCAGAATGTTGTAATTATGCGCAATACGGACAAGGGCGAGGGATATACATTTTCCGCGCAACTCGATCTTCCGCGCACTTACGGATTCAGTGGAATGGTAGGATATTCACGCAGCATGGGTCGTGAGGTCACCGGTAAAAACGGTTCTGATCCTTTCTCGGCATGGCAGTATCGTCAAATCCAGAATTCACTGAATGATCCCGAAATGGGCAACACGTTAAATAATACACCACACCGGGTCATTGGTACTGTAAACTATTCTGTTGATTACGGTAAGAATTTTGCAACCACTATTTCTTTGTTTTATTCCGGATTTAAAGGAAATGCATATACCTATATGTATAATGGTGATATGAATAAAGACGGAACTTCAACGCACGAACAGATGTATATTCCTGCTGAACCAACAGATTTGATGTGGAAAACTCCAGCCGATCGTGATGCTTATTTCGCATTTGCAGCACAGGATCCTTACCTGTCGAAACATGCAGGTCAATATGCCGAACGAAATGCAGCTTACGCTCCATGGAGCAGCCGTTTTGACGTAAGGTTATTGCAGGATTTCAAGATTAAGGTGGGCAATGTTGTCAACAAACTGCAATTCAGTGTTGATGTGGTTAACTTTGTAAACCTGGTTGATTCATGGGGAGGTCTGACTCAGTATCCGGTAACCAGTTCACCATTAAAGGTGGCCGGGAAAGATGCTGCCACCGGTAAGTTAATCGTTGAAATGACAAAAATCAACAATGAATACATCAAAAAATCGTTCCAGGATCCGAATTCTGTTACAGGAACCTATGGTATTCAATTAGGCCTTCGGTATATTTTCAATTAACCGACAATTTTGAAATACATATAAGGGTGTCCGGTGGGCACCCTTTTTTTGGGATTATTCCCTACCTTTGCAACTCAACTATTTTAACTCAGAAATGGCACAGAAACCATCAATTCCAAAAGGAACCCGTGATTTTTCACCAACGGAAATGGCGAAGCGGAACTTTATTTTTGATACCATCAAAAGTGTTTTCAGATTATATGGCTTTCAGCAAATTGAAACACCTGCGATGGAAAATCTGTCAACGCTGATGGGAAAATACGGTGAAGAGGGCGATAAACTGCTATTTAAGATATTAAATTCAGGCGATTTCCTGTCGGGTGTCATTCCTGAGGAATTGGGTCATCCGAACAGTTTAAAACTTACCTCCAAAATTTCGGAGAAGGGATTGCGTTATGATCTTACCGTACCATTTGCCAGGTATGTTGTACAAAATCAGAACGATATTACCTTTCCTTTTCGCCGGTACCAGATTCAGCCAGTATGGCGTGCCGACCGGCCACAAAAGGGCCGCTACCGTGAATTTTTCCAGTGTGATGTCGATATAATAGGTTCAAATTCTTTGCTGAATGAAGTTGAACTGGTTCAGATTACCGATGCGGTTTTCAGTAATCTTTCGATAAGTGTGATTTTAAAAATTAATAACCGGAAAATCCTTGCCGGTATAGCCGAGGTCATTGGCGAAGCTGACCGGATCGTGGATATTACCGTGGCCATTGACAAACTGGATAAAATCGGTCTTGATAAGGTTAACGAGGAGTTATTGCAAAAAGGGGTTGGGGAGGTAGCCATCGTTAAACTTCAGCCAATTTTACAATTAAGCGGTAACAACGATGAGAAATTGAACCAGATCGAAGAGGTTATCGGTAAATCGGAGATTGGGATGAAGGGAATTGCTGAAATGCGAACGGTATTTGGCTTTCTCGCAACAATGGAACTTACAACAGAAATAGAGCTTGATCTGACCCTTGCCCGCGGTTTGAATTATTATACAGGTGCTATTTTCGAAGTGAAATCGAAAGACGTTCAGATAGGCTCGATTACAGGAGGAGGAAGGTACGACGACCTTACGGGCATCTTTGGACTCCCCGGGGTGTCAGGTGTTGGTATTTCATTCGGTGCTGACCGGATTTATGATGTAATGTCGCAGTTGGGTCTTTTCCCAAAAGAGGCCATTGCTTCAACACAGGTGATGTTTACGAACTTTGGAGAAAATGAGCAACGTTATTGTCTTCCTCTTTTAGCCCGGTTAAGGAAAGCCGGGATAAGCAGCGAAATCTATCCCGATTCTGATAAAATGAAGAAGCAAATGATCTATGCCAACCGGAAAGGGGTGAAGTTTGTTGTTCTGGCAGGGGAGTCGGAAATCAACACAGGAATGGTTACAGTTAAAAATATGGAAACGGGTGATCAGCAGGTAATTAAGGCAGAAGATATTGTTTCAGTATTCGGGGCATAATAAAACATAAAAAGAGGCTGTCATTGAACCTTATGGTTTAAGACAACCTCTTTACGAAAACTACATTACTAACTTAATCTAAAAGAACCAATTATCTATTTATTACCTTCTTTTCCCTTGTCATCCTGACCTTTACGAAATTCGTGCATTAAATATCCCCTGAATTTCCCTTCTGCACGGTAGAGTTTTACAACCTTTTCGGCCGGAAGGATATTTAACAATTTTACATTGTATTCTTCAATTAACTTACCCTCACGGGCGGCTGTTGCTGCCATTTCGGTGGCCAGCTTACGGTAATCCGACTCACTCATTCCAGGTTTTGCATTTTCACTCTTGTGTTCCAGTTCTCTTTTTTTATCCATGAGCCTGTACCTTTCTTGTTCAAGTTCGTTATAAACCGGCCAGAATTTTTGTGCTTCCTGTGATGTCAATCCGACAGCCTCAGTCATAAAGGCTATTTTTTTAGTCTTAATCAACTCAATTGTTTGAGGATCGAATTTTCGCTGTGCCATTCCCGTGAAGGAAAACAGCAGTACAACGATTAGGAGTATGCTATTTTTCATTTTAATTTCTTTAATTGTTTGCAATAATTTCAAAGTCGCTGTAATTGGCTGCGATAAATTCGCCTAATAATTCTGTTGATAATGTTTCCGCATCAAAAGCTTTCATTTCGGTGACAGCATATAAAAATTGACCTTCAGTGAAATAAGAGATTAAATCCAAGGGTACACTGATTGTGTTTTGTAAGTCTGTAACGGTTTTATCCGATTGCTGCAGTGACACATATCCCTCGCTTTCCGGAAAGTATTTTTTTATTGGCACATAGACCAATAACCCAATTACGGCGATACTTGCTGCCATCATTAGAGCCGGTTTAAGGTATAAGAACAATGATCTTTTTTTGTGTGGTTGTTCTTCTTCCCCGATTCTGACCTTGAGACGCTCAGCAAAAGTTTCGAAATAGTTTTCCGGAACCCTGAATGGTTGTTGGTTTCCAAACTTTTCGAATAAATTTTCAATATTTTCTTCGTTTTGTTTCATTGCGTTCTTTTGACATTCGTGATCGTAAATAGTTTAATCGCTACTTAGAATCTTTACTTAGATAATCTTCTATTTTCTTCACAGCAAAGTGAAATGAAGCTTTTAATGCACCGACCGAGGTCTGAAGTATATCTGACATTTCTTCATACTTTATTTCATCAAAATATTTCATATTAAAAACGATACGCTGTTTTTCGGGTAAAAGTATAATCGCCTGCTGAAGTTTCTTTTGAATTTCATCCCCATCAAAATACACGTCTGATTCGAGCGAATCGCTAAGATAATCGCTGATGTCATTCATCGAAACTTCCGAATGTCTCCGCTGCTTTTGAAGATGACTTAATGATTCATTGGTGGCAATTCTGAAAATCCACGTAAAAAGAGACGAATCTTCCCTGAACCCATCCACATTTTTCCAGACCTTAAGATAAACATTCTGCAGAATATCATCAGCATCATCATGATTCATAACAATTTTCCGGATATGCCAATAGAGTCTTTCCTGATAAGTTTTTACCAGTTGCTGAAATGCCTTCTCCCTGTTCCCATCGGATTTTAGATTGGCAATAAGCTCCTTTTCGTTCAGATCCATTATTGTTAACAACAATTAAATGTTTTTCTGTCTTTCAGACTCATGCTTATGTCAAAGGTTTAATCGGTTTAAAAAAGCACTCCTATTCTCAGCCCCGATGTTATGGCAAGCGGAAATTCGGGTACTCCTCCCGTAAATGCATAATGAAAAGGCTCAGAGTCATTGGAATGTCCAAATCCATATCCAAATCCTGTAAACCAGTCAATTAAAAACCTGTCCTGCATTACCCACTGTTTACCGAAGTTAATCATGACCGCGAACATTGTATTGTGATTTTCCCTTGATATGCTCCCTGATTGAGATTCATTATAGTAAAAATCAAGATATGGGTTAATCTTATAGTCTGAGAATGAAATCTCAGGCCTGATGTATGCTCCTTTTAAAATATGGGCATATCGCATTCCCTTGAGGTAAAAATCGGGACTTTTGATGAATTTGTAACCAAATTTCAGATATAACCCCCTGGCATTGTCGCCGCCTATATCGGTCCCCAGGCCAATTATCCCCAACGTTGCCTCAAGGCTGCTACCCGGTTTGAGGCTGTGCTCGAAAGAGAAGCTTGTTGCTCCGAATAAAGGGGACAAAAAACCGATTTTGAGCGCGTTTTTATTTTGCCTTTCGTACTGGGCCGGATCGTACATCGAATTTGTGAAAGTAAGCTCTTTTCCATCACTGAAAATGATTCGGCTTACCTTATTCTTATCGATACCGAAAATAATGTCACCCCGGAAGTCATTCCTGATATACTTGATTTCGTCGTCGCCGATTTCTTTAATCTGGCATTGAATCGTGTCTTTATCTGTTTTGATGATTTTGTCCTGTGCAAAACCTGTAAGGGAAAGGATGTTGACAATCAGGATGAGCAAGTAAATTTTTTTCATAGTATAATTTGTTTTATCGGTTTATCCA
>JBBRGI010000129.1:0-9446 GCA_038240855.1 Bacteroidales bacterium | reverse complement strand
GATAATCAATTTATCTGCAATGGATTTTCAACCTTTCCGGCAAATAAAATCGCGTCAGTGTCTGCCTCGGTTATGAAAAACAGGAAGGGGCGGGTAACATGAAACTCAGGTTCGCCGGGTCCGATACTGGTCACACCAATGCCCACCGAAGTAGCCGCAGCAGCTTCTGTTCCCTCTTCATTGACCTCGATAAAGGTCTTGTGTTTCACTTTAGTTATAAAGAGCTGACTGTGGCTGTTAATTTTTGAGAAATTGGCCTGACTATCAGAAAAGGCAACAGACATCCCCAGTGATGAAAGAATATCATTCAGATCACTTTCCCACGAGAATTTGAACCGCGGCAGCCAGACATCCACCTTTACCGGAGAGGCTAAAGCTGTTTTGAGCGCCTGCCATGACGACGGGCTCAGTTGGCTCTTGAGCTGGTCAGGTGTCTTTCCCGCATCAGGAAGCAAAATAATCATCCCGAATTTACCGCGGCCGTAAGGCATTTCCAAGGCTTTATAGCCTGACTGTTCCGAATACCCAAATTTCTCTTTAATTTTCATTTGCGGAACGCTCACCGAAGAGCCGGACGAAAGGTTAAAAGGGCCGTTTTCGGTCTTCGACTTTTCGAATTGAACCTGCCATTTCCCGTTGAAATAGATCGCGTTAATCAGGAACATAATCTCATCTGCCGAGATCTCATTAAGAATTTTGGGGATTTTGGTGTTGGTTTTTTCACTTACCCAATTGTTTATCGTAGTTAATGCCTGTTGGTTAAAATCGAGATTTTCAACCCGTGCCTCGTAATATTTCTGATTGGCAGCAATAAAAGGTTCGAGTACAGGAAAGCCTTTCCTGATCCAGATTGAATTGGCAATATTCATCACCACATCCTCATCGGCCTTTCGCAGTGAGGTCACAAGCTCAGAATATATGCCGTTAATATCATCAACACTTAATCCGCTAAATCCCAATGCATCAATCATATCCGTTTTAGTGGTCCCTTCTGCACCGTTAAGCGTCATTGACAGTGCTAGCGAAATACTCAATGGTGACACCATCATATTATTTCCATCACTACCCGGGATTTTATTAAGTAAATTAAAAGTAAATGCATTACCGGCATTCACAAGCTGCACCGATTTTTGGGACAGCACGATATCTTCGGGTTCAGGATCTGAAGCCAGATTGCTGGAGCACCCCATAACTGACAAAATCAGAATCAATAGAATTGCAGAAATTTTAGTTTCCATTTTTCATAAATTTTTTAAAGACCTAAATATAACTAAATAGCGAATTTACTTTCCCATCTGAACTCATTTCGGGGCCGTGTTTCAGTCCATTAACAAGTAGATGTAGTAAGTCAGCAAAAAGTTGCATCAAATTTTTGGGATAACGCAACCAATCCTGTAAATATATCCATCTTTACTCAAAAGAAACTATTAACCGCAAAAACAGGATTAATAAAATATGAGAAATCTATTTGGAAAACGGCCACCTGGAAAATTTTCGTATGATGATAAGTTTCTTTTCCGTTCTTTAACATATTTTATAACTTATGTTGCAAATTTTATTGTTCCTTCGGGCCTGATTTTTGCTGTAAAAAACTAAAAATCGAATTGTGACCAATCTCGAAGAAACGATACAAAAATGTGCATCGGGTGACCGGAAAGCCCAGACAGCGCTGTACAATCATTTTGCATCGAAAATGTACGGAGTCTGCCTGCGCTATTCAAAAGATACCAATGAAGCTGAAGATAACCTTCAGGATGGCTTTATACGTGTCTTTACGAAGATCGGCCAGTTCGGATTCAAAGGATCATTTGAGGGATGGATGAGGCGCATTATGGTTAATACCTCGCTCGAAAAATTTCGCAAAAACAATCACCTGTACCCCGTTGAAGATATGATGGTTTTCGAAAGTATCCAGGTTCCGGAGGAAACAGTTTCTGCTATATCGGCAGATGATTTGATGAAGATAGTCCAGGAACTGCCCCCGCGGTACAGAATGGTTTTTAACCTTTACGCTATCGAAGGTTATTCGCATCAGGAGATAGCCAAAATGATGAATATTACCGAAGGTACCTCCAAATCAAATCTGTCGAGGGCACGGATGATTCTTCAAAAAAAGGTTATAGAAGATTTTGGGTTAGAAAAAAATACAGTGACGACAACGCTATGTTGAATGAAAATAAAAATATAGACCAACTTTTCCAGGAGAAACTGGGAGACTACGAAAAGACTCCTCCCACGTTTCTCTGGACGAATATTCAGGGTGGACTCAATGCCCACCGAAGAATTCATCGTATTACCATTTTCAAATCAGTCGGGGTAGCAGCAGCCCTCATTCTTGCATTTCTGGCAGGATGGTGGATGACTAACCCTGATAATAAAGGGGCTATCAGACAGGAGCCTTTTGCTGAACAAAGAAACGTAAGCACTGATCCTTCCAATCCGTCCTCCGGAATAACGGGTAATCTTCCTGATGAATCCTTTACATCAACTACCAGGCCGTCAGAACTTCGACCAAAAGAAAGCCGTCCAACCTCTGCAAACCACGCTTCGCTCGCTTCCTTTGCTGCGAATACCTCATTTATGGATAAATCTTTGGACACAATGGCTCCAAAATCAGGTGAACTGGAACTTTTCGAAACTGAGAAAGAATTTCTCGATGAATTAAACAATAACTTCAAAGTTGTAAAGAAACTGACTGACTGGATCGCGACAATAAAAAAAGACAGTTTAACCAACATTAAAAAAAATTCAGAAGGTGCTATCAACGACCTTTTTAAAAAGAACACTTCTAAAAAGCCCGTTGAAATGGCAATGAATAACCCGGTCAGAAATGATGGACGGTGGAGCCTTAAAGCCGAATTTGCCCCTGTTTTCAATAATCAGGCACAGAGCAGCCGCCCCGGTGCAGAACTATTTTCAAATGGTGCTCAAAATTCCAAACCCCAGGAAACCATCACCAATAACACATTCTCAGGCGGAATGGTGGCTGGTTACAAGGTTGGCAGGCGACTGATTATCAAGTCGGGATTGGTATACAATAATATCAGGCAGACTACCCGCAATATAGATTTTATGGGGGTAAACAATTTTTTTAATGTTCCGGGAAACTCAACGATGGCCTCAACTCCTGCCGGGCAGGTTAGCCTGAAAAAGATGGGAAATGTTCGCCAGGAGGCAACAGTTATGAATTCCAATTATCAACTGGACAATATCGTAACCAATCCTGTCAGTAACGAATTAAAACAGGATATCGAATTTATCGAGATACCTTTACAGGCTACCTATAAACTGATTGACAGCAAGTTCAGTGCCGGTATTACCGGGGGAATAAGTTCGAATATTCTTATTGGGAACTCAGCGATCTTATCCGAAAATGGCGAAAAAATCAGTGCAGGCGAAACTGCCAATATGCGTAATGTCGTCTATTCAAGCGCAGTAGGTATTGAAATGGGATATGAGCTTACCAACCGGATAACCCTCACTGTCGAACCTCGCCTGAAACACTTTATCAACTCGTTAAGTACCAGCAGAGCTGTCAATTACAAACCCTACCAGGTGGGAATTGTAACCGGTTTAACCTACTCATTTAATTAAGTTCCTTGTTATACATTGGATTAAACCGCCAAATCAACTAACTTTGGCGGTTTAATTTAAGCAGTTCAATGGAAGATAAAAACATCTTTAAAAATAACACCAACCTGTCGAAGGCAATCATGTCATTATCGCTGATTGCATTCAGTGTAATTATTGGCGGACTTTTCTTCAACTCTCAGCCACCCAATTTACCGGGTCGGTATATTGAGACTACAACCGGGCCACAGGAGATCTATTTTACGGCAGTCAGGCTTCCTGAAAAACTCGATTTTTCAGGTGAACCGGTTCCTCTTGAAAACTTCGATGTAAGCGAATCGCTCGACCGGGAAATGCTCATCGTTACCAATTTTCATTCACAGGATCTTCTCTACTTAAAAAAAACAACACGCTATTTTTCGGTCATTGAGCCGATTTTAAAGAAAAACGATATCCCCGACGATTTCAAATACCTTGCCCTTGCAGAAAGTGGATTTCTTGATAAAGCGATTTCTCCTTCCGGGGCAATCGGAATCTGGCAGTTTATGAAAAGCGCCGCCACAGAAAACGGACTTGAAGTGAATGAGGAGGTTGACGAACGTTATCATATCGAAAAAGCAACTCAGGCTGCGTGCAGATACCTGAAAAATTCTTACGCCAGATATGGAAGCTGGACTATGGTGGCTGCCTCGTATAATGCAGGGATAAGCGGAATGAACAGGCAGATTGATATCCAGGACAGTAAAAACTATTACGACCTGCTTCTCAACGACGAAACCGCGAGATATGTCTTCCGTATTCTGGCACTCAAAATGGTAATCGGAGAACCGGAGAAATACGGATTCAAGGTGAGTGAGGCGGAGAAATACCCCATCATTCCTGTAAGTGAGGTAAAAGTGACCGGAAGCGTTAATAGTTTTACAGACTTTGCCCGTGCCCACAATATCAATTATAAGTTGCTCAAACAGTTTAATCCCTGGCTAAGGCAACCCTACCTGAAAAATCTGAAGAAGAAAGTATACACTGTTAAGATTCCCGAGGTTGGGGAATACCGCAAATTCGTCTTCTCAGAGAATAATGATTCACAATAAATTTTACCGCTTTAACTCTAAGGAGAGTTTCAATATATGAATGGAGAAGATAAAATCATCGTGCGGGGAGCACGGGAGCATAACCTCAAAAATATTAATGTTGAAATACCCCGCAATCAACTCACTGTAATCACAGGACTTAGCGGCAGCGGTAAATCCTCACTGGCTTTTGATACCATCTACGCTGAGGGTCAGCGCCGCTACATCGAAACATTCTCGGCTTATGCCCGCAGTTTTCTTGGAAATATGGAGCGCCCTGACGTCGACGAGATAACAGGGTTAAGTCCCGTTATATCCATTGAACAGAAAACCACCAACAAAAACCCTCGTTCCACAGTCGGAACCGTTACTGAGATATACGATTTTCTGCGGCTGCTGTTTGCACGCGCTGGTGAAGCCTGGTCGTATAACACCGGCGAAAAGATGGTTAAATATACTGATGAACAAATCATTAACCTGATACTGGAAAAATTCAGCGGGAAAAGAACGATGATCCTTGCCCCTGTGGTACGGGGTCGTAAGGGACACTACCGTGAACTTTTCGAACAGATACGCAAAAAAGGATTTCTTTATGCCCGGGTTGATGGCATAATCACCGAAATGTCGCACGGGTATAAGGTGGATCGTTATAAAAATCACAATATCGAAATGGTTATCGACAAGATGGTTGTCGATGAGAAAGACCGGAAACGGCTGCGCGATTCGGTTGATATTGCAATGAAACACGGGCAGGGGATTATCCTTATTCTTGACCAGGAGTCGGGCAATACCCGCTTCTTTTCACGTCACCTGATGTGCCCGACCACCGGAATCTCCTACAATGATCCTGCACCCCATAGTTTTTCGTTCAATTCGCCCCAGGGAGCCTGTCAAAAATGCAACGGACTAGGTGAAATCACTGAAATTGACCTGGAGAAAATAGTGCCTGATCCTTCACTTTCCATTGCAAAAGGGGGAATTGCCCCGCTTGGTATTGAAAAAAACACGATGATCTTCTGGCAGATCGAAGCGTTGGGTGAGAAATATGGTTTCACACTCAAGACCCCAGTAGGACAAATTTCCGAGGAAGCGTTAAACGCTGTTTTGAACGGTACGGGCGAAAGAATTCAGCTAAAGAATTCACCGTTGGGAAGTTCGATTGATTATATGATGACCTATGAAGGGATAATAAAATATATTCTCAACCAAAAAAGCGATAATCCTTCGAAAACCGCGCAAAAATGGGCCGAACAGTTTCACAAGAACGGTATTTGTCCCGAATGCAATGGTCAAAGGTTGCAAAAGGAACCGCTGCATTTTAAAATCGATGGGAAGAACATCTCTGAACTGGCAAAACTTGACATCAGCGGACTGACCGATTTTTTCATGGATATTGAAAAACGTTTAAGCAGCCGTCAGTTGCTGATTGCCGTTGAGGTGATCAAGGAGATCAGGACGCGGCTTCGATTCCTGGTTGATGTCGGACTGACTTATCTGTCACTCGACCGTCCCGCGGGTACCCTTTCAGGCGGTGAGTCGCAACGGATCAGGCTGGCCACCCAGATCGGATCTCAATTGGTTAATGTGCTTTATATCCTCGATGAGCCCAGTATAGGATTGCATCACCGCGATAACCTCCGGTTGATTCACTCGTTGCAGCAGCTTCGTGATACCGGTAACTCTGTAGTTGTGGTTGAACACGATCGGGATATGATGTTGCAGGCTGATTACCTGATCGATATGGGGCCGATGGCAGGTATTCACGGCGGTGAAATAGTTGCGGCTGGCTTGCCCTCCGAAGTCCTCAAAAGTAATACCCTCACCGCTAAATACCTTACGGGAAAAAAGAAGATTGAGGTTCCCCTCCTGCGCCGTCCGGGAAATGGCAAATCACTGGTGATCAAAGGAGCATCGGGTAATAACCTTAAAAATATCGATGTAGAATTTCCACTTGGGAAATTTATCTGCGTCACGGGCGTTTCAGGAAGCGGTAAATCGACATTAATCAATGAAACTTTACAGCCTGTTTTAAGTCAGTTCTTCTACAAATCGCTCCTCGATCCACTTGCTTACAGCTCGATTGAAGGGATTGAACATATTGACAAGGTTGTACAGGTCGATCAGTCACCCATTGGCAGGACACCGCGCTCAAACCCGGTAACTTACACCGGTGTTTTTACTGACATCCGGAATCTGTTCACACTCATACCCGAAGCAAAGATCAGGGGATATAAGCCCGGACGTTTCTCGTTCAATGTCAAAGGTGGCAGGTGCGAGGAGTGCCAGGGAGCAGGACTGAAGGTGATTGAAATGAATTTTCTTCCCGATGTGTATGTTCATTGTGATAAATGCAACGGCAAACGATATAACCGCGAAACCCTTGAGGTTCGTTTCAAGGGTAAATCAATCAGCGATGTACTAAACATGACCATCAACCAGGGGGTGGAATTTTTTGAAAGCATACCGGCGATTGTTCACCGGTTACGGACCCTGCAGGATGTTGGGCTGGGCTATATCACGTTAGGTCAGTCGTCTACCACATTATCAGGTGGTGAGTCACAGCGTGTGAAACTGGCCACCGAGCTAAGTAAACGCGACACCGGTATGACTTTGTATATTCTTGACGAACCTACTACAGGCCTTCATTTCGAGGATATCCGTGTGTTGCTTGAAGTACTTAACAAACTGGTCGACAAAGGCAATACCGTTATAGTGATCGAGCACAATATGGAAGTGATCAAAATGGCAGACCATATAATTGACATTGGTCCTGAAGGTGGTAAGGAAGGTGGTCATTTGTTGTGCAGTGGCGCTCCCGAAGCGATTATTGCCATGAATCAATCTTACACGGCAAAATACCTGAAACAGGAGTTGGCAAATTCAGGGAAGGTTTTTTAGTCCTTCATCCATTCAAATACACGGTAGTGTTCGCCATTCATACCTAAACGCGCATAAACATCACGTGCTCCCTTATTCGATTCATCAACATACAGCCGGATCCCTTTCAAGGTATCATCGCTATCAACACGTGCTTTAAGATATGTGTACAGCGTTCCGTAAATTCCCTGTTTCCGGTAACGGCGATCAACAAATACCGACTGAATCCACAGAACGGTTCCGTTACGCCAGTCACTCCATTCATATGTGGTAAGTAAGGAGCCGGCAATTTCATTACCAACTGCTGCGACATAATAAACACCGAGTTTTTCGTTGTTTAAAACGGCCTCGACACCTGCAAGGACAGTGCCCCGATCGAGTTGGTAATTTTCAGTTTCCAAGGCCATTTCTACCTGGAAACCGGCAATGGAATCACGGTCTGAATGCCTGGCTTTTCGAATTTCAATTTGCATAAGATTCTTTTTGCCAAAAATAATATTTTGATTTATAAGGACAATCCCCCATTCCATGAAATAAGAATGCGGGGTTGTGAAAATCAATCTCATTTTCACCTCCCCGCATTCACCCGTTCCTTAGTAATTATTCGCTGATTCCTGCATTCATTCCTTAGAGACTATCTCCAAAATCTTCACGGAATTTCGCCACAAGATTATCGACCCAGTTTCCAATTGGTTTGAGTTTACCGACAAAGAAGCGCAGCACGGGTGGTTCCTCTGTCCATTCCAGACCGCCAACCAATTCGCGATTGTCATAAAGCCATTTGATCCTGTCTTCGGCATACTTGATCTGTGACAAGGTAAATACCCTGCGTGGGAAAGCGAGACGCAGCAATTCAACATCGGCGAGGACATCATCTCCGTTTGCATCACGTACACTTGAGATAGTACCGCGCTCCATTCCACGGATACCGGAAGCAATGTATAATGCTGCCGCGAGTGCTCCGGCAGGATATTGCTGCTGGGGAACATGTGGCAAAAACTCACCTGCGTTCAAGTGACAGCCCAGTCCACCCGCAGGTGTAATTACAGGTATCCCCTCCAAATCCAAAGCATCAACAAGATATTTGATAAAAGTCGGTGAATGGCTGATTACATTAAAATCCAATGTCTCATAAAGCCCGACAGCCATGGCCTCGATTTCGCGCACACTCATCCCCCCATAGGTTAGAAAACCTTCATAAAGCGGCACCCAGTCACGCATTTTCATGTATATATCATGATTGTTTGTACAGATTCCACCTCCGCGTGTACAGCTTACTTTGCGGCCAGAGAAGTAGGAGAAGTCGGTATAACTGAGCATCTCATGCAAAATATCCTTAATCGGTTTATTCTGATAACCTTCTTCCCGTATTTTGATGAAATAAAGGTTTTCATTAATTAAACTGGTGTCCATCAACAACATAATCTTATGGGCTTTTGCGATTGCAGAAACCTCACGCAGGTTCGCCATCGAAAAAGGTTGTCCACCAATCAGGTTGGTGCCCGCTTCGAAACGGATATAAGCCACATTAGCGGCGCCCCATTTTTCAATTACCTTGTTCAGCTTGTCAATGTCCATATTCCCCTTAAACGGGAAATCACTTTTGGTCTTTAATGCTTCATCGGTATAGATTTCCTCAACAACACCACCAATCATTTCGATATGGGCTTTTGTTGTTGTAAAATGGTAGTTCATTGGAACAACAGTTCCAGGTTTTACAAAAGTCTTTGAGATAATGTGTTCTGCAGCACGACCCTGATGCACCGGTAAAAAATACTGTTGATTGAATACCTCTTTAATGGCTGTCTCCAGTTTATAGTAACTGGCCGACCCTGCATACGAATCATCGGCAACACTCATTGCCGCAACCTGGTTATCGCTCATTGCATTGGTCCCTGAATCGGTGAGCATATCGAGGAAAACATCCTT
>JBBRGI010000128.1:0-9520 GCA_038240855.1 Bacteroidales bacterium | reverse complement strand
ACGGTAAGTGATGTCTGGATCACCGCAAAATACCATGAGCGTGAGGCATACGATCTGCTCGGAATAATATTTAATAACCATACCGATTTACGTCGCCTTTTTCTGGAAGACGGTTGGGGTTTTCCCCTGCGGAAAGATTATATGGACGAAGTAAGAATTGTAGAACGATAGAATTATGTCCGAAATAAGAGAGGTCATTGTAAAAACCGACAGGTTGGCTACCGATAAATATCAGGTCAATATGGGGCCGCAGCACCCTTCTACTCATGGGGTGTTACGTTTATTGGTTACCCTTGAGGGTGAAAAAGTTCTTAATGTTCAGCCTCATACAGGCTACATCCATAGCGGAATTGAAAAAATGTGCGAGGCAATCACCTATCCTCAGATCATCCATCTGACCGATCGCATGGATTACCTTTCGGCTCACATGAATAATGAAGCTGTGGCGTTATGTGTTGAGAATGCATTACAGGTTGAAGTTCCCGACCGTATAAAATATATTCGTACAATCATGGACGAATTGAGCCGTCTGGCTTCGCACCAGTTGTGGTGGTGTGTATTCGGGATGGATTTGGGAGCACTTACTACTTTTTTCTACGGACTTCGCGACCGGGAACTGATTCTCGATATTTTTGAAGAAACATGCGGTGCCCGGATGACGGTGAGTTATAATACACCGGGTGGATTGATGTTCGATATACATCCTAATTTCCAAAAAAGAGTTAAAGATTACATTAAATATTTCAAAAAGAAACTTCCTGAATATGATGAATTGCTTTCGGGTAATGTTATTTTAAGGGAGCGAACCGATGGCGTTGGTTATCTTTCATTGAAAGAGGCTATTGATTTCGGAGTTACGGGCCCTTCGGGCAGGGCTTCAGGTTTTTCGTGCGATGTACGTAAACACCTTCCATACAGCGCTTATCCTTTCGTAAAATTTGATGAGATTCTTGATCACCGTTGCGATACCTTTGCACGCTATGAAGTTCGTATTAAAGAAATGTACGAGTCAATATCAATCATTGAACAGTTGATCGATAATATTCCTGAAGGCGATTATGCAGTTAAAATGAAGGGTGTTTTAAAACTTCCCGAAGGCGAATTTTATCAGCGTGTTGAATCTGCCAGGGGTGAATTCGGGGTATTTATTGTCAGTGACGGGAAGAAAAATCCCTATCGTGTAAAATTCCGGTCACCTGGTTTTTCGAATCTCTTTGCCCTTAATAGTATGTCTAAAGGTCATAAAATAGCTGACCTTGTTGCGATTATGTCGACGCTCGACCTTATAATTCCCGATATCGACCGGTAATAAACATTGTAGATCAACACTGACGCTTAAGATTATTTCAATATGGCTTTTAATATTTACGACTTTACAACCTTAACCCACGATATACATCAGGGGTTAAGCGAAAGTTTTTCTCCATTTGTTGCAACAACCATCGAATGGGTAATCGTGGGGGTTACTTACCTTATGTTTGTTGCACTTTTCGGACTGTTTCTCGTCTATACCGAACGGAAAGTTTGTGCAGCCTTTCAGCAACGATTGGGGCCGATGAGGGTAGGGCCATGGGGTCTGCTACAAACAATTGCCGATTTTATAAAGCTGTTAATGAAGGAGTTGATTATGCCGCGTAAGGCTGATTGGTTTCTTTATAACCTTGCCCCTTTTATTGTCATCATCGCTTCTTTCCTGGCAATTGCCGTAATCCCGTTTGCACCGGGCCTTCAGTCACTCGATTTTGACATTGGTGTTTTCTATCTCACCGCTGTTTCGTCGGTAGGTGTTATCGGAATACTGTTGGCAGGCTGGTCGAGCAACAATAAATATTCACTTATTGGCGCGATGCGCAGCGGGGCGCAGATATTAAGTTATGAACTATCCGTTTCATTATCATTATTGACAATGGTCGTATTCGCGGGTTCGATGCAGTTTTCAACTATTGTGGAAAGTCAGCGCGATGCCTGGTTTATATTTTCGGGACATATCCCGGCTATCATTGCCTTTGTTGTTTTCCTGGTTGCAGGAACTGCTGAGACAAACCGTGGTCCGTTTGACCTGGCAGAAGCTGAATCGGAGCTGGTTGCCGGATTCCATACCGAGTACTCGGGAATAAAATTTGCAATGTTCTTTTTGGCCGAATACATCAATCTTTTCATTATTTCAGCGGTTGCAGCGACGGTGTTTTTAGGAGGATGGATGCCTTTACATTTCGGCAATTTCGAGTCATTTAATCATATCATGGACTTTATTCCACCGATTGTGTGGTTTTTCATGAAAGTCCTGGGAGTTATTTTTATCATTATGTGGTTCAAATGGACTTTCCCACGCTTACGTGTTGACCAAATCCTGACACTTGAGTGGAAATATCTTCTGCCAATCAACCTGATCAATATTTTACTGATGGCACTGGTTGTTTTGACAAAATTTCATTTTTAATTGAATTATAAGCAAAATATGAATTCTTTTATCCAATATATCGTTTCAATCTTCAAAGGTGTCTGGACACTTTTGGTCGGGATGAAGGTTACCGGAAAGTACTTTTTCACTCCCTGGAAACACCTTACACATCAATACCCCGAAAATCGCGATACGCTGGTAATGTTCGAACGTTATCGTGGCGAGGTAATCATGCCACACACCGAAAATAATGAACACAAATGTACGGGTTGCGGAATTTGCGAACTCAATTGCCCCAACGGTTCGATTGAAATTATTACAAAATCAATCATAACCCCCGAAGGGAAAAAGAAGCGGGTAATTGACCGTCATATTTACCATCTGGGGATGTGTACTTTCTGTAATCTTTGTGTGAAGACGTGCCCAACAGGTGCTATAGTAATGGGTCAGGAATTTGAGCATGCTGTCTGGGATCGCACAAAACTTACAAAAGTGCTGAATAAACCGGGCTCCAAAATTTCGGAAGGCGTAAAAGAATAAATTCTAAGTTTAGTCAGATCAATTTGATTCAGAATATTAAGAATACAGTTTATGGTTAATGAAGTAATGTTTTATCTGATTGGGGCAATGATCCTGATTTTTTCGGTACTGACCGTTACAAGCAGGCGAATTCTGAGGGCGGCAGTCTACCTGTTGTTCGTTTTGATTTCAACTGCCGGGTTATATTTCATGATGAATTATAACTTCCTGGCTGCCGTTCAACTTACAGTCTATGCCGGCGGTATAGTGGTGCTGATTATCTTTTCCATTCTGCTGACCAGTCACCTTAGTGAACGGGCAGCTATGGCTACTGTAAAGCAAAGCCTGTTGTCTGCACTTGCTACATTGGCCGGGGCAACTCTGACACTGATGACTATACTGCGGTTTAGTTTTATTCCGAACCCGGGTACCGATCCTCAATTAACTATTACGGATATAGGTAATTCGCTGGTATCGTATAACAGAGATGGCTACGCGTTGCCTTTTGAAGTAGCCTCCGTTCTTTTACTGGCAGCCATGATTGGTGCAATCGTTGTAGCCAAAAAGGAGAGGACCCTTAAACAATAGGTTATAGTATTCATCTGATTATTCCAGATACAGATAATTTTTGTCATATGATCCAAAATATTCCGCTTAGCTATTTTTTAGTAATCAGTACCCTGATGTTTTTTATTGGCATCTATGGTTTTTTGACACGCCGGAACCTGATTACCATGCTTATGTCTATCGAGTTAATCCTGAATTCAGTCAATATCAATTTTGTGGCATTTAACCGCTACCTCTATCCGCAGCATCTTGAAGGGCATTTTTTTATGCTGATCGTCATCGCTGTGGCTGCCGCCGAGGCTGCTGTAGCAATAGCCATCATTATTAATATTTACCGCAATTTTAAATCAATCGATGTAGAGAATGTCGATGAAATGAAATACTGAAAATTTACTAACCGAAAAGAGAATTATCAGATATGGCCAGTTATACATACACATTACTCATTCCACTGATCCCGCTTTTTGTGTTCCTGTTCCTCGGACTCACAGGGCATAAAATAAAACCCTTTGTTACCGGACTTATCGGGTCAACGGGTCTTGGGATTTCAGCGATCTTATCCTATTATACTGCCTTCCGCTATTTTATCGGTGAGCATGTTCACGGAGCCGCCTACACTTCAATCAAAGGTTTTGAAGTCGAATGGCTTAATCTTACCGATAAACTTACCATCCATCTTGGAATTCTGATTGATCCGATATCGGTGATGATGCTTGTGGTCGTCACTACTGTATCGTGGATGGTACATATTTACAGTATTGGTTATATGAAGGGTGACCCCGGTTTTTACCGTTTCTTCTCTTTTCTGTCATTATTCAGCTTTTCGATGTTAGGTCTTGTACTGGCAACAAATATTTTCCAGATGTATATCTTCTGGGAATTGGTTGGAGTATCGTCCTTTTTACTGATTGGTTATTATTACGAGAAACCAAGCGCAGTGGCCGCTTCGAAGAAGGCATTTATAGTCACACGTTTTGCTGACCTTGGTTTCCTGATCGGGATCCTGATGTTGTCATTCAATACCGGAACCTTCGATTTCCAGACATTGACTGATCCAAACGGACCGGCAATTGCATCAGCAGGGGGAGCAGCCTTTATGGGCATGTCTGTATTAACATGGTCACTGATCTTTATATTTGTGGGAGGTGCGGGTAAGTCGGCAATGTTCCCGTTCCATATTTGGTTACCCGATGCCATGGAAGGTCCGACTCCTGTGTCGGCATTGATTCATGCCGCTACCATGGTTGTCGCCGGAGTTTATCTGGTGGCCAGACTATTTCCTGTTTATGCCCTTGGGGCGCCCGATGCTTTGATGGTTGTGGCCTGGGTCGGTGGATTTTCTTCAATATTCGCTGCTGTGATTGCCTGTACGCAAACCGATATTAAAAGGGTGCTGGCCTTTTCAACCATGTCGCAGATTGGTTATATGATGCTTTCATTAGGAGTTTCGGGTTATGGTGGAGAAGAGGGTTTAGGCTTTATGGCCTCTAATTTCCATCTTTTCACTCACGCAATGTTTAAAGCATTGTTATTCCTGGGAGCAGGGGCAGTAATCCACGCAGTTCATAGCAACGAAATCGGAAGTATGGGAAATCTTCGCAAACACCTGCCCATCACTCATATCACCTTTTTAATCGCCTGTCTTACCATTGCCGGAATTCCACCTTTCTCTGGATTTTTCAGTAAGGATGAGATTCTTGTAGCGGCATTTCGTAGTAATAAACTGCTGTTTGCCATTGAATACATCGTGGCCGGACTAACCGCTTTTTATATGTTCCGTCTTTATTACGGGATATTCTGGGGGAAAAATACCCATTATCATCATACTCCACATGAGGCGCCGATAGTGATGACCATACCGTTAATGGTACTCGCGTTCGGATCTGTATTCGCAGGCTTTATTCCTTTCCATCACCTTGTGACTTCCGACGGGATCGGTTTTGATTCACACATCGATCTGATGATTGCTATTCCATCAGTACTGATTGGCGTTTTGGGAATTGTGGTAGCCACAGTCATGTATAAAAAAGAGAACGCGCTGCCCGATAAAGTAGCAGGTACGTTTAAACATCTTTACACCTGGGCTCACCATAAATTCTATTGGGATGAAGTTTATTTGTTTGTAACGCGGAAAATTATTTTCCAACTGATTTCCAAACCCATTGCCTGGTTCGATCGTCATGTGGTGGATGCTACAATGAACGGTATTGCCGGGATTACACAATATACTGCCTATGCGGTAAAAGGCCTGCAATCGGGAAAACTTCAGCAATACGGTTTCGTATTTGTCAGTGGAACCGTAGTCTTAGTTCTCATCTTTGTCTATCTTTTGTAAGAAACTGAATATAAAATGAATATACTTAATTTATTCGTACTGGTCCCCTTGCTCACGGTTGGTGGAATATTGCTGACCAAAGACTTAAAGCAGTCACGGGTGGTTTCGGCAGTCGGGATGGGAATTCAACTTATCCTGTCGTTTGTACTTGTTTATCTTTACCTGGCTGAAAGAAGCGCGGGAAATACTGCACCTATGTTATTCATGTATGATGCAATCTGGTTTCCCTCGCTCAATATTCACTATGCACTTGGAGTAGACGGAATTTCGGTTGCGATGATTGCCCTTACCGGGATCGTCGTTTTTGCCGGGATATTTGCCTCGTGGAAAATGGAGTATTTGCCGCGTGAGTTTTTTATCTCCCTGATCATCCTTGCCTCCGGGGTCTTTGGTTTCTTCATATCGATCGACCTGTTCACTATGTTCCTGTTCTATGAACTGGCAGTAATCCCGATGTACTTATTGATCGGCATCTGGGGTTCAGGACCGAAGGAGTATTCGGCGATGAAACTCACATTGATGCTGATGGCCGGATCTGCAATGTTACTGGTAGGATTGCTCGGAATATATTTCTTCAGCGCTCCCGATGGGAATCCGTTGTCGTTTAATATTATGGAAATATCAAAGGTGGTCATCCCGATTGAAATGCAACGGTTTCTTTTCCCGTTTACATTTATCGGGTTTGGAATACTTGGCGCACTTTTCCCCTTTCATACCTGGTCGCCCGACGGCCACGCTTCTGCCCCGACAGCCGTCTCGATGCTTCACGCCGGCGTATTGATGAAACTTGGTGGTTACGGAGCATTTCGTGTTGCAATCTTCCTTATGCCCGAAGCAGCACATGAACAGGCATGGATATTCCTTATACTTACTTCCATCAGCGTCGTTTATGGTGCATTTGCGGCCATTGTTCAGAACGACCTTAAATATATTAATGCCTATTCATCAGTAAGCCATTGCGGACTTGTTTTGTTTGCCGTTTTAATGATGAACCAGACTGCGATGAACGGTGCCGTTATCCAGATGATCTCGCATGGTTTAATGACAGCTCTTTTCTTTGCCCTGATCG
Organism: Bacteroidales bacterium; assembly: GCA_038240855.1. Classification (GTDB taxonomy): domain Bacteria; phylum Bacteroidota; class Bacteroidia; order Bacteroidales; family Prolixibacteraceae; genus JAAFHB01. Next base: position 2,629 of record JBBRGI010000128.1, on the reverse strand, counting down.
GGATGATTTATGGCAGAACACATACCCGGATGATCAATGAAATGGGTGGATTAATGAAAGTCATTCCATTTTTAGGGGTGGTTTATGTGATAGCTGGTCTTGCATCACTGGGGCTCCCGGGATTCAGCGGATTCGTAGCAGAGATGACCATTTTCATCGGGGCTTTCCAGCATACCGATGTTTTTCACCGTGTAATCACCATACTTGCTGCTTCATCCATTGTAATCACTGCAGTTTACATCCTGCGTGTTGTTGGTATCCTGTTACTTGGTCCTATCAAAAATGACCATTTTCTCGAACTGACTGATGCGAAATGGTACGAACGGATTTCAACCATCACACTTGTTTTGGCTATTACGGCAATTGGGACTGCCCCGCTCTGGCTGTCAAACATGATTACTTACAGCCTGGCTCCGATTATGGAAAGGCTCTCTTCGATTCAAATAACAGGATTATAATTATTCAGCATAATAAGTTTCCATTTATGAACTTTAGCGATATTCTGACCATGCGACACGAGCTGATGCTTACTGTAATGGCATTGGTTATTCTCATCATCGATCTGAACCTTCACAACAGGGATAAACATTTGATTATTCCAATAACGCTCTCACTGTTTCTGATCCATACTGTCGTTGGATTTTTGCCGTCGGAGCCAAGTGTGCTTTTCGGGGGAATGTACCGTACCAACGCATTGCTACTCATGATGAAAAATATTCTTAACATTGGGGTACTGATTATTTTGTTGCAATCGGTAACCTGGTTAAAGAAAGAAGAAAACAGGGAGAAAATCAGCGAGTATTTTATTTTGCTCTTCTCAACACTGATCGGGATGAACTTTATGATTTCCTCAGGTGATTTTCTGATGTTTTACCTGGGTCTTGAACTTGCCACAATTCCGATTGCCGCTCTGGCCGCCTATACCCATCATCAGACAAAATCGGCAGAAGCCGGTATTAAACTGATTCTTAGTTCTGCACTCTCTTCAGGCATACTTCTGTTTGGCATTTCGCTGATTTATGGTGCAACAGGATCAATTTATTTCGATACGGTAATGCAGTTTTATGCCAATACGCCTTTGCAGGTGCTGGCCTTTATATTCTTCTTTACAGGAATGGCCTTTAAATTATCACTTGTACCTTTCCATCTTTGGACGGCAGATGTTTATGAAGGTGCACCGATAAATGTCACCTCATATTTATCCGTAATATCAAAAGGTGCTGCAGCTTTTATCCTGATTATTCTGATGTTCACGGTATTCAATACTATCGCGCCCATTTATGATCATATTCTTTACCTGATTGCCGTTCTGACGATGACGATAGGTAACCTGTTTGCCCTCCGTCAAAAAAATATGAAAAGGTTTTTGGCATTTTCATCTATTGCACAGGCCGGATTTATCCTTCTAGGAATTATAGGTGGCAATACCATGGGAATGACTTCCGTGATTTATTTCGTGCTCGTTTATATCTTTTCGAATCTCGGTGCTTTTGGAGTGGTTTCTGCCATTTCAACCGTTACAGGCAAAGAATCGATGGATGATTACGACGGCCTTTACGCGACAAATCCTAAGCTTAGCCTTTTGATGATGTTGTCGCTGTTTTCCCTGGCAGGGATCCCGCCGGTTGCCGGATTCTTCGGGAAGTTCTTCCTTTTTGCATCCGCCGCATCTGCAGGTTATTACTGGCTGGTTTTTATTGCCGTACTTAACGCGACCATCTCACTCTATTATTATTTGCTGGTTGTTAAAGCCATGTTCATCAATAAGAACGAAACGCCGCTTGCTTTTTTTAAAAGCGATTTATCCACCTGCGCTGGATTGGTATTGAGTGGTCTAGGAATATTCATTCTTGGATTTTGGAGCCAGATATACGAATTAATCAATAGTTTAAGTTTCGGAATTATTCATTAATGTGATTGTGAAAAATATTGAAGGGTACCTTTGGGAACCTCAAATTAGTAAGGATCAGGAATAAAAAGAAGATCATGACATTGAAAGCTAAACATATCGTTGAGGAAATAAATGGTACACGTTGCACTATTGTTGAGAAAGGTGCATCTGCCGGTCGTGTAGATTTTTTAAGAAAATTACTCGAATTTAATAAGTTTGAGGTGCTCGTTTCCGAAGAAGTCAATGCAGAAGGTTTAACACTTTTTACAATTGGTGTAACCGACCTTGTTTTTAATCCTGTAATTGCAGTTTACGAACTGGCACTCAGGACGCCTGATGGAAAGAAAGTAAATCCGGCCTACTGGAATCAGTATACCACCGAAAGTAAGGATGAATACTGGGACTTTGTGAAGTAGAGTTATTGTGACAAAATGGGACGGTATGAACGTGAGATGATCATACTTTTTTGCTCTTGTTTTCATTGATTTTCATGCAAGGCTTTAATTGGCCTTAAATAGTTATGATACTCCAGAAAATGGGTGAAACATATTATTGTACAAAGAGTTTCAAATATGGAAAAAACTATAATATATATCTATTAGGTCCTTTCAGGACGAAATCCATTTTTTAAAATGCGACATGAAATAGTTCCTATTACTTATCTCTTCAATTCTTAAATATTATATTTCAATAGGTTCTTTCTCAACAATATTTCCATCCGGATCGGCTTGTCAACTT
>JBBRGI010000127.1:0-9521 GCA_038240855.1 Bacteroidales bacterium | reverse complement strand
AAATCCCTTGTTTTCGGCGATTGGCATATGAGGGCTGAGCAATTGATCAAGCACGATAAATCCTGCAGCCAGGATTGCAATAAACACAGGAATGACAATAAATTTTTTAAAATCCATAAGATTGAAGATTTAATAATGAGTACAGAATAGTGATACTAGCACGAAAGCAAAAATACAAAAAAGTTTGTGTTAACATAGAAAAATGGGAAATACAAGAATAAAAAGAAAAAAGTGAAGGTATGACATTTCGGATTTTGAACAGTCAAGCTTTCACTTTGGCTGATATTGGCCCGTCAGAACACTCAAGCCTTCACTACACTTTGGCTGATCCAATGGTTGATAGACCAGCTATTTCAATAAATTATCTCCTACCGTTGCAGAAATAAGATTTAATAAAAACTGCACGGCAAGAGGATCGTAGGCCGGAAGATCAGGTTTATTTCGCGGGGGAATTGCAGACTCATCAAGCCGTCCGTCAGTTAACAACTGACAAAGGTATACTTTCCCCTTTCCGGACTCAGGTAGTAGTTCCAGAACGGGAAACCGGTAAGGATTATTTCCTGTAGTAACCATTGCATTTATCTTTACCTCTTTCCCGTCGAACCGGAGATCTGTTGCAGGTACTGTCACGCCATAACTCCCGTTCCAGTTCTTTACTTCATTGGTCTTAAAACCGAAGGTAAGTTCCTTATAATCTGGCTTAAGTACAAAGCTTTGCTCAGGTGCAGAAACTTGCAGAAAACTAACAGTAATATTAAACGGTAAAGCCATTTTCGGAGGATTACCCTCATTGCCATTACCGGTGGGTCCGAAATCAAGAAAGATGACCGACATCTCGCGGTTAAGCGAACGATCAACCAACTGGATGATTTCACGATCTCCTGCTGCATAAAGGTAACGACTCTTTTTTCCCAGTAACAGCACCTGTCCCCATGACACGGTCGGGGCTTTGATATCCCAGGCTTTAAGGAAGCCATTTAAAGCCTCTTCATTATCGGGAGTATGAACAAGGATCTGTTTCAATCGTGCTGATTTCGCTGGCTCGGCTACATTAAACGGGAAGGATGGCACGTTTTCATTATTCCCCCCTGGCGAATCAGAAGTTGTCAATGTATAGGTGCCTGTATATCCGGGAATTGGAACTATTAACGGCACCGTGATACTGCCATTCGGAAGAAGTTCAAGATTAATTACTGTATTCCATGCCTTTATTCCGGCACTGTCGAGCACCATCAACTCCTGGCTGATCTTTACAGCATCCGGTGAATTGTTTTTAAAAATGACCCTCATCCGCATTGTGGTACCGGGTAAATAGTTATGGTAACTTTCACCAAAGGTCACCTGGCATTTCCTACCGCTTTCAGGATCATTTTGGCCGGTTACCCGCCCATACAACCCGATAAACAGGATAAAAAAAGTGCAAATCAAATAAAACTTCAAAAATAAAGACCGACCGGCCATGATAAGTATTTGTTCTTATTAATAATTAGGATCGCCGTAAGTAAACGTTACAAAAGCGATTGATTTTCCATCCGGACTCCACGATGGTACATTCATAGTGCCTTGTCCGCCATAGATATAAGCAAGTACCTTCGCTTCGGATGATGTGGTCGGCTGAACCTGCAGCAATACACGTTTATTGTGAGGATGTGAATTGGCAGGTACATCTGCGGGATAAGAGATATAGACCATCTTTTTCCCATCGGGTGAAAGGTGGGCAAACCAATCGTTATAAGCGCCGAAACTAACCTGTTCCTGGTTTGAGCCATCGGGCGACATACGCCAGATCTTCATCATGCCGGAACGTACGGAGTTAAAATAAATTTTTTTGCCATCGGGTGAATATTCGGGACCATCATCCAACCCTTCGGATTTTGTAAGTTGAAACTCTTCACCACCCGTTGACGGGATTCCCCAGACATCGTAGTCACCTTTCCGTTCGGCACAATAGACCAGCGTCTTACCATCCGGTGACCATCCATGCCAATACGAGGGGACATATTTTGTAATTGCTTTTGGATTACCACCTTCAATCGGTACGGTATAAACCATCGATCCTGAGCGGCCATCAGCCAGTTTTGTTGAACTTGAAATGGCGAGCATCTTCCCGTCAAAGGAAAGACCATGATCGTTATTATTGCTCACAATGTCACCTGTATTGATTTTCACGGGTATTTTTGTATCCAGGGGAAATTTATAAAGCAACCCGCCGGAATTATAGATCAGGAATTTACCGTCTTTCGACCAGTTGGGTGCTTCGATGTGATCCTGGGTGGCATAAATCACTTTACGATCGCCTGTCTCCACATCCATCATCTCGAGCCGGCTTGCTGACGGCTTCTGATAACCATCCACCTTTTCGGCTGCAGGAACATCGATCCTGAAATTATGAAATTTAGCCTTCTCAATAACTGCAATATCATGCGAACAAACAAACAGTCCTGCATAAACAGGTTTTCCGAAAGCCATGAATAACCGGCCTGTTTCGGTGAATGGCATCCCTGATTTTGCCGCACGCATAATAATAGAATCACCCTTACGCTCGAGCTGAATCACATCGGGAGCAGTCAATCCGGCCTTAATCTCCAGGGTTTCATCATTCGCTTTTGGCCGGTACTGCAACGAAGTAAGCCCGTCGCCATGAATGGCTGCATCCGCGTAACGTGAACCGGAAGAAAGATCTTCCCTGATCATCAATCCCATTTTACGGTGCAGCACAACTCCTGCCCCTTCGAATTTACAAAAGGTGGTCATGATAAAATCGCCGGTGATCTTCACCGAAGCAAAATGAAATTCGTCCGCTTTAGCCCACATATTCAGTCCGCTGCCAGCAAGGGTATAGACCTGCCGCGAGGAATCGTATTCTGTCAATCCCTTTAGTTTTGGATTCCCGACATCTGTTGTCTGGGTAAATACCCCAATATTCTGCGCCCTATTTTCGGAAACGCTCAGTAACATCATCGTAATAAAACAAACCGTGGTCAGGAATAAGTGCTTCATAGTATCCATTTTTAATAAATATTCTATAAAATCAATAGTTGTCCTCCTCCGAGCACATGGAAATTCTGCTCCCCGGCGCCTTTAATATTCTCTTTTAATAATATCGCGCCCAACCCTGCCCTCTTTTATCTGACCTGACATAAACAGAATGATTTGTGGTGCTGATTTAATGCGCAGCTAAGTTACAATGTTCCGCTTACGTGCATATTTTAAATATTCCTTTAATAATAATTCCCAATTTACCGCTTTCCCATGACCGGGCAGAAAAAATTCACATCCCGTTTTTAAGAGCTTCCCCCAACTGCGTATCATCCCTGTTTTATCATCTGCAAAGGGTGTAAAAACTGAATTTCGGTAAACACCCATCATTTCATCTCCCACGATAGCAATTTCATCATCAACAATCACGCTGATAGAGCCGGGAGAATGTCCGTTGGTAATTAAAAACTTAATTTTAAACCCCTTTTGCAACCAGTCAAATTCTGAGTCAATCACCAGATCGGGTGTAAAGGGTTCATAGCCGAAAAGCCTTTTACCAATCAGCTTTCCCAGATAAGAGATAAAATTAGTAACGACAAATGTTCTCTCTTGAAATCAAATATGCATTGCTCCTTCCCTTTAAAACCAGGAATATCCGGTAACCATTTTTTGTAGTCCACGTTTTCATTTTGCCTGATCTCCTATTCAAAAGAACCCGCAAATTATTAAAAAAAATCCAATTTACCGGAAAAAAGACAGCCGGCATCCGGTAATTTCTACCAGATGACCGGCTGTCAGATAAGTTACGTGATAGTATACCTTAAATTATCGTGTTTTTCCGTAAACCGGACCATACGTGTTGCAGGCACGATAGTCTGAACCCTCTTTATCCATTCCAAAGGCATTCCACACTGCAGGACGGAACACTTTCTCATCAGAAACATTATGCATGCAAACCGGGATCCGAAGCATGGCAGCCAATGAGATCAGTTCAGCACCGATATGCCCGTAGCTGATTGCACCGTGATTGGCACCCCAGTTAGCCATCACATTGTAAACATCGGCAAACGCCCCTTTACCCGTCAATCGTGGAGCAAACCACGTTGTCGGCCAGGTTGGATTGGTGCGGACATCAAGTACTTCGTGAACATCCTGGGGTAACTGAATTGTCCATCCTTCGGCAATCTGAAGGACCGGACCGATTCCCTTTACCAGGTTTACGCGCGACATGGTAACCGGCATCTCACCTTCGGTATTGAAATGTGATGAATAACCGCCTCCACGGAAATAACCAAGATCGGCAGCAGGCCAGTCGGTTGCATCGAGACATGACTGTGCTTCAGCATCCGTGATTTCCCAATATGGTTTCATGGCAGGATGACCATCTTTCTGTTGCTTAGCAGTGGCATCAAGGGTCGTAGAACCAGAATTAATAAGGTGAATAATTCCTTCCGAGGCCTTACCTGAAAGTTTTTTACCCGTTACACGTTCAACCGCATCGGGACTCCAGTAGGTGCGGACATCTGAAAATATTTGCGAAGTATTGGTCAGCAGATGTCCAAACAACATTGCAACTCCATTCAACGAATCATTCTCTGTTGCCATAACAAATGCTTCACGCATTCCATTCCAGTCGAACGAAGAGTTGAGTATGGCTTCCATAAAATCGCCATTTGGAAGATGATCTGTCCATTGACGCTGACCCTGGAAACCTCCTGCAATGGCATTGTGGCCCAGGGCTTCTTCTCCGAAACCCAGCTCTGCCAGGCGCGGATTGCCTATCATCAGATCACGCGCAATGAGGGTCATTTTCACAACCATCTCCCACTCCCATGTTTTACGTTCGGGCGAAAGCCGGTCTTCCGGTTTATTGGGATCTTCCCCTTCTTTGCAGTTTTTCTTTACCCATGCAAGCGCTTTTTCAAATTCCGTTTTATCATAAATACCCCGTTCCGCACGACGAACGAGTTCAGACATATCAACCACTTCGGTGCGTATACCCAGATAATCGAGCAAAAATTCCTGATCGACATACGATCCTGCAATTCCCATCGACATCCCACCAATCGAAAGATAGGACTTGTTTCTCATCTGTGCCACGGCAAGACCAGCCTTCGCAAACTGGAGCAGTTTCTCCGTAACATCTTCCGGAATAGAGGTATCATCCGAATCCTGAACATCGCGTCCGTAGATACCAAACGCCGGCAAACCTTTCTGTGCATACCCCGCCAGTGCCGCAGCCAGGTAAACAGCCCCGGGTCGTTCAGTTCCGTTAAAACCCCATACTGCCTTTGGAATCAACGGATCGGTATCCATCACCTCAGTACCGTAGCACCAGCACGGCGTCACTGTAAGCGACACCCCAACACCGGCCCGAGCAAACTTATCGGCACACATCGCCGCCTCTGCCACACCACCAATGGTTCGGTCGGCTATGACACATTCCACCTTTTCACCACCCGGGAACCGCAGGTTATCTGTAAGAAGCTTAGCGGCAGCTTTTGCCATATTCATTGTTTGAACCTCGAGCGATTCTCTGACTCCCTGAAGACGACCGTCAATCACGGGACGAATGCCAATTTTAGGTAATTCACCAATTAATCTGTTCATCTTAATTAATTTAAATTTGAATTCACGATTTTTTTTCCAACATCAAACTTATCAAAAGCACCTTTGGTTTTCAATGGATAAAACAACCTATTTTGTGTATAATTCAAACACCACAAAAAATATAATCTTATCTTTGAATTCTCAAAAATCAACTTATGCAACTGCCACGTTTTAAGCTTGCCCTCCACTACCAGATCCTCATTGCATTGATTGCAGGGGTATTTTTTGGATATCTTTCGCCCGGAAGTGTTATTTACACCAACTGGATCGGTGAACTATTCCTTCGGGCATTAAATATGATTGTTGTTCCGCTGATACTGCTTTCAATTACGACAGGGGTTGCAAGTGTAGGAAGCAGTGGTAACCTGGGGCGTCTTGGATTAAAAACCATGGGATATTATATCTTCTCAACTTTAATAGCCATCCTTACAGGTTTCTTCCTGGTAAGCCTGATCAAGCCCGGTGTTGGTGCCGAACTGGGTTTTAAAATGCCCGTTGAGAACCTCTCCGCGATTTCTGATGATTTTGGCACAACATTAATTAAAATAGTCCCGTCAAATATTTTCGAGGCGCTGTCGCAGGGACAAATGCTTTCGATCATTTTCTTTGCGATCCTGGTTGGTTATTTTATCACTAAAATCAATGATAAGCCTCAGCAATTGCTGGTAGAGGTAATGAATGCCGCGCTTGATGTGATCATGAAAATCACCCTTTTTATTATCCGCTTTACACCGCTAGGAGTTTTTAGTATTGGCGCCAAGGTAATTGCACAACAAATACAGATGGGAAACCAGGTCAGCGAAGTTTTTAGCCGGCTGGGACTCTATTTTATCACCGTGCTGATTGGATTAATGATTCACGGGCTATTCACACTCCCCCTGACCGTAAAATTGCTGGGGCAAGCCGATCCGATCAAACACTTTAAGAACATGACCATTCCGTTGCTGACTGCATTTTCAACCTCTTCGTCCAATGCCACGCTTCCGCTTAGCATGGAAGCCGTTGAATTTAATGATGGGGTATCGAATAAAATTGCAAGTTTTACGCTACCGCTGGGGGCCACTATAAATATGAACGGCACTGCCCTTTACGAATGTGTAGCCGTGATGTTTATAGCCCAGGCTTATGGTGTTGATCTCACGTTCGGACAACAATTAATCGTGATTTTTACAGCACTGCTTGCCGCAATCGGTTCTGCCGGGATTCCCATGGCAGGCCTCGTAATGATGACCGTTGTACTTAAAGCAGTTGGACTTCCGCTGGAAGGGATCGGATTAATCCTGGCTGTTGACCGGGTTCTCGATATGTTCCGTACTGCAATAAACGTTTACAGCGACACCTGTTGTGCCGTAATCATTGCGAAATCGGAGGGGGAGGTATTGAAGGTGTAGCTTTGGGATACTTGCTTCTGTATTCTATAAGGTGAACGTTGAGAATGGGGGAATCAAATTATTACGGTAATTCACGTTCGCAGAAGTTTAAAGATCATTAGAAAAAAGAATTTAAAATTCACCAAATATCCTCCTAATGTTGTAGATTTGTTGTACTCATTACCTAAAACATATTATTATGATCTGGATTATTCTGATTGTTATTGTTCTGATTGTCTTCTGGCTGATTGGCGTCTACAACAGTCTGGTCCGACTGCGCAATACGCGGCAAAATGCATTCGCAGATATTGATGTTCAGCTCAGGCAACGGCATGACCTGATTCCTCAACTCGTCGAAACGGTGAAAGGTTATGCCACACACGAAAGGGAGTTGCTCATTAGGGTTACCGAAGCAAGAACAGCGGCGATGAATGCCACTACCATTGATGATAAGATCAGGACCGAAACACAACTCTCATCTGCATTACAGGGCCTAAAAGTGTCGGTCGAAGCTTATCCCGATCTGAAAGCCAATCAAAATTTCCTGCAACTTCAGGAAGAGTTAAGCGATATCGAAAACAAACTGGCCGCTGCCCGCAGGTATTTCAATGCTGCAACCACGGAATACAATACAGGAATTGAAACCTTCCCTGCGAATCTTATTGCCAATAATTTCGGATTCCGCCGCGAAACAATGTTCGATCTTGGGACAGAACGGACAACGATGGAAGAACCTCCCAAAATCAGTTTTTCTTAATGACCTACGTCGGCATACAGACACAGATCAGGAGAAATAATTTCAACAGTTTTCTCCTGATCATTGCATTTCCGCTCGTATTGCTTGGGATGGTTTATGCCTTTCTGTTTTTCACCTCACAAAATCGTGATCCACAACTGGTAAATGACTCGTTCGTCAATACCGCGCCATTTATACTTGTTGGCACAACAATCTGGTTTTTGATTGCCTGGTCTTTCCATAACTCAATGATCAGAATGGCTACAGGATCGAAACCACTGGTACGCATGGAGAATAAAAGGGTTTATAACCTTGTCGAAAATCTATGTATTTCGAAAGGGATGAAGATTCCGCAGATCTATATTATTGAAGACGATTCGCTGAATGCATTTGCAAGCGGCATTAACGAACGGACCTTTTCCGTATCGCTTTCGCGTGGAATTATTGAAAAACTCGATGACGACGAACTGGAAGGGGTGATTGCTCACGAATTATCCCATATCCGCAACCGCGATGTCAGGTTAATGATCATCTCCATTATTTTTGTCGGCATCTTTGCCTTTATTGCCGAAATGGCCTTTCGAAGCCTGAGGTATGGCGCATTTTCAAGAAACAGGAATAAAAACAACGGACCGGTAATTTTAATCGCAATTGTAATTTCTGCCGTCTGCTACCTGATTGCGATACTGCTTCGGTTCGGGATTTCGAGGTCACGCGAATACATGGCCGATGCGGGAGCTGCGGAAATGACCCGAAAGCCCTATGCTCTCGCGAGTGCCCTCCGCAAAATTGACCAGGACCCGCTTATCGAAGCAGTACAGCGCCGCGATGTTGCCCAACTCTTTATCGACAATCCTCAGCCTAAAGAGAAGAAATTTTCACTGGGCAACTTCTTTTCCACCCATCCCCCGATCGAAAAAAGAATTGAGTTGTTGGATCAGTTTGCATAAAATTGGATTAAAACTACCCTTCGTTTGTAACGAGTTATTAAAACTGTTTAAATTAGAATCAAAACCAAAATTTGAAATTTTACCGATAAAGAAAAAATCAAACAGAAAATTGCTAAGTTCTTGAAAACAATAATCCCAAGTAGAAAGGCGACAAAAAAACATAAGTAGCGAAAGATGAAAACAAAACTGGATGAAGAAGAACTTGATATTTTAAAAAGCCACGATAATAATCAATTAGAAATTTCAAAAACGAGAAAGATTGATTTACAAACGGCTGTTAAATCTGCAAAAAACACAATTGACAGGAACTCGGAGTTAAGAATAAAATTGACAGAAAAAGATTTAAAAAATCTGAAATTAAAAGAGATGGAAACTGGCGAGGGGGAGAGAAGAAAACTTCTATCATCTCCTAATCTTATTGAATAAATCCCAAAGCACAATCCCGGCACTTACAGCGATATTGAAGGAATGTTTGGTGCCGAATTGCGGGATCTCGATGGTGTGATCACAGAGATTGACTACGTTTTGCTGCACTCCTTTGACCTCATTTCCAAAGATTAATGCGAGTTTTTCTTTTGGTTTTGGGTAGAAATCCTGTAACGGAATGCTCCTTTCAACCTGTTCGATGGCAACAATCGTAAATCCCTGCTTTTTAAGCTGCGCTACGGCTTCTTCTGTGGTTTTGAAATATTCCCAGTCGACCGTATTCTCTGCGCCCAGCGCTGTTTTATGAATTTCTTTATCGGGCGGAATTGCCGTAATCCCGCACAGACAGATCTTTCTCACAAGCATTGCATCTGAGGTACGGAATACCGAACCCACATTGTTGCAGCTCCTTACCTGGTCGAGGATTACTACAAAAGGTATTTTATCCGC
>JBBRGI010000126.1:0-9555 GCA_038240855.1 Bacteroidales bacterium | reverse complement strand
ACGTCCATTGTAGGTAACTGACATTGATTCATTTTTTGTACCTCGTTTAGTGGTAATAAGAATTACCCCATTTGCAGCGCGAGATCCGTAAATTGATGATGAAGCTGCATCCTTAAGTACGGAAATATTTTCAATGTCATTCGGATTAATATCATTGATACTTCCTTCAATTCCATCAATAAGTACTAATGGGTCTTTATTCCCCAAAGTACCAATACCACGAATTCGAATGGTTGCATTATCGCTACCTGGTAATCCGAAATTTTGAGTAATGGTAACACCTGCCATCTTACCCTGCAAAGCCTGAGAAGCCTGAGTGATAGGACGGCTTAGCATTTCCTGAGTATCAAGGGTTGAAACCGCGCCAGTGAGGTTGGCCTTTTTCTGCGTACCATAACCCACAACAACAACTTCGTCAATTCCCAGCAAATCTTCGCTCAGTACAACATTAACTGAGGTCTTGCCAGAAACTGCAATTTCCTGAGATTTCATGCCAATAAACGAAAACTGCAATGTGGCGTTATCAGGAACATTTGAGAGAGAATAATTTCCATTCCCATCGGTAATTGTACCAGTGGTTGTGCCTTTTACTACCACTGAAACTCCAGGGAGCGACGAACCCGACGAATCGGTTACTTTTCCAGTAACCGATTTTTGCTGCTGTAAAGTAGTGACATTTTTCAAATTGCCATCTTCACGAGTAAGCTTTTCGCCAACAGCAGCATTCACCGAAAAGTGAAGCAATGCCAGGAAAAACCCCAAAATGGCAATTCTGAACAGATTTTGATTTCTTTTTTTCATAGTAAAATTAATTTAGTGAAGTTTTAATCTGACTCATTTCATAAATCGAAACAGAATTATCTACCTGCGAAGTAATAGCATCGGGAAGAAATTAAGTGGAGTTTTTTTTGAAAAAAGAGGCTATTTTAACGGGAACGTTCCCGATTGCGGACATGAATGTCTTTAATTTTGACTTATTTTGTTGATTTTGATGGAAGAATTGTATGTAGTTTTTCTGATTAAGATAGTGTACTTTTAGAGCATCCAAACGAATTGAAAACCTGTAAAATGAAGAAGAAGCCTAACATTACCATCATTGAAATTGCAAAGGCACTGAATATTTCGAAGTCAACCGTATCGAGGGCTTTGAGCGATTCGTATGGTATTAATCCTGAAACCAAAAAGAGGATTATTGAGTTCGCGGAGAAAAACGACTACCGACCTGATTTCCTGGGGCAAAGCCTGAGAAACCGAAGTTCAAAAACCATTGGCGTTATCATCCCGGCCTACAACATCCCGTTTTATTCGATTGCTATTTGCGGAATTCAGGATTATGCCGTGAAGCAGGGTTACAATGTAATGGTTTGCCATTCGCGCGAACACTATGATATTGAAATAAGAAATGTGGAAGCATTGCTGGCCGCCAATGTAGATGGAATGATCATTTCGGTTGCCTGTGATACCGAAAAAAACGAGCATATCCATCGCTTAAAGAAAAAGGGGATGCCTTTAGTGTTGTTCAACCGGGTGATTGAAAATTTCAAGGCAGCCAAAGTGGTTGTAAACGATTATTACGGCGCTTACAATATGGCAAAATACCTCGTTGTCACCGGATGCAAAAACATTGCTCATATTGCGGGTCCATCAAACCTGGTGCTTAGCATGAACCGGAAAGCTGGCTATCTGGATGCACTAAAAGATGCTGGAGTGCCTGTAAATAATGATTTAATTTTGGAAGGCGACTTCACTATTGATGGTGGTTATGACCGGATGAAAAAGCTTTTGGAAACCAAAAATGAAATTGATTCGGTTTTTTGTATTTGCGATGCGGTTGCCTTCGGCGCCATGCGGGCAATCAAAGAAGCTGGGAAAAAAATACCTGACGATATTTCGGTGGCCGGTTTTACCAATGAGCCCATGGCCGAATGGGTTGAGCCCACCCTCACCACTGTGCGACAACCCATCTACGAAATTGGCGAAACTGCTGCCCGGTTGCTTTTCGCACAATTTAAAGATCCCGACATTCCTGCGGAATTAAGCGTGCTGGAAACGGATATTATTGTGCGTAATTCAACGAGGAGGACAATCCAATAAAACGACAAGTGGTTGACCTGGCAGAAATATCGATAATATTTCCGGCCAAATTATCTAATTCAATCCTGTCGCCAATCTTGATAGGTCTTTCGAACAAGATGATAATTCCACTGATAAATCCGAAATTATCTGTTCAGGTAAAAAATAAAAACTAAATTTGGGCTTATTGAATAGTACATTATGTAGAAGAAAACATGAAAACATTCGATTGCCATGCTGAGTCACATTAATTACTGTAATCAACTAATATGAAATGTTTTTCACAATTCCTGTTATTGTTCGGAGCCTTTGTTTTTTGTCGCTCATTGATGGCACAACAGCACACGACAGCCCTATCAAAGTCAGTCGCAATATATTCTGCCAGGCTTGAGAATGATTTACTTACCCTCGAAAACGACCAAATCTCCCGTTCCTACATTTGGAATAACGGAAACATTATCACACAATCGATAACCGACAAGTTGAGCGGGTATGTCTGGCAGGTGAACAGCAAAAAACCCGATCTTGCGTTACCGGGGGAATCGGAGAAAGCTGAAAAGGGTTTGTTTTCATCAAAAATAATTGCTGCAACTGCCATTGCCCCTGAACACCTGGAAGCTGAAATCATGTATACACTGGGTAAGCTTGAGATAAAGCGGGTATTCCGACTTTATGCCAATTGTGCAGCCATCGCCTGCGATCTTTATTACAGGGGTGAATCTGTCAATACCTGGCTTAAATCAGGAACCAACATGGCCGACATGGTCAATCTTGAAAAGCTGACAGCAGGAAATCCGGGAAGCAATACCCCTGTGATCGAAAAACTTGAGTTGCCGGGGAAACACTGGCAAATTAATGCCGTTGAGTTTTTTGACATTACAGATCGGTTTAATACCTTGGTAAACAGTGTAAAGACATTATCGTACCGGCCTAATATTTTTCGGGGAAACCTGCTTTTTGCTTACAATAATGTAACCAACAATGGCCTGTTTATACTCAGGGAAGCACCAACATCAAATGTACAGCTTGCTTACCCGGGTGGAGATTTTATGTCTGAATTTGGCACTTTCAGGGCAATAGGTGCAGGCATCAACCCCACTGATCTGGATAACAGGGAATGGAAAAGGGGATATGGGTTCGTAACCGGGATTTATTCCGGTGATCAGAAAAATGGATTATCCGCTTTACGTAATTATCAGAAAACCATCAGGCTGCATAAACCCCGACGGGATGAGATGGTGCTGATGAATACCTGGGGCGATCGGGGACAGGATACCCGCGTGCGCGAAAGTTTTGCCATTGCAGAACTCGAAGCGGGAGCAAAACTGGGAATTACTCATCTTCAACTGGATGACGGATGGCAATCGGGTCGCTCTTCAAATTCAGCCTTCAAAGGAGGGTCATTGGAATCAATCTGGAACAATCCGCATTATTGGGAACCTAATGCTGAAAGATTTCCAAACGGGCTCGAACCTGTGGTAAAAAAAGGTAAGGAATTGGGTATCGAAGTCTGTCTTTGGTTTAATCCGAGCCGCGATAACAGCAACGAACATTGGGAGAAGGATGCTGACGCGCTGACCGGTCTTTTCAATAAATACGGTATCCGTACTTTTAAAATCGACGGAGTTAACCTTCCTGATAAAACTGCAGAACTAAATTTCAGGAAATTCCTGGATAAAGTAAATGCCGAAACGAAAAACCAGGTTATTTTTAACCTGGATGTAACTGCAGGCAGAAGAGGAGGATACCATTATTTTAATGAATATGGCAACCTTTTCCTGGAAAATCGCTACACCGACTGGCAGAACTATTATCCTTACACTACACTACGAAACCTCTGGATGTTGTCGGAATATGTTCCGCCTCAAACACTTCAGATCGAATTTCTGAATAAATGGCGGAACGCAGATAAATACAAAGGTGATCCTTTTGGACCGGCAAACTATTCATTCGATTACCTTTTCGCCATTGCCATGGTCGCACAACCGCTGGCCTGGTTCGAAGGAACCGGATTGCCACCCGAAGCCATAACAACAGGCGCACCTGTCATCAAAAAATACCTCGAAATTCAATCCGATTTACACAGTGGCAATATCTTTCCCATTGGTGATGAACCATCCGGCAGGAGCTGGACAGGTTTTCAATCGGTTCAGCCAAAGAAAGGGTATTTTGTTGTTTTCAGAGAGGCTAACGACAACCGAAGTTATGTAATGAAAACATGGCTCAAAGCCGGTACTCTGGTAAAATGCACTTCCATTGCCGGCAAAGGAAAATCCTTCTCAGCAACCGTTGGAACCAATGGTATGATCACCTTCGATCTGGCAGAGAAGAATTGTTATGCACTTTATAACTACAGCGTTATCAACTAAATTATAAACCCAGAAATAATCCAGGAAGCATGATGGAAAGAAGAAATTTCATAAAAAAAGCCTCACTTACAACCGCCGCCTTTGCCGCTTCGTTCAATGTCGCCTTTCCCCAGGATCGGAAGTTAAAAATCGGATTGATCGGTGCCGGCTGGTATGGCATGGTCATAACAAAAGCAGCACTGAAAGCTGGCGGCGTTGAGGTTGTTGCAATTTGTGATGTTGACACTGAACATTTGAACAGTAGTGCCGATGAAGTGGCAAAGCTTCAGGGCACCAGACCTTTAACCTACAAATATTACCAGCAACTGTTGGATATCGATGGATTGGAAGCCGTTCTTATTGGCACTCCTCCTCACTGGCATGCTCTGCAATTTATTGCTGCCTGCGAAAAGGGTCTTGACATCTATTGTGAAAAGCCGCTTGCTTACGAAATATCGGAAGGATTGGCAATGGTCAATGCAGCAAAAAAAGCAGGCAACATAGTACAGATAGGTTTTCAACGACGCCAGAGTGATGCGTTCAAAAAGGCTAAAGAACTCATTGATAATGGAACCATCGGACCTGTACACCAGATCACGGCGCAAATACATTATGTTCCAGGCCCCCAGGACACGGCCGTACAATCGCCTCCTGCTTCACTCGACTGGGAAGAATGGTGCGGCCCGGCACCCAAACTCGACTACAGGCCAAATATTGGTCATAAAGCATGGCGACTCGAAAAAGAATACGGAAATGGTCACCTTGTTGACTGGGGCATCCATCACATCGACATTATCCGAAGGATCATGGGCGAATCGATGCCGCTGGAATTTTATACCCGGGGAGGTATATATGAATTAAAAAATATGATCACAACTCCCGATACCCTGACAGCAAATATGGCATTTAAAAAAGCTCCTGTTGTCTGGCAACATCGTCTTTGGGGTACCGGTGATGCAGTTAAAGAGTTTAACAACGGCATATTCTTTCATGGCGATAAAGCCACCCTCTTTGCCGAGGATTCGAAAATCGTTCTGTTCCATGCCGGAAAAGAAGGAAAAAGAGAGGAGTTGCCATTTCCATCCAACCTGATGCAGGAAAAACATGTGGAGAATTTTTTAAATGCTGTTAAGACCAAGGATAAAAGCCTGATTGCCTGCACACCTGAAGATGCATTCCAGTCGACTGCCACCGTTCAGCTGGCCATGATTTCGTATTACACGCAATCATTGGTGAAGTGGGATCAGGGTAAAAATGAGATTATTGGTAATAAGCCCGCATCACAATTAATGAAAAGAGATTACCGCGGGAAATATAATCACCCGTAATACCGGAAAAATGAAACAATCAAGTATTTCGTTTTGCGTTTTGTTAATCTGTACGTATTCCGGATCTATACGGTGGAGGACTATTTGAAATCAGCGCAGTTAATTAAAAGGCACTCCGGATTCTGCTTATAATCGTTTATACAATTAAAGCACATTCCGGGAATAAACAGGTTCAAAACAAAAAAACACGCTGCATGTTGTAAAATAAATACATCGAAATGAAGATTCTCCTTACCGGAGCAACGGGTTATATTGCTCAACGGCTATTACCGGTTCTTTTACAGAATGGACACACCGTGTTGTGCTGTGTACGTGATAAATCAAGGTTTGATTACGGCAGATACGATTCCCCGAATTTGATCGTACTTGAAGTTAATTTCCTGCTCGAATCTACCCTTAACCTGATATCCGATGATATCGATGTTGCTTATTATTTAATTCACTCGATGTCAACCAATATTGGCGATTTTGCAAAAATGGAAGATCAGTCAGCCCGGAATTTCAGGACCCGCATCGAACAAACCCAGGCAAAACAGGTCATCTACCTAAGTGGCATTACCAATAATGAACAACTTTCGGAACATCTTCATTCCAGGCAGAATGTTGAACAGATCCTGAAATCGGACAAATACAATCTCACTACGCTGAAAGCAGGCATAATTATCGGTTCGGGAAGCGCCTCATTTGAGATTATCCGTGATCTGGTTGAGAAACTCCCGGTTATGATTGCTCCACGGTGGCTTAACACACGATCACAACCCATCGCAATTAGAAATGTGATCGAATACCTGACGGGTGTTCTGGAAAACAAATTAACCTTTAACAACAGCTATGATATAGGAGGTCCCGAAATTTTAACCTATAAGGAAATGCTGCTCCGTTTCGCAAAAGTAAGAGGATTAAAACGCTCAATCTGTATTGTTCCCGTAATGACTCCCCGATTATCATCCTATTGGCTCTATTTCATTACATCCACCTCCTATTCACTGGCATGCCACCTGGTCGAAAGTATGAAAATAGAAATCATTTGTAAAGAAAACCAATTGAATGACCTGATTGGAGGGATCGATCTGATAAGCTTTGACAACGCCATAAAGCTGGCTTTCGGTAAAATCGAACAAAACCAGGTTGTATCGAGCTGGAAAGATGCACTCACGAGTTCGACGCTCAACAACGGAATCATAAAATATATACAAGTGCCTGTAAATGGATGCTTTATCGACAGACGACAAATAAAAATAAAAAACAGCGACCGTGTCCTGCGAAATATCTGGTCCATAGGCGGGAAAAACGGATGGTTCTACGGCAACTGGTTATGGAGAATCAGGGGGAATCTCGACAAACTTACCGGAGGTGTCGGTTTGAGACGCGGACGTAAAAATCCCACAGAGATATCGGCAGGCGAAACTCTGGATTTCTGGCGGGTACTGGTAGCAAGTAAGGAAGAGAAAAGACTTCTCCTCTATGCCGAAATGAAACTTCCGGGTTCGGCATGGCTCGAATTTAAAATAACCGAAAATGACGAACTGATCCAGACTGCAACATTCAGACCACTGGGTGTCTGGGGCCGGCTATACTGGTACGCGGTATTACCATTTCATGCTTTTATCTTTAAAGGGATGATCAACCGGATTGCGACAAATTGAACCCTAATACTAATTCGTAAAAAAATGAGCACAGTCAAGGATTTTTCCGCACTCATCATTTGCCTCCTTATACCACTTGCCATTGGAGGAATCGCAGGATTTGCGACTGCATCAGGGGTTAACGACTGGTATGTGACGCTGAACAAACCATCGTTTAATCCGCCAGGCTACATTTTCGGTCCCGTGTGGACGTTTCTTTACCTTTTGATGGGCATTTCGTTGTTTATCATCTGGCAATCACCGGCAGGACAGAATCGCACCAATGCACTAATAGCATTCTCCGTACAACTCTTTCTCAATTTCGTGTGGAGTTTTTTGTTTTTCAAATTTGAACTACCTGGGTGGGCCCTGATTGAGATCGTGCTGCTCTGGCTAAGTATCCTGGCAATGATTATTCTTTTCGCCAGAATCAGCAAAACGGCTGCCAGTCTTCAAATCCCTTACTTACTATGGGTCTCCTTTGCAACTATTCTCAATGCAGCCATCTGGCATCTGAACTGAAACTGCAAGAATATTTTGGGAGGTTATAAGGGAGTATTTCGAATTTTAATGATTAGACGGAAAAATTCAATTAAAAAAATTGTTTTCCACGTTTTTATGTAATTTTTTAGCCAATTTCGTGACATATTAAAAAAATAATCTGAATGTTTTTAGAGAAAGTTTACGAAGGTAAAAGTGATATTGGCAGATGGATTGCTATGCTTGTAATCCTGATTATTATCACACAATTCGTTGGTGGCATTCCTCTCGGAATAATGATCTTTTTAAAAATGTCAGATAATCCTGATCTTGAGCCTAATCCGGAAAATCTTTTGGACCTTGCAGCTTACGATATATCACCGATTACAGGATTGGTATTGATGCTTATTCCTTTTATTTTGGGGATGATCACGTTACTGCTGTTAATGAAACCTATTCATGAACGTTCCTTACTTACGTTAATTACAGGATATTCCTCCTTCCGGTGGAAAAGATTTTTCTGGGGGGCATTAGTCTGGTTGATTTTGATGATCATTTATGAAGGTTTTGCCGTATTAACCGGACTCCAGACTGCTGAATTTCAATTTAATCCCGCTACATTAATAACACTTGCCGTGCTATCAGTATTGCTTCTGCCATTTCAGGCCGGGTTCGAAGAGTTAATTTTCAGAGGATACCTGATGCAGGGGTTTGCCAAAATTTTCAAATACAGATGGGTAGCACTGATCATTACTGCGATACTCTTCGGGTCCCTACATTTCATGAATCCCGAAATTAAAGAGTTTGGGGCGGCAATAATGATGCCCCAATACATCTGGTTCGGAATTTTCTTTGGGATTTGTGCCCTCATGGATGAAGGTCTTGAGTTGGCATGGGGCGTCCACGCGATCAATAATATATTCTTATCTGTCTTTTTTACGCAGGATTCAAGCTCATTGCAAACTCCTGCTCTTTATAGGATTACGGATTTCAACCCCTTGACTGATCTGGTTTCGCTGGTTATCCTTACATTGGTATTTATCTTTTTTGCACGCCTAAAATTAAATTGGCCCGAATGGAATTATTTACTGGCAAAAATCGATAAACCCGTTAATAAGGAAGGTGATATTTCGGATTATATTGAGGATGAATATGATGAATACACAGAAGAATGAACATTTAACCATTAGCAACTATGGAATTATTTTCTGCAAAAGAAGTTTCAAAGACCTATTCCAATCACCAGGCATTGACCAATGTTTCGATTTCGGTTGATGAAGGGACCATTTTCGGATTGCTCGGACCAAACGGTGCCGGCAAAACAACCCTTATACGGATTATCAACCAGATAACTGCACCCGATAGTGGCTCAGTATGGTTGAATGGCCGTCCCCTGAAACCGGATGACATTTACCAGATCGGTTACCTTCCCGAAGAAAGAGGTCTGTACAAAAAGATGAAAGTTGGAGAGCAGGCTCTTTACCTCGGGCAATTGAAGGGATTGTCACGACGGGATGCGATGAAGGAGCTCAAAATCTGGTTCGAAAAATTTGAAATTATTTCGTGGTGGGACAAAAAAGTGATGGAACTTTCCAAGGGAATGCAACAGAAAGTTCAATTTATCTGCACGGTACTTCACAAACCACGACTCCTGATTTTTGATGAACCTTTCAGCGGATTCGACCCCATTAACACCGATGT
>JBBRGI010000125.1:0-9709 GCA_038240855.1 Bacteroidales bacterium | reverse complement strand
TGTCCATCCATCAGATTTTAAAAATAAAAGAAAAGTATTCTTACCTTTGATTTTTAACCGGATACAGGAATCACTCAAACAATAATAAGTATAATTACCTGAAATTAATATCACCTTTACAATGGAAAAAAAATTACTGTTCGTGGTTTTCGGGATGATGCTGATTGCTCAGACAACCTATGGGCAAACCGTAAACAATAACCCGGGCTCGCTTGTGGATTATGTTAATCCGCTGGTAGGAACTGATTCCGATTTTGCATTATCAAACGGCAATACTTATCCTGCAATTGCATTGCCCTGGGGTATGAATTTCTGGACACCACAGACCAACAAAATGGGAAATGGCTGGGCCTATATGTATGATGATACAAAAATAAGGGGATTTAAACAAACCCACCAGCCCAGTCCCTGGATCGGTGATTACGCAGCCTTCGCCTTATTCCCGGAAACGGGTAAGGTGATTACCGATGAAAATAAGCGAGCCTCATGGTTTTCGCATAAAATCGAGATAGCCAAACCTCATTACTACAGGACCTATCTTTCGAACTATGATGTAATTACGGAAATAACCCCTACCGAAAGGGCTGCTCAGTTCCGCTTCACATTTCCCGAATCGGAGTCTTCACATATTCTTATTGACGCCTTTAACAAAGGATCGATGGTGAAAATTTCGAAAGAGGAAAGGAAAGTGACAGGCTATTGCCGGAATAACAGCGGCGGTGTACCCGAAAACTTCCACAACTATTTCGTGATCATTTTTGATAAGGCGTTTGAGGAAGTTTCTACCTGGAAGGACAGTACATTCACCGAAGGAAGTAATTCGGCAGAAGGAAAACATGTAATGGCCGTTCTTACCTTCAAAACAAAAAAAGGGGAACTCGTCCATGCCCGGGTTGCCTCTTCGTTCATCAGTCCCGAACAGGCAGAACTTAATCTCCAGCGTGAAATTGGCGACAATTCGTTCGATCAGACCAAAAGCAAAGCGGAAGAAGCCTGGAACAAGGAATTGGCAAGGGTAAAGGTTGAAGGCGGAACAACTGAACAAACGCGTACATTTTATACGGCCCTCTACCGCACGATGCTCTTTCCGCGTAAATTCTACGAAATAGACGCGAATAATAAAGTAACACATTATAGTCCGTATAACGGTAAAGTACTGCCGGGATACATGTTTACTGACAATGGTTTCTGGGATACCTTCCGTGCCGTGTTCCCTTATTTCACACTGATGCATCCCACCCTGAGTTCCCATATCATGGAAGGGCTGGCCAATACCTATAACGAGAGCGGCTGGTTACCCGAATGGGCAAGTCCCGGGCACCGCGACTGCATGATCGGTTCGAATTCAGCAGTCAATATTGCCGATGCATACCTCAAAGGAATCCGCGGGTACGATATTGCCACATTGTATGAAGCGATCCAAAAAAACACCGAAAATGAAGGACCATTAACCTCTGTAGGTCGTTTCGGGGTAAAATACTATAATAAATTAGGTTATATTCCTTACAATGTAAAAGTTAATGAAAATACAGCGCGCACACTTGAATATTCATTTGCCGACTGGTGCATCTGGAAACTCGCAAAGGACTTAGGCCGTCCTCAGCAGGAGATTGATCTTTTTGCAAAACGCGCGATGAATTATACCAATGTTTTTGACAAATCAGTCAACTTTATGCGTGGCAGAAACGAAGATGGTACCTTCCAGTCGCCTTTCCGTCCTGATAAATGGGGCGATGCATTTACCGAAGGCTCAAGCTGGCATTACACCTGGTGTGTATTTCATGATCCGCAGGGGCTGGCCAATCTTTTTGGAGGCCGCGATAAAATGGCGCAGCGCCTCGATGAAGTTTTCACCTCTGCTCCTACTTTCGATTATTCCTATTACCGGTTTCAGATTCATGAAATCACCGAGATGCTGATCACCAACATGGGTCAATATGCCCATGGGAACCAGCCGGTTCAGCATGCGATTTATTTGTACAACTATCTTGGTCAGCCCTGGAAGACACAGTACCGGGTTCGCGAGGTGATGGATAAGCTGTACAATCCAAATCCTGACGGACTTTGCGGTGATGAAGACAACGGACAGACATCGGCCTGGTATGTCTTTTCAGCCATGGGCTTCTATCCTGTTGCGCCTGGAACCGGTGAATATGTCTTCGGATCACCCCTGTTTCGAAAAATCAATCTTACCCTTGAAAACGGCAAAATATTCGAGATCACGGCTCCGCAAAACAGCGCAGAGAATGTATATATTCAAAAGACAACCTTGAACGGGAAAGGGTATAACCGGAATTTTATATCGCATACGGATCTGATGAAAGGCGGAAAGCTGCAATTCGAAATGGCAAAAACCCCCAATCGATCACGGGGTACTACATCCGAAAGCTTCCCTTACTCGTATTCAAAATAAATCAAAATTCAATCATTATCCCCAGCGTCGGAAGTACCGTGCCCGATTCATTTTTAAGCGTTTTCAGCAGGTATTTATTTGGATCGTTGGGATCGGTAAGAGGTGTCCCGTTGTCGTCGGTGGCCTTTACCAGGTAATCGGGCTGATCGGATTTGAAATTATAGGCATTCTGTACATCAAAGTAAAGCATCAGCGACCATTTGTTGTAATACCACGATTTATCGACCCTTAAATCGAGCTGATGAAAGGCTTTCAGCCGCTGTTCATTAAATTTGCTGTAATCAAAGTAGCCGAGCCCCTGAGCATCCCACGCTGTTTTGATTGCTGATCGTTCCAAATCCCAGGGTGTAAAGGGTGCTCCCCCGAGATACCTCCACTTAAAACCAAGGTCCCAGTTCTTTTTAAAAGAACGCGTACCGGTAATGGCAAGCAGATGACGGTTATCCCATGATGACGGAATATAGGTTCCGCTTTTGTCGGTAAATTCGCTCCTTACGAAGGTATATGTGATTATTGCATTGATCCCCTTGTATTCTTTCAGTCGTCCAAGAAATTCAATGCCATATGCATTTCCCTTACTTGTTGGCGTAACCTCCTCATCACCGTAAACGCCGTAATCGGCACCTTTACTGGCCAGGGATACTGAATCCTTTACGGAAAACGGGTATCGGGAGTATCTCTTATAAAAACCTTCAACAGTCACCTGTGAATTATCTGAAGGTCGAAATTCAATTCCGGCCACCAGGTGATTCACCTGAATGTATTTAATTCCATTGATTTTATTAACGAGCCTTCCGTCCGCATCGCGGTAACCCAGCGTTGTATAAGAGGGAAGCTGCGAAAAACGTCCGGCATTGAAATTGAGTGATGTACCCGGAGCTAACTGATAGCTCGCCGAGAGTCTCGGGGTTAGCTGCCTGAGCGGATCAGACATCTCTTTTGAATAAGTGTTACCATCCGCCCTTAATCCAAATGAAAGGCCGAGACGGCTTTCGAGGAAGTTGTGACCAATCTGTCCGAAAATGCCATATTTGACAAATTCAACCGATGACTGGTAATTGATCGTAAAAGGAATATCATTTGCAAAACTCTTTCTAAAGGTTCGGTTGAAATAACTGGCATACTGGAGATCAACACCATAATTAAGTTTGAAGTCGGTCGCCGAGCGGTAGTTGTGCTCGTACCTGAATTTGGATTCCTCTTCATACGAATTGTAATCGAGCGTCATCAGCTCTGCCTGTACTATGTTATCCTGGTATTTCAACGCCGAGTTATTCAACTTGTTCCGGCTTAAAACATAGGTATCGTTCCCGTTAGGATTAAAATGCTTTAAAACAATACCCAACGTATAATTCCACTGATCGTTGACTGGCAGATAGCCAAGAATGTATCGTTGCTCTTCAGTTTCGTTCGCATCGAGGTTTAATACTGAATTATCAAGTGCTCCGAGCCCGATCACCGAAAGCTCTGTCTTTGGATTTATTTTGGTTTTGACCTTAAACTGGAAGTCGTTATAGGTAGGAAGAAACGGGAGCCCGATAGCTTTGAACAAAAATTGCAGGTACGAACGACGCACCGAAGCCATGAATGTTGTGTTTTTCGCAAGCGGACCCTCAAGGGCAAGGGCCAAATCGGATGCACCGACTGTCCCCCTGAATTTGACTTTCTCATTTGCCTCACGCTGGTTAAATTCCAGCACCGAGCTCATCGCGTTACCCCGCGATGCAGGAAATGCGCCGGAATAAAAATTAACCTCACGGATAAAATCGACATTGATGATCCCTACCGGTCCGCCGGAGGCACCTTGTGTGGCGAAATGGTTCAGATTCGGAATCTCAACCCCATCGATATAGAATTTATTCTCACTTGGGCCTCCCCCGCGGACAATAATATCATTACGGAAAGTCGTAGAGGAGGCGACACCCGGGTATGATTGGATCACCTTCGAAATATCGCGGTTACCCCCCGGATTTTTCTCTATTTCATCAATGCCGATGGTGCGCAGCGAAACCGGACTCTCCTCTTTTTTCTGAAAGAAGGAAGGCCGGATAACTACTTCCCCGAGATTAATATTTTCTTCCTCGAGTGGCACCTGCAGTGTAGCGCCTGTCGCCTTTGTTACGCGGAACGATTCGGAAAAATAGGTTTTGTAACCAACAGCAGAGACCCTGATCTTGTAAAAGCCCGGTTCAACATTTTCCAGGGAAAAATTACCCGCCTCATCCGTTATGGTACCTTTTGTGGTTTCCCAGATCAGGACGGATGCATACATTACCGGCTCATTGTTTTTTACATTGAATACCCTGCCTTTGACTGCACCCACACCATAGGCAGTAAAAGAGGTGCTGAGGAGAATTATTAAAAAGGAATAATAACGGTTTTTCATAGGAAGAAATAAAAAAGGCTGATATCAACTGGAAACGTGACATCAACTAATATGATTTTATAAATTAGTAAAATACCCAATAAACGAAAAATAAGGATAAAAGGTTTTTTAATTATCCACAATTTTAAAGTCATTTTATCTAAAGGCCAGATCGGTTGCCGGCTATTTACGGTTAACGTGCTTATTGACTGATTAACAATTCAGCATAACTGAAAAGATCGGGTGAAAGATTGGAAATTGTAATTATTTTTGTCAACAATAATTTCATACAAGTCACGAATAGAATGGAACAGGTTTTTGAACTCAGGGAATACAGCCTCAATATATGTGTAGAAGGCGAAGGTTTGCCGGTTTTACTGCTTCATAGTTATTGGGGCAACCTCCGTTTATTCGATCCTCTTGTTGCGGTACTTTCGCAGAAGATGAAAGTAATAAGGATCGATCTTCCGGGACATGGAAAATCGGGACCTCCCCCCTTAAATTTCACTTTCGATAAGTTTGCCCTGGTTTTGAATGAACTTTTACTGCGGTTGGAGGTCAGGGAGAAAATCTCAATCGTTGGGCATTCGATGGGAGGTTATGCGGCGCTGGCATTCGCAACCAACTATCCTGGAAACACAGGCATCCTGGTGCTGATGCATGCGCCAGTAAAGGAAGCCGATGCAAAAAGTATTAAACTACGTGAACAAGAAAGTCATTTACTGCAAAAGGGGAAGAAGGATTTATTTTTAAAGGTTACCATACCTTCGAATTTCGCGCCCGAAAATCTCGATAGTATGCGACACATGGTTGACCGGTTGCATCAGTCAAGCAGCCACGTAACGCTTGCAGGATCATTAGGGACGATTCATGCAATCAATAACCGGAAAAATTCACTGCAGGTATTGCAAAATGCCACGTTCCCGATTCTGATCATGATTGGAAAACACGACAAGGTATATCGTGCAAAGGAACAACTGAATGATGCCAGCCTGATCCCCTCTGCTGAGGTACTTTTGCTCAACCACTCCGGGCATTTGGGTTTTATTGAAGAAGAAGACCTTGTAATTGAAAAATTGCAGCTCTTTTTTGAATCAAAACTGAAAAGTCAGGAGGAAGGTAATACAGGATACTGAAGGGCTAAAGGTTATCCCTTAACGATACCTTCTCAGTACCCGGAAAATCGGCAGGCAGACTGGTGTCAATCTTTCTGCCGGCCAGCCATTGAAGTGCCCGGAGCATTTCTGTCTGAAAGGCAGCGCATCGGAGTCCTTCAGGATTCTGCTGATCTTTAAAGAAATGTCCCAGCGTAGCGTTGTAAACTTTCCCTTTGCCGTATTTTATGACCCATTCTATGGGAAAATTAAGATGATATTTGTTGTCTTCGGTGTAGGTAAGGATTGTAACGTTTTCCATCGGACCTCTTGCGTAAGTATAAACTTCAATATCGGCAAATATCCAGCTCTTTGGCAATCCTTTTTGTAACGGATGATTACCTATCCTGTGAACCAAAGCGTTGACACGATTTCCATGACTGGTCCCTTCGCCCGAACCTGGTTCAATTATCCGGACCTTCTCATCCTGATCAATAACAGCGGCTTTACCGAAGTCCTTTTTCCGCCAGCCAAGCCCTATCATCCGGTTGTACTCTTCCCAATTTGCAAAAGCGTTATTGGAAGAATGGAAGATAAAAAGTCCGCCGCCACCCGAAACAAATTTTTCGAGTTTCCTCCGCGTCACCTGGCTCCAGTTTACCGGACTTCCCAGATCATTGCAATTTAAAAGCACAACTTCGTATTTCGAAAAATCGGGACTCCACCCTTCAATTTGTTCCTTCGTTGCTGAACTACCGGGGGATGTCGATACTTCAATGCTGTAACCTTTGTTCTCATTGAGTAACTTAATAATGGATTGGGTTGTCCGCTGCCAGTCGTGGTTCGAAAATCCATCGACTATCAATAACTTGATCTCACGTTGTTTTTGTGATTTTGCTGACGAACTATTCGTTGCTAAAATGAGGGTAACCAGGCAGGCTATTAATATCCGGGTACGCATTATCAGATGGTTTTATTGTTATTGAAAAAGTACTTTTTTTTCGGGTATGAAATTACATAAATAGATATTGATTTTTTCTCCTTATTTTTGTTTGAGTAAACCAATCTATAAATTTATCATATGAAGCAAAATAACAGGTTTCAACTATTTGCTCTAATCATTGCAATAATGGTCCTATTGCCTGCCGGTACATTTTCGCAGGCTAAAACTTCGCAGCCTGCCGTTAAGCCTGCATCGGCAAAAGGCCAGGTATTGCCGCTCGACTCAGCCGTCAAAACAGGCAAGCTGGCTAACGGATTTACGTATTATATCCGAAAAAATACCGAACCAAAGAACCGGGTGACGCTATATCTTGCGACCAAGGTTGGTTCGATCCTCGAAAATGATGATCAGCAGGGGTTGGCACATTTCATGGAGCATATGAGCTTTAATGGAACCAGGCACTTTCCAAAAAATGAACTGGTCAGCTACCTTCAGAAGGCCGGGGTTCGTTTCGGGGCCGATCTGAATGCCTATACCAGTTTCGATGAAACAGTTTATCAGTTACCTATCCCCACCGACGATCCCGAAGTGCTGAAAAACGGTTTCCTGATTATGCGCGACTGGGCACAGGATGCCACGCTCGATTCAATGGAAATTGAAAAGGAACGCGGAGTAATCCTCGAAGAAAAGCGACTTGGGAAAAGCGCACAGCAACGATTGCAGGATAAGTATTTGCCGGTCATCTTTAATAAGTCGCGGTATAGTAACCGGCTACCTATTGGAACGGAAGAGGTATTAAAGAATTTCACCCCGGCAACAATCCGTAGTTTCCATACCGACTGGTACCGCCCCGACCTGCAAGCGCTGATTGTAGTTGGCGACATCGATGTGAATGCAACCGAAAAAACAATCAAGGATTTGTTTTCGAGCCTGAAATCACCTTCAAAACCCAGGCCCAGAACTGAATATACAATACCCCTGACACAGAAGAACCAGTTCTTTGCAGCCACCGATAAGGAATTCCCGGTAACGGTTATCCAGGCGTTTATCAAACATCCCGAAAGTAAATTAATCACCACAACCGATTACCGTAATAGCATTATCCGTTCATTGTACAATCGCATTATCGGCGAACGGTTTGCTGAGCTGAGCAAACAGGCCAATCCTCCGTTTATTCAGGGAGGTAGTTCAATCGGGGGATTTCTGGCAAATCTCGATGTTGCTTCTTCGGTTGTTGTCGGGAAACCGGGTGAACTTGAAAAAGGCTTCAAGGCTGTATGGACAGAGGTCGAACGTGCCCAAAGATTTGGCTTTACGCAAACCGAACTCGACCGTGCAAAGGAAGCGATGATTCAAAATATCGAAACGGCTTATAAAGAGCGTGACAAGACTAATTCAGATAACTATGTTCAAGAATATCTTAACCTTTTTCTGAAACAAGAAGCATCACCTGGTATTGCCTATGAATACAATTTCTATAAAAGCAATCTTGGCGGTATCACGCTGGCGGAAGTTAATGATGTGGTGAAGAAATACCTCGTGGATGTGAACCGTGATATTATAATTTTAGGTCCCGATAAGGATGCAGCAAATCTTCCAACCGAAACAACAGTTAACGCATGGGTTGTGGATGTTCAGAACAGCACTATAACGGCGTATGTCGATAACGTATCCGATAAACCATTGCTGGCTACAAAACCGGTGGCCGGCAAAGTGGTCGGTGAAACAAAACGCAACGATTTGGGCATTACCGAATGGGTACTCAGCAATGGCGTTAAAGTAAAACTCAAACCCACTGATTTTAAAAACGATGAGGTGAACTTTAATGCGTTCAGCCCGGGAGGTTCGTCACTGTACAGCGATGCTGAGTATGAGTCGGCAGCACGTGCGTCATCCCTGATCAATAATAGCGGAGTCGCGGAATACAATTCAGTTCAGCTCAGCAAGTACCTTACCGGCAAAAAAGTTCGTGTTTCACCCTATATCGGCGAGCGTACCGAAGGCATTTCGGGTAGTGCTACTCCCAAGGATCTCGAAGTTGCACTTCAACTGGTCTACTTGTATTTCACTCACCCACGTAAGGATGTTGAGGTTTACAACGGATTACTTTCGCAGGAAAAAGCATCACTTGCCAATCGCAGCAACGACCCGGCATCGGTTTTTTCCGACACCATTTCGGCAGTCCTGGGCAATTACAGCGTTCGACGTACGGGTCCAAGTCTGGAAAAATATGATAAAATCAACCTCGACAGGGCATTCGAAATCTACAAAGATCGTTTTGCCGATGCAAGTGACTTTACCTTCACCTTTGTGGGTAGTTTTGATATTGAAAAAATTAAACCGTTGATCGAACAATACCTGGGAGCACTTCCTTCCACTAAAAGGATTGAGAACGCCAAAGATCTTGGGATACATGTTCCTGAAGGGGTCATTCAAAAGCAGGTTTACAAAGGCCAGGAACAAAAATCAACGGTACGATTGGTATTTAGCGGGGTATATCAATATAATGAAACTGAAAACAATCTGTTGGATGCCTTATCGGGGGTACTGAATATTAAGCTGATTGAAAGGCTTCGTGAAGAGGAAAGCGGTGTTTATGGGGTCGGTTCAAGGGCTTCTTACACTAAATATCCGCAGAACAGGTATACTTTTTCGGTCTCGTTCGGCTGTGCCCCCGAAAATGTAGAGAAACTAATCAACTCGGTACTCGATGAGATCAAAAAAATCAGGGATAATGGTGCTACCCAAACGGATGTGGAAAAAGTAGTAGCCGAAGATCGTCGGGCTACCGAAGTACAGATGAAAGAAAACGGTTTCTGGCTGAGCTACCTGACAAGTCAGTTTCAGAACGATGAAAGTCCCGAGCAGATTCTTTCGTACCAGGAGTCATTAAA
>JBBRGI010000124.1:0-9743 GCA_038240855.1 Bacteroidales bacterium | reverse complement strand
ACTTATTACAACAATATTATCAATTTGGGAGGGAATACAAATACAGATATTTACGGCATCTATGAAAATGTAACCGCAACAAGCACGAATAGCATTTACTTTAATACCATATATATCGGAGGGAACCTGAATTCGGGAAGCGGCAATAAGTCCTATACATTGTACAGCAGCGGGACAAGGACCAGGAAAATACAAAATAATATCATTGTAAATGCCCGATCGACTATTGAAGGAACAAGTTTGCATTATGCTGTATTTTTTACGTCGTCTGCAACCTTAACACTTGACTTTAACGATTATTATACGTCGGGCACGGGCGGCGTATTAGGATTTCTCGCTGGCGCAGACGTCCTAACATTGCCGCTGATGACAGCTCAGGATATAAATAGTTTGTCAGTCAATCCGGCATTAATCATTGCAGGCGGGTTATCAGCAACAGATTATAAAACCTCCAACACGAGTTTAGCCGGAACTAAAATCAGTATAATTACGACTGATTATTTAGCGGCAGTACGGGCCAATACACCCACCATGGGCGCTTTTGAAGGAATTTTGATTACAAATTTGGATGTTTATCAATCGGGGGTATTTCAGTCTTCTTATGTCCGGTTAAAAGATACATTTGACCGGATCAATGACGGAACACACACAGGGGCACTTGAACTTAGAATTCACGCAAATATCACCGAAAATTCTTCGGCTGCGCTCAATGCCAGCGGAAGTGGAAGTGCTGATTATACATCAGTATCCATTTATCCGACCGGTCCCGGATATACTGTTTCCGGAAATTTGAATTTACCTTTAATTGACTTAAACGGGGCCGACAATGTAACGTTCGATGGGAGGGTGAATGCAACTGGTACAACAAAGAATCTGACGATCACGAATATTAATGCGGGTTTACTTGCCTCCACCATTCGATTTATCAATGATGCAAACAACAATAGCATTAAATATTGCAACCTGAAAGGTTCTACCACCAATTTAACAGGCGGCATCCTATATTTTAGTACAACCACTGGAACAACAGGTAATGACGGAAATGTCATAGATAATAATAATATTACTAATTCCACTGACTCGCAAAGACCGGTTAATGCTATTTATTCCGCAGGTACAACTGCCAAGGAAAATACCGGGAATATCGTCAGCAACAATAACATTTACGACTTCTGGCGTACAACCGCCACTTCTTATGGAATTCAATTAACCGCGAATACAACCGACTGGTCGATTTCGGGGAATAGTTTTTACGAAACAACAAATTTCACACCTACGGGAACCTGGACCTATAATGCAATCAGGATTTTTAATACCACTGGGAATAATTTCAAGATATTGGATAATTATATTGGTGGACAGGCGGCTCTTTGCGGAGGCTCACCCTTAACTGTAAGTGCTGCAACTGCTCCCCTTTTTCAGGGCATTTCTCTTAATGTTGGAATTACCACTGCTTCATCAATCCAAAACAATACTATTCAAAACTTTAATTATACGAGCAACAGTGTTAATCCATGGCAGGGAATCAACATTACCGGGGGGGCAGTAAACATTGGTACTGCAACAGGCAATACCATTGGTGCGGCAACAGGTACGGGCTCGGTTTTGGTAACCGGTACCGTTAACGCTACGAATGTATATGGGATTTCAATCGCAGGTTCAGGGATTATCGATTGTCGGTATAATAAAATTGGTTCCATCTCAACTTCAAATGGTGATGCAAATGCAACCAGTTTCTATGGAATATATAATTCAAGCCCGGGTGTTACAAATATCAGTAACAACACCATTGGCAGTTTAACTTCTTCCAATAGTGTAAATGCAGGTTCTAACAGTACAGCCAGCGTGCAGAATGTTTATGGAATCAACAATACCGGAAACGGGACAATTACCATAAATGATAATATAGTTGCGAATTTGACCAATAGTACTAACAATCCTACAATCTCCAACGCCGGGGTTATTAACGGAATAATATCAACGTCTACAACAGGAACAAACGCCATCACGAACAATATCATCCTTGCACTGACTAATTCCAATGCTAATTCTTCATCTACTCAAACTGCCTCAGTTTGCGGTATTGTACTCACCGGTGCCTCAATAAAAAATATTTCCGGAAATACAATTTACAATTTATCCAATACTTTTGATACCTTCGTCGGTAGCGTTATAGGCATCTATTTTACAGGTAATACAACTGATCCCAATATAGTTTCAGGTAATTTTATTTATAACCTGGCGGTAACCGGCGCAAATTCAAGTACGGCTTCTATTTATGGAATCAAAATAGCCTCCGGTGCGACTACCTATTCCAACAATATTATCAATCTGGGAGGCACATCCGCTACGACAATTTATGGTATCTATGAAACCGGAGCGATTAACAACGCTAACAATCTTTATTTTAATACGGTTTATATTAGTGGAAGTTTGGGTACCGGAATTGCGAATAAATCCTACGCATTATACAGTAATGCAAATACAAATGTGCGCGATTTCAGAAATAATATTCTGGTGAATGACCGTTCAACTGATGGCGGCACAAATTTGCACTACTCCATTTATTTCAAAACCACGGGGGGAAATCTAATAATTGACAATAACAATTATTTAGCTTCCGGAACTGGCGGTGTATTCGGATTTTACGGAGTCAACAAAACAACTTTACCCGCCTGGCAAACTGCCACGACCCAGGACGCCAACAGCCTGAACATTTCTCCTTTATTTGTAGTTTCAGGTTCAACAGTTGCGACCGACTACAAGATCGGAATCGACCTTATTGGTGTTCCCGGAACAGGTATAACCACCGATTATGCTTCGACCACACGAACAAACCCCACAATGGGGGCATGGGAACTGGGCATCAACAAATGGAAAGGCACCGTGAGCAATGACTGGGGTACTGTAACCAACTGGACGGGAAACAGAATTCCCGGGATCAATGCCAATATCCTCTTTGATGATGTTCCTGTCAATCACTGTCTGCTGGATATTGATCGCCCGGTAACCAATATTACCAATGCCCAGTCAGCTTTCAGGATGGTGACCATTGGCCGACAACTCACCATAAAAGGCAACCTTAACTTTACAAACGGCGCTCAGATCGATGCTTCTGATGCAAATTCATCTGTGAAATTCGAAGGAGCTTCTGCCCAGACAATTCCAACAGGAGCATTCTTTAATAATAAGGTCTATAACCTGGTTGTGAATAATCCAAACAACGTAATATTAAACGGAACACTGCATATACTGAATGCACTGACGGCAACTCTTGGTCAACTGGATGCAAATACCAACTCACCTACACTGATATATGGCGGATCCACGGCTCAAACCATCGGAAACCAGTTTATTGGTAATCTATTGCATAATTTGACCATTGACAATACAGCCGGAGTAGCCCTTGCAAATGACATTACTGTAAACGGATCGCTTCATCTGAATAGTGGAATATTTGATGTAGGTTCACAAACTTTGACTTTTCAGGACGCTGATAACCCCATTGTCAGAACTACAGGGACAATAACTACAACCCTTAATACAAACCTTGTTTTCGGAACTCCGGGAAATAAAGGTGGCGCTGCCTTTACATTACCGTCGGGTTGTTTTACGTCAGATCCCTCTATCAACAACCTTACTATCAACAGGATAAACAGCCTAAAACTTAATGACCAGAGGATAAGTATCAAGGGTATCCTTTTATCCAACGGGCTCCTGAATACCAATAATAAGGTTACCCTGCTTTCCACTTCTGATCAGACAGCGCTTATTGATGGAACCGGAACGGGCGAAGTACTTGGTAATGTGACGATGCAACGTTACCTACCTTCGGCTTTTGGTTATAAATACTTTAGTTCGCCTTTTGGTGGTGCTACCGTTTCACAATTCAGCACATTTATCAGTTCACTCGCTTCTATCCCTGCCTTCTACAAGTATGATGAAAACCATCAGAATGCAGGATCGGATATCTCGGGTTGGACCTCCTACCCATCAGGTACACTTAATCCGATGGAAGGTTATGCTGCAAATTTGGGATCAGCCTTAACTCCGGTTACTATTTATCTTACAGGGGCTGTCAATAATGGTGCATTGCATATCGATCTGCTCAATCACAACAGGACCTACACGAATGGATTTAATCTCGTTGGAAACCCTTATCCGTCTCCAATCGATTGGAAGGCTACTGCAGGATGGACGAAGACAAATATTGATGATGCAATCTATTTCTTTGACGCAAATGGAGCATCAGACCAATACTCAGGCACTTACAGCAGTTATGTAAACGGATTTTCAACAGGAGGATCAACCAACCTTATCCCGTCGATGCAGGGATTTTTCGTGCATGTCGCCGATGGGACTTTCCCCGTGAGTGCTACACTTGGAGTAACCAATGCGGTCAGGACTAACGATCTTAACCCAATTTTTAAGGGGGCGATCATTGATGACCGGACGACTATCCGTTTTTCAGCAAATTTTGAAACTAAAAATTCAATGGAGGATGCTTCTGTTATTTACTTTGACAATACGGCCAAACAGATTTTCGATAAGGACCTGGATGCCCTAAAAATGATGAATACCAATGTGCTGGTCCCCAATATCTATACGATATCTCCAGACACCAGACAATTATCAATCAACGGAATGCCACAACCTGGCGACAGCATCACGAAAATTCTGTTAGGAATAAAGACATTAGGTGACGGCTGGATTAATTTTAACGCGAAAGATATCAGCCAGTTACCCTCATATTTACACCTCTACCTGGCAGATGCTCAGCAAGGTATTACCCAGGATCTGAAACAACTGCCCGGATATCGTTTCTACCTAAAAAAGGGAGAATACAATACCCGTTTTTCATTAGTGTTCTCATTAGCCGACCTTACCCAGCAAATAGTCGCACCGGAAAAAATGTTTACCTTATCCCATTTGTCAAATCTGTTACTGGTAAAAGTAAACCTTCCGTTTAATACGAAAGGGAGCCTGATGGTAACCAATATTCTGGGACAGGTAATCCTTCAAAAAGCAGTTTCGGAAATGGAAACGGTAGAAGTCAATCCTTATGGAGGCAGCAGTATTTATATCGTCACCCTGATTTCAGGCAAGCGAAAAGAATCAGAAAAAATATTAATACGAAAAGATTATGAATAACCTGGTTCAATCCCTAAAGGTAAAAAAGTCGTTATTGCCTTTTTGTATATTTGTCTGTACGATAATCCTAATTATTCCCGTAAAAGCACAGGAGCAACCACCTAAGCCAATTACAGTCACCACTGTTGAGGTAATTCAATTTCTGAACTTTGGAGCTATCATCCCCACCGGTGATGGGACAGTGACAATCGACGCAGCGGGACTCCGAAGCAAATTCGGAGGTATCATCTTCCCTTTTATAGGTCCATCACCCACAAGGGCGCTCTTTAGGGTGCATGCTTTAAAAGGTACATTGATCACAATTCTTAATGGCCCTGATGCTATATTGACCGGAAATGCCAAAACTATAACAATGAAAATTGGTGATGCAAGCACTGGTTCCCCATTTATTACATCAACTCAGGATATTACTGATGTTTACATTGGCGGAACACTTACTGTTAAAGATATTTTAATCAACCCGGCTGGAGAATACTCCGGTCAATTCTCCGTCACATTTATTCAACAATAATAATTCCATTATAATAAAATATGCCACAAAAAGTTACGCAAAACAACCTCAAATACCGGAAAAGCAACTGCATTTCCGGTATTTTGGTGATAACTGCGTACCTTATTCTATTATCAACTCTCTTTCCTATCGCGGCCAGCGCCCAGGATCAACCTGAAATTGACGAGATCTCGGTCTTTTTAGATGTTCAGAAGGTTGGCGGAATCGATATCCCGGCAGTCATCCGGGATGAAACGGTCTATCTCCCGGTGGTCGATATCTTCACATTCCTGAAAATCAAAAATAACCCTTCTGCCCAGCTGGATTCGGTTACCGGTTTTTTTATTAGCCAGGAGGCATCCTACTCGATCAACAAAACAAAAAACAGGATCACTTTCCAGGGAAAGGTTTATGACCTTAAAAGTGACGATTTGATTAAGACCGAGACGAATCTTTACCTCAGATCGCCTCTTTTCGGAGAGGTATTTGGACTGGATTGCACTTTTAGTTTCCGGAGTTTATCAGTCGCGTTGAGTACTAAATTAGAGTTGCCGGTCATCCGCGAAATGCGCCAGGAACAGATGCGCTCAAACATCAACCGGCTAAAGGGCGAGGTAAAGACAGACACCATTATCGGCAGGAAATATCCGGCCTTTCGCTTCGGAATGGCCGACTGGTCGGTACAGTCCACCCAACCCCAGAACGGGAAAATTGATACCCGTTTAAATCTTGCATTGGGAGTTGTAATTGCCGGTGGTGAGGCTAATGCCTTACTTAATTACAGCAACAACTCCCCGTTTACCGAAAAACAGCAACAATATCTGTGGCGGTTTGTCAATAATGACCATTCGGTTTTGCGCCAGGTATCGGCGGGCAAAATATACTCTCAGGTGACATCTTCTATCTACAACCCTATCGTCGGGGTTCAGTTTACCAATACCCCAACCACTTACAGGCGTTCTTTCGGCAGTTATACCCTGAGCGATATCACCGAACCGAACTGGACTGTTGAGCTTTACGTCAATAACGTATTGGTTGATTATCTGGTTGCCGATGCTTCCGGTTTTTATAAATTTGAGGTGCCACTGGTTTATGGTAATTCGGCTGTAAAACTTCGGTTTTATGGGCCATGGGGAGAAGAGCGGATGAAAGAAGAAAATATCAGTATCCCTTTCAATTTTTTACCTCCAAAAGAATTAGAGTATTCTGTCAGCGCAGGTATGGTTGAAGATACATTAAACAGCCGTTTTTCGCGTGGCACAGTGAATTACGGTGTGAGCAGACGTTTAACCGTTGGCGGTGGCGTTGAATACCTCTCTTCGGTTACAACAGGAAATACTATGCCTTTTCTGAGTGCCTCGCTAAGGTTAATGAGTGGCCTGCTCCTTACCACAGATTATACTTACGGAGTGCGTACAAAAGGATTAATCAGCTACAGGCTGCCCTCCAATATGCAATTCGAATTGAACTATACCAAATACGTAAGAGGACAAAAAGCCATTATATACAACTACCTTGAAGAAAGAAAGGCGGTAATTTCCATTCCGATAAAAGGGAAAAATTTCGCAGCCTATTCAAGGCTGACAGTCAACCAGATTGTCCTTCCCAGTCTTAAAAATACCATAGCCGAAATGCTTTTATCAGGATCGTTGTTTGGCGTGAGCACCAACTTTACCACTAACGGACAGTTTACCGATATGACCAGTCCTTATCTCTACAGCAACCTGTCGCTTTCGTTTCGGTTGCCTAAACGCATTACACTCACTCCCCAGTTTCAATATGAATATAACGGCAATAAGTTGATTTCGGCACGGACAAACATCGAAAAACCGCTCTTCAAACAAGGGTATTTAAATCTATCGTACGAACAAAACTTCCGAAGTAATACCCACAGTATGGAAGTAGGAATCCGTTATGACCTTGCTTTTACGCAGACAGGATTCTCAATACGTAATACCGGCGACCAGACAACATTCGTCGAATCAGCCCGGGGTAGTTTACTTGTTGACAGGAAAACACGATATCTGGGAACCAATAACCGGACCAGTGTGGGAAAAGGTGCCATCACCCTCCTCCCCTTCCTCGATGTGGATGGCAATGGCCGTCGTGATAAAGGGGAACCCAAAGCCAGCAACCTGCAATTCAGGATTAACGGTGGTACCATCGTGCGAAATGATAAGGACACAACGATCAGGATTTTGGACCTTACCCCTTATCAAAGTTACCTGCTTGAACTTGATAAAAATAGTTTTGACAATATTTCGTGGCAGATGCACAACCTGACTATGAAAGTGATGATCGATCCGAACCAGTTCAAAACCATTGAAGTGCCGATTTCGGTAATGGGCGAAGCGGCAGGAACAGTCTATAACGGACAAAATGGACAGGGCCGGATACTGGTTTGCTTCTACCGGAGCGACTCAACACTTGCGGCACGTACACTCACTGAATCGGATGGTTACTACAGTTACCTGGGACTTAAGCCGGGAAAATATACCGTTCGAATAGATCCTGAGCAGCTTAAGAAATTAAAAATAGCCTCTTTACCGGAAATGATACCGATCACTGTCTCGCATTCGTTCGATGGTGACATCATCGAAAGCCTGAACTTTAATCTGGGTCCTTTATTGGAACAAACTCCCGATACGGTAAAACCCGATTCGCAAGTGGAAACTGAAAAAGAAGTTATAACTGCCGAAGATAGTAAGGTCGGAGCGAAAGACGTACGCTTAGATAAACAGGGAAAGGCTGCAGACGATAGCATTGCGGTGATTCAAAAACCCGTGACATACACGTTGAAATCATACTCTGTAATCCAGGTTGGAGCCTTCAAGGTTGAACAAAATGCAATCAAAGTGAAATTTAAATTGATGAAAATCACTAAACTACCAATCGAGATTGCTTTTGAAGACGGGTTTTATCGGGTGAGGATCACTGGCTTCGAGGGGCGAATGCAGGCACTCTCAATTCTGCCCAAAATACGCTCCAAAGGATTCATCCAGGCCTATATTGCACGCCTCAATAAATAATATTAACATAAAGATAATCCACTTTGCCAACAATAAATACTTAAGTTTGTTGGCAAAACAATTATAGTACCATTGAACTGTTTGCCTTAAAAGGACAGATCGTATTGATTTACCTCAAATTCAAATCTTCTAATATGCTCGAACTTTTACCAGAAGAACTGGCCGAATATTTAAAGGAGATTTATGATTTGAACCGGTCAAGAAACGAACAAATCCTGAATCAACTTGAGGAAATAACCACAGT
This sequence comes from Bacteroidales bacterium, assembly GCA_038240855.1. GTDB lineage: Bacteria > Bacteroidota > Bacteroidia > Bacteroidales > Prolixibacteraceae > JAAFHB01. The sequence goes on along the minus strand of JBBRGI010000124.1, from coordinate 829 downwards.
TCTCAATAAAAGTAACATCTATCCCATTTGGTATATCCAGCAATTTGAGTCGTATGCCCAATTTTTCACAAGAAAATAATCATCTGTACACAGAATATTATTCGTAATTTTATGACTTGTAAAATTACAATTAGAAGTCATAAAATTATCAAGTAAACCTGACTATCCCTGCGGAATATTCCCGGGAGGGAAATGAGTGTGACAGATCGAATATGTATAATATAACTTTTTAGTCGTGAAAAAAAGAAAAAATACCGTACTGTATCTCACCATTTTAGGTGTTGTGATCATCATTCTGTTACTGATCGGGAAAAAAGCCGGTTGGTTTGGGAAGGATATGGCTCTTAAAGTGGCAACTGAGAAGGTTCAAACAAAAGATATTACCGAAATTATCACGGCCAACGGGAAAATTGAGCCGCAGATGCAAGTAAAGATCAGTCCGGAGGTTCCTGGTGAAATTATCGAATTGCCTGTAAAGGAAGGTGACGAAGTAAAGAAAGGTGATTTACTGGTGGTAATACGTCCTGATATTTATATATCGAACCGTAACCGGCTCGAAGCTTCGCTAAACAGTCAGAAAGCCCGTTTAGCGCAGACTGAAGCCCAGTTAGTAGAAAGAGAACTCAATTACAACCGGTCGAAACAGCTTTATGAGAAGAATACCATTGCGAAATCGGATTTCGAAACAGTAGAAGCTGCATGGAAAGTTGCCCAGGCCGAAGTACAGGCGGCACGATATGGGGTTAAAAGTGCAGAATCGAGTCTGAACGAATCACAGGAAAACCTCACGAAAACCAAAATTTATGCCCCAATCTCGGGTACTGTTTCA
>JBBRGI010000123.1:0-9772 GCA_038240855.1 Bacteroidales bacterium | reverse complement strand
TATTGCTCCCCGGCACATGAGAGCCATCAAGGAAACCGGCAATAAGCTGGTTGCTGCCTATGATCCGTATGATGGCGTTGGTGTTATTGACAGTTATTCACCTGACACAAAGTTTTTTGTTGAATTTGAGCGTTTCGACCGGTACCTCGAAAAGCTGAAATACGACCAGGGAATTAATATGGATTATATAAGCATCACATCGCCTAACTATCTTCACGACGCACACATCAGGGCAGCACTGCGGCGCGGAGCAAATGCGATATGTGAAAAACCGTTGGTGTTAAATCCATGGAATATAGAGGGTTTGCAACGAATGGCTCAGGAAACCGGAAAAAAGATTTATACAATTTTGCAATTGCGCCTCCATCCGGTTATTATTGCTTTAAAAGAAAAAATTAAAGCTGCAACCCGCGATAAAGTTTACGATATCGACCTTACCTATATTACTTCCCGCGGAAACTGGTACTACACCTCCTGGAAGGGGGATATTACCAAATCGGGTGGAATAGCTACAAATATCGGCATTCATTTCTTCGACATGCTGACCTGGATTTTCGGCGATGCAAAGGAAAATATAGTCAATCTCCACACGCACGACCGGGCATCCGGAATTCTCCTGCTTGAAAATGCCCGGGTCCGCTGGTTTCTGAGTATCAACAACGAAACATTGCCTAAAGAAGCTAAAGAGCGTGGAAAAACGACTTTCCGGTCCATCACGGTCGAAGGAGAAGAGATTGAGTTCAGTGAAGGATTTACCGACCTTCATACAAAAAGTTACGAAGAGATACTCAAAGGGAACGGATTCGGGATCGAACATGCGCGGAAATCGATTGAGATTGTTTACGATATCCGAAATCAGACACCTATTGGAATAAAGGGTGATTACCATCCGTTTGCCCTGAAGCCGTTGTCGGTACATCCGTTTTCAAGAACTGATTAAAATAGTTTTTTATGCACAAGCAATCAATTCTCTTTGTTTATGTTAATTACTCTACCTTCGTTAAAGCTGATTTCGAAATATTGTCAACATTCGCAAACGTCACGAAATATCAGTTCAAACCCGGTAGAGGGATTATCAGGACTGGATTTAAGCTGATAAAACAATTTTTATTTCTTATACTGAATATATGGAAATATGATGCAGTTTTTATCTGGTTTGCAGATTTCCACTCCCTTTTGCCAACATTAATGGCAAAAATTCTCGGCAAAAGATCGTTTGTTGTTGTTGGCGGATATGAAGTGGAAAGGAACAAAAATCTCCATTATGGAGTCCTCTTTTCAAAAATAAGAGGATTTTTCTGTGTATGCTCGATTAAAATCTGCTCACTGAACCTCACAGTTTCTAAATATCTTGATAGAAAAGTCAAATACATTGCAACAAAATCAAAACGTCATTTAGTTTCCAATTGTGTTGATTTTAAGCACATACCAAATAATCCGGACGAAAGGGAAAACCTGGTCATTACAATAGGAATTATTGAAAATGAGCTCACCTATTTTCGAAAAGGAATTGATACCTTTATTGAAGTGGCCAGACGTTTACCCGATTTCCAATTCATTATAATAGGATTAGATAAGACAAAGCTGACTCACCTCCTTACAGATTTACCAGGAAATCTGCTAATATTTGGTATAATTTCTCATGATGAATTGCCCGGATATTACAGAAGATCAAAGTTTTATTTTCAATTATCAAGGGCTGAATCGTTCGGAGTTGTGATTGCGGAAGCAATGTTGTATGGATGTATCCCGGTTGTAACAAACGAAGGGGGTATGCCCGAACTTATAGGTAACACAGGCTATATTGTAAAACGCAATTCAGATATAATTAGTCAATTAGTACGCAAAAATTCACTAATTTTACCTGAATCGCAACTTAATGTTTCTAACAGAATTAAAACTTGTTTTAGTTGGGAAAAACGGAAAGAAATAATTGCAGAATTGGTGTCAAATACTAAAGTATATAAATTATCTGATTGATGTATATTTATAAAAAGCTTGAAACAATCTTCCATAAAGTTATCAGGAAAACAGGTTATGACCTGGTTAAATGCAAATATTCCAGGCATGAACAGGAAATTGAACAATTACTTAATTATTGGCATATCGGGACTGTTCTCGACATCGGGGCAAACGAAGGTCAGTATGCAAAAATGATTAGAATTGGCGGATATAAGAACAGGATAATCTCTTTTGAACCCACTAGAGGTGCATTTACGAAACTTCAAAAAATATCGGCAAGCGAACAGCATTGGGAAGTGTATAACATGGCATTGGGAAACTTCGATGGCAGAATTGAAATTAATGTTTCGGGGAACTCACAGAGTAGCTCAATACTCGAAATGAATGAAACACATTTAAATACAGCCCCTGCATCAAAATATATCGGGAAGGAAATTGTTGAAATCCGTACTTTGAACTCTCTTTTCAAAGAACTTAATATCTCAGATCGGCCTGTTTACATGAAAATTGATACACAAGGATTTGAAAAAAACGTACTTCTCGGGGCCAATTCATTTTTAAATTCAATAAAAGCGGTGCAGCTTGAAATGTCGGTGCAGCCTCTTTACCAGGGAGAAGAGCTTTATTATCAACTGAGTGACTATTTATACCAGGGAGGTTTCAGGCTGGTTAAAATTGTACGCGGACTTACAAAAAGCGATGGTGAACTTCTCCAGTTCGATGGAGTTTTTATGCGGGATTAAAATATAAAACAGAAATAATCTACTTATTGTGATTAAAATGACGTTACGCCAATTAACCTACAAGTTTATTTATAGTGCAAGAATAAATTGGGTTTTAAGAAATATTAATAAATTTTTACTCCCGATTCTGCCTGATAAAATCAAAATATCACCATCGGGGATTTTAAAAATTGAAAATAATGAGGGGAAGATTTTAAAAATTAAAACCAATCAAACTAACTATTTATCGCGACTTATTTTTTGGGAAGGGGGGTACCATCGGTTTGAATATACTGACATATTTATCAAACTAATAAAAAAAGTAAATTCATTTTACGATATCGGAGCAAACATAGGTTATTACTCCCTGATTGCTGCAATGGAAAATAAGGATATCAAAATTGTTGGTTTTGAACCCGCAACTGGTCCACTTTACTATTTCAGGGAAAATGTTCGCTTTAACAAATTCGGTAACATCAAAATTGAACCCATAGCATTATCTCACATTGAAGGCGAAATAGAATTCTATGAGATCAAAAATAAGAAGTACAAATACCTGGAGCATAACCTGGCAGGAGAAAGTAATGCCGGAAGTAACACACATGGGAAAAACTTCGTGATACACAAGATAAAAACATCGACGCTTGACAATTATGTAAAAGCGAATAATGTTTCAAATATTGATCTTATTAAAATGGATACTGAGGGGACAGAAAATCTTATTTTATCGAAATCGCAACATGTGCTTCAGGATATGAAGCCAATAATAATATGTGAAACGCTTTTTGATACAATTGAAGTGGAATTGGAAAAAATTATGAGCTCGTATGGATACGAATTTTACAATCATACTGAAGCGGGCTTACGAAAGCAAAAGAGTATTACCAGGACAGTGAATAATGGAATAAGTAACTGTTTTTTCGTACATCCGGATAAATTTTACCTGATTGAAGGATTCGTCGTAAAATGAAATTTTCAATTATAACCGTCAACCTGAATAACAGACCAGGACTGGAGAGAACTGTTAGTAGCGTGATCAGCCAGACAAATCAGGATTATGAACTGATAATTATTGATGGCGGTTCAACGGATGGCAGTGTGGATATTATCCTGCACTATAAAAGTCACATTTCGTATTGGGTAAGTGAAAAGGACAAGGGTATTTATCACGCTATGAATAAGGGTATTTCGGCTGCATCTGGCGAATATTGTTATTTCCTTAATTCGGGTGACTACCTTGTCCGTAATACTTTATTTGAAGATCTTTTGAAAATGGACCTTGGTGCAGATATTGTGTCTGGTAATCTATTGAGAATAAGGAAGAATGGCAAGTATCGCACCATTATGCCTCATGATAAACCAACATTACATAAACTTTGTATTCATAGTCTTTCACAACAGGCAACGCTGATCCGGCGTGAGCTTTTTAATGAAATCGGATTATACAACGAATCGTATAGAATTGTGTCAGACTTTGATTTTTTCCTCAAAGCGCTAATAAGTTTTAAAAAGAGTTATCAGAAAATTGACATCAACTTTAGTTATTTCAACCTGAATGGAATCAGCAATAATCCCGACTATTTCATATTAGCAAAAAAGGAATTGCTCGCCTGTCTGAAAAACAATTTCCCCGACATGGCTGATGACCTGATGGAATACAGCAGTTTTTACAATAGTAATATCGGGCAACTGATCAGGTTACTTCAGCAGAAGAAAAAATTATATTCCTTTATCGATAAAACAATTGGAAGAGTTTTCAGGATTAAAAAATGCCTTATCGGAAAATGAAAAATCTTAATTCCACTTATTGAAAATATTTCTTAATGCAAATTTCAGGTTGCTTTGAATTCCTCCTCCCGGGAATTCTGTTCTGTGAATCTCATTGAAATAGGATTGTAATTTCTCTTTGCCTGCCAAAGGCATTGAAATAATAACGTCTTCACATACAAATGTATAGAACCCAGGTCTCTTTGAAAACAGGCCAACGATTTCATCAAGGCCGGGCCATTGATCTCCGGCATGAAGTTCCGAAGGAGGTTTCAGAAACAATCGTGCATCATCAATTATAATCACATGCTTTTCAGCGCATTCAACTACAAGCAATATTTCATCGATGAGTGGACATTCATCTCCTGCACCATAGGTGCTGCCGCCACACCAATGAGCATCAAGCCAGAAAATAGAAGGGGATTTTAATTGAATCAGTATTTCGGGGAGTTTTGCCGGTGAACTACCAAAATAGCATTCAATATTTTGACGTTTTGAAAAACGTTTCAATGCTGCTTTGTAGAGCACTGAAGAATTTTCCACAGTAAATACATGTTTAAAATTATCGGCTGCCCATGAAGTTGTATCCCCTTTAAAGGTGCCGGTTTCAATAAATGTTTCAATCTTAAATATATTCCGCAGTTGCAGAACCAGCTTTTTTGGTATACCAAATGTAATTGCCCCCATTATTTTTTTGATTGTTTGATGATTATTCCTATTTTTTTTAAGAGATTATCTGCTTTGGCATTTAAATCACCGGAAAGTTTAAGCAGATAAACCGGCAAACCAAATAAAATTACCAAAAAGGTACTGCGCACGAAGATATCTGCAATGAAATTCTGTTGCGGTGGTATAAATGTCGAAAAGTAGTAGGATCCGATTCCTATGATTGCAACGTAAATAAACCGTGTATTAAATGGCTGCAGATTGAATTTGTAAAACAGGAACAAATACCTCAACATATTTAATATGGAAAGCGAAATAGCGCTACCAATGGCCGCACCGGTAATTCCCAGCCTTGGGATTAGAATTAAATTGGTAATAATAAGCAGAATAACCAATATAACCTGGAACCCGGATTGAACAGTATAATATTTCGAGGTACCCATAATTGAGCCATTGGCTCCGGAGATCATATCAATAAGGCTGCTCAGGCCAATGAAAAAAATCACCCATTTCCCGGCAACATAGTCGGGACCGAGAATGTGAAAAATATTGTCAATATTAGCCCAGAGACCGATGAACATTAATAGTCCAATGACAAACAGGGTGAGGCAACTTTTACTATAGATATCGCTGATAATTTTTAAATCATTTTCTTTCCACGCCTGTGCAGACACAATATTCACAATTTTTATAATGGAGCGCGCAGGCAGGCTAACCATTAAGCCAAAGAAAAAACACACTGCGTATACCCCCGTGCCTCCTAATCCTACAATACTACTTATCATTATTACATCCACATTTTGAATAATGATAAGGGAAAATCCATTCAAAATACTGAATAAAGCCATTGAAACGACGGATTTAAGGAGATTACGGTTCAAAAAACCAAAATCGGTATTTAGCGAAAATTTATTTTGGTGAATAAGAGTGACTGCAATGAACAAGGTGGGTAGCGAAATGGAGGCAACATACATAATCACAAACTGATTAAAATGGAGTATGCCGATATAAAATAGTCCGATCGAAAGGATGATCAGTGCACGTTGCACTACTTCCTTTAAAAATGTACCGCTTACACTATTCAGCAAAGCAGAATAATAGGTGTCCAGTAATGAAAAGAAAATCTGGAAGAAGACAAGTATTACCAGGTAGTTGATATTCTCAACAAACAACTCAGATTTTTCTAAACTGATATTGATAATCCAGGGTTTTAGAAGAAAAATCAACATTGTGGACAAAAGGAAGCCAAAAAGTCCGACCAGGAGAATATTGGCCAGGAATCCATGATCATTACTTTTTTTATCTTTAAAATACGGGAACAGTCTGTAAGTAACGCCGTTAAAACCAAGAGTGCCAAAGGAAGCAACCAGCGATGAATAGGCTACTAAAATTTTGAGCAGTCCTACCTGGTCTGTGGAAAAAAGCCTGGGTAACAGGATGCCTGTTGTTAAAAAGCCAAGTGCAACACCGATGTAAGTATAAATTGTCCCTTTTACAGATTGATTTACAATAATTCCCAATGGGTTATAATTATGATTTGGTGCAAAAATAGAAAAATATGTGCAAATTATTGTGTGTCGGACGAAGCAGCATAACCTCTTTTTTATGATGTATTTTTGTAGACAATCTGAAATAGCCGAAATTTTGACTAATTTTATTCTGTTGATCCATAACAATAAAAGGCTTTACTATCTAGCACGTTAGCGGATCAATAAAGGTTACAATCCGATGAAACAGATTGATGGTTCAGAAAATTAGAGGACCGTCCTGCTGTATCTTTATTAAATGCTCATCGACTGTTTAACAATAGTTTTGGGACAGATCTATAAATAGTGCTCCGGATACATACACATTAAACTAAATTAAATGCACAAACTTTTTCTGACACTATTCTGTATTTTTGTTCTGTACGATTTTGCGAACAGCCAGGCAAAATTTAATATCCCGGAAACAGTTTGTGTGAATCAAAGTTTTAGGATTGAAAACGTTTCAACCGGTGGATCATCTTTTTACTGGAATTTTTGCTCCGGCAGTTTAGGCGATACCCCTCTCGGAGAAAATCTGGGAAATATTGGGAACCTCAATCAACCTGTCTATTCCTCAATAGTAAAGGATGGCGCAAATTACTATGTATTTATTACAAATCTAACAGGTGGTTCCATTTCGAGACTTGACTTTGGAAACAGTCTGTCAAATACTCCTGTAGGAATAAATCTCGGGAACTTTGGTGTTTTAAGACGCAATGAAGGGATCCAGATAAAAAAAGATAATGCCAGCGGGAATTGGTTCGGACTGGTTGCAGGATTTGATCAGAATTATCTGGCAAGATTAAACTTTGGAAGCAGCTTACGGAACGTTCCGACGGCAGAAAACCTCGGCAATATCGGCAATTTAATGGAGAGTGCCCATACGCTTTATACTTTTGAAGAAAATAGCAACTGGTACACAATAGTTGGCAATAATACAACAAACCGGCTGACAAGGCTAAATTTTGGTGCCAGCCTGGCAAATACTCCTACTGCTGTCGACCTGCGAAATATTGGAGGCCTCGATGGGCCTAGTGGCTTTTACCCTGTCCAGGAAAATGGGAACTGGTACATGTTTGTCACCAATCAAAACAACAATACTATTACTAGACTGGATTTTGGTAATTCGTTAACAAACCAGCCAACAGGGTTAAACCTGGGAAATATCGGAACAAAATTAAATGCCCCAAGATCGATTATCATTATCCGTGATTGCGGAACCGTTTTTGGATTTGTCGTTAATGGAAATCCTTATGCAGATAGCGCCAATGACCTGGTTCGGATTACTTTTCCCGGAGGATTAACGTCACAGCCATCAGGTGTTTCACTGGGAAACATTGCCAATTTTAGCTTTCCCCATCATATTTCACAGTTATTCCGGGAAGGAGATTCAGTTTATTCCCTTGTTACGAACGTGAGAAACAACACCTTATCAAGGTTTACCTTCAAAGGTTGTACAAATCCGACTATCCCTTCTTCAATTTTAAAGGAACCTCTATCAATTAAATATGATGTACCCGGCACATACAACATCAGGTTAATTATTGATGAAGGGTTACCCGGAGAATCTGTTTTTTGTAAGCAGATAAGGGTAGGATATCCAGTAATTTCATTTAACCCAGACGTGCCTGAAATTTGTGAAGGGAGTTCAGTAACCCTGACTGCTGGCGGAGCAACAACCTATTTATGGTCACCCTCAACAGGGTTATCTTCTACATCAGAAGCAGAAGTTGTGGCCAGCCCATTGGTATCAACAACTTTTACAGTAACTGGGTCGGTTGGTCAGGGCTGCACTGTTACCGACACAATAACTGTCAAGGTAAAACAGAAGCCCAAAGTCGCTATTAGTCCCTCCGCTGTAACAATATGCGCCGGAAGTTTTATTGAGCTGACAGTTACTGGTGATGCCGATTCCTACTTATGGTCACCCTCCGCTGGACTTTCATCAGCCACTTCTACAAATGTTGTGGTAAACCCATCTTTGACAACCGATTATATTGTTACCGGGAAAAATTTGAATGGATGCAGTGAAAGCTCGATCATTCATGTATCAGTAAATCCTAAACCAACAATAACAGATATTACTTCAAAATGCGAACCGGGTATGAAGACATATTTTACCGTTTTAAAAAGTTCAGGAGATCAGGTTTCTGCAAAATACGGTCTTGTTACGGGGCAAAACATCCTTTTCAATATAACTGGTATACCCGGGAATTTTTCAAATACAATTACTTCAAAGATATCATTAACTCAATGCACGGACTCAGTTTTTGTTCCGTATCCTTCCTGTAGCGGTCCTCCAATCCAGGTCCCCGAGGGTTTTTCTCCGAACAATGATGGCGTGAATGATTTCTTTGAAATTTCAGGTATTAAAGAGGATATGTTGTCATATCTTACTGTTTTTAATCGTGCGGGTAACACTGTTTACAACATTAAAAATTATAGAAATGATTGGGATGGAAGTTACTACAATGCAAATAATATAAAAATTGGACTCTTGCCCAAAGGTGCTTATTATTATGTACTTAAAATTGAGGGTATGGCAAGGATTATAAAAGGATTTGTTTATATTGCATATTAGAAACTGCTATATGCGAAGTTGGGAATTGCTTCCAAAACCTGACTTTTTAGCTATTGTATTACTGCAAATTATTGTAAGATAGGAATCCTGTTTTAAAAAAATGTACTTTTGTGACAAACATACAATGATAAAAAAAATGAATAAGGTTTTGCCCGAAAAAATTTTACCCCACATCGTTGCAATTGTGCTCTTTTTACTTTTGCCAATCATCTACTTTTCGCCAGTTTTAGAAAATAAACAACTGAACCAGCACGACTCGCAGACTTATAAAGGGATGTCGAAAGAGATTGTTGATTATAACAAAAAGAGCGATAACCTCGCATTGTGGACAAATTCCATGTTCGGAGGGATGCCTTCCTATTTGATCAGTCTTCCAACTACAACCGCAATCACTTCGATTTACACCGTTACAAATCTCTATAACTGGAGACCCATCAATTTTATTTTTCTATACCTGATCGGGTTTTATATTGCACTCTTACTTTTTGGTGTGAGTCCCTGGCTGGCCATTGTGGGATCGCTGGCTTTCGCGTTCAGTTCCTATAATT
>JBBRGI010000122.1:0-9824 GCA_038240855.1 Bacteroidales bacterium | reverse complement strand
CAGGCACTCGATGCGGTAACTATTACACTCGATGCGATGGCAAAAGGGGGTATTTACGATCAGCTTGGTGGGGGCTTCGCGCGCTATTCAACAGATCAGTTCTGGAAAGTGCCCCATTTCGAGAAAATGCTTTACGACAATGCCCAGTTGATCACACTGTATGCACATGCCTTTCAACTTACGAATATGCCATTGTATGCTGAAATCGTTGAACAAACCATTGAATTTGCAGAGCGTGAATTGCTGGATGCACAAGGGGTTTTTTATGCGTCAATAGATGCCGACAGTGAACATGAAGAAGGGAAATTCTATGTCTGGACAAAAAAGGAAATTGAATCGGTTTTAGACGCTGCCACAGCGGAGATCGTTGTTCGGTTTTACAGGATCACCACTGAAGGAAACTGGGAGCCGGGTAAAAATATTCTGTATTATGCCGATGATAAAACTGCTTTCGCGGACGAGTACGGAATATCAGTAACTGAATTGAACGGGATTCTTAGAAAAGCCAACCGGACGTTACTTGAACAGCGCAACCGCCGCATCCGGCCTTCAACCGATGACAAAATTCTTACTTCCTGGAACGCTTTGATGATATCGGGTTATGTGAATGCCTATAAGGCGCTGGGCAGGGAACATTATCTTGAAGGAGCGCTTAGGACGGCCCGCTTCCTGGAATCAAATATGCTTCAGGAAAGTGGTCTGCTGTTTCGTGTTTACAGGGATCAAAAAGTAACCACCGAAGGATTCCTGGACGATTATGCATTTCTTGCCGATGCGTACATCAGTCTTTACGAAGTGACTTTCGATCTGCACTGGTTAAAGATGAGTCAACTTCTGGCTGACTATGTACTTAAGCATTTTGCCGATACCGGGAACGATCTGTTTTTCTACACGTCCGACCTGGCAAAACAACTGGTCGCACGCAAACACGAACTTTCGGACAATGTGATTCCGGCATCGAATTCCGTATTTGCGCATGTGCTGCATAAACTGGGGATTTTGTGGGAAAATTCCGGCTATTCGCTCACAGCCGTGAAAATGATTCTCAAAATAAGAAATGAAATTGGCAGGAATAGCGTTTATTATTCAAACTGGGCTATGCTTTTGGGTAGACTCGTTTATCCGGTAATTGAAGTGGCTATCCTCGGGGAAGATGCGCTGCCTGTTAACCTCCGGATTCAGGAAAAGTATTTACCGCAGGCAGTTTTTGCCGGTGGAGTAAATGAGAATCTGCCACTTCTTAAGCATCGTTTAACCGCCGGTAAAACGATGATCTATGTGTGTCAGGATAAGACCTGCGAACGGCCGGTTTATACGACTACTGATGCATTGGCCTTGATTATCAGGCATTGAGGATTGGATTGCAATCAAAAAAAGCACAAAAAAAGAGGTCAGCTTTCGATTGACCTCTTAAAAAGGGTGGAAGATGGGGCTTGAACCCACGACCTCCGGAACCACAATCCGGCGCTCTAACCAGCTGAGCTACATCCACCATTTAGCGGTTGCAAATATAGAGAATGTTTTCTGATTCATGCCATTGATACATAAAAAAATTGCATGAGTTATTAATTGGTTGTAGCACTGGATAATACAACTAATTGACCCCTGCCAAAGCGCATATCCGCAAAAAAGGGAGGTGGTTACAGCGGTATTGTTAACTTTGTTTCCCGGTATTAATTTTTAATAAACAGATGGATTATTTACTCGACAATCCCGGGGCTGATCGGATATTCCAGCAGATCATATCAAAGATAAAACCTTTACAAAATGGAGAGGTGGTCAATTCCATGCAAAAAAGGGGTCTCGAATATAAAGTGAACTTTGGTGTTTCAATACCATTGCTGCAGCAGTTGGCTTCAGCATACGGGAAAAACCACCTGGTGGCATTGAAGTTATGGAATAAGCAATGGCGCGAGACAATGATTCTGGCAACTCTTATCGAAGATCCTGATAAAGTCACTGAAAATCAGATGGATTTCTGGGTAAAGAATTTTCCATCCATAGAAATTGCAGAGCAGGCTGCCATGAACCTGTTTACTAAAACCGGAATGGCCTATCAAAAGGCTTTCGAATATTGTCTTGGCAAAAAATTAGTGGTGAAAATTGTAGGTTTATTAATGATCGGACGATTAGCCCTTACTGACCGGGAAACTCCCGACGAAGCTTTCGATCCTTTTTTTGAACTTATGCCCCCTCTCTCAAAAGATCCGCAACTGGCGGTTGTTTTTTCGAGAGTGTATATTCAAATTGGCATGCGTAATCTGAATCTAAACCAGGTTGCGATCCGTCATGCAAATATTCTGAAGACAATCGACTCGCAAACAGCGCGCGAAAGTGCGGAACAGATACTTATTCAACTAGACAGTGAAGATGCCCGGCAAATCGTGATCAGGCGACAGTCGATTAAGTAACTGAATCATAAGGATGTATACTTCTTTTACTGATTTTTTTGAACCCACATTTTAAATCACTAATTTCACCTCCCAAATCAGACCTGTTTATTTTTCTATGGAAGTCATTGAAGTAAAAGATAATAGCACCACGAAAGCTTTTCATAAAGTTCCCCGTGAAATCTACAAAGACGATCAGAACTGGGTGTCACCTTTGGAAGCGCTGGAGGATGCAGTTTTTGATCCTGCAAAAAATGCATTTTATAAACATGGCGACGGAACTCGCTGGATATTAATAGATGACGATGGAAAAGCAATAGGCAGGATTGGGGCATTTTTCAACGGAAACAGGGCCTATACGTTTAATCAGCCCACAGGTGGTTGTGGCTATTTTGAATGCATTAATGATCAGTCGGCTGCAAATCTATTGTTCGACACTGCCAAAGATTGGCTGTCAGCACACGGTATGGAAGCGATGGATGGTCCGGTTAATTTTGGTGAGAACCTGATTAACTGGGGATTGCTTGTTGAGGGATTTATGCAGCAGGGTTTTGGCATGCCGTATAATAAGCCCTATTATCTGCAGCTATTCGAAAATTACGGTTTTGAAGTATATTTTGAGCAATATAGTTATCACCTCAATCACAAGGAGCCGTTTCCCGAACGATTCTGGAAGATAGCCGAATGGGTCGCCAAAAAACCCAATTTCAGGTTTGAGCATGTTCGGTTTGATAATATCGAAAAATATATTCAGGATTTTGTAAAGATTTATGAACAAGCCTGGGCGCGACACGATAATCACAAGTCTGTTGATCTTGAAGATATCCGCGGGATGATGAAAATTGCAAAGTTCATTGCTGAGGAAGAGTTTATCTGGTTTGCTTATTATAATGATGAGCCGGTTCTCCTTTTCGGAATGATCCCTGACTGGAACCAGATTTTAAAGAAGTTGAATGGAAAATTGAATTGGTGGAGTCTGCTTAAATTTGCCTGGTATAAAAAAATCAGGACAATTACACGTTCGCGGATATTAATCATGGGAGTAGTCCCAAAATTCCAGGGAACAGGACTTGAATCTGCAGTTTTCTGGCATATGGATAAGGTAATGCAGCGTAAATTGTGGATTAATGAGGTCGAACTGTCGTGGGTAGGCGATTTCAATCCCAAAATGATGGCGATTTACCAGTCAGTGGGTGGCGTTCATGCGAAGACACATTACACTATGCGATATCTTTTCGATCGTACCATCCCGTTTGAGCGTGCCCCGATGCTGATGACAGAGGCTTTGGTAGACAAAGTTAAGGAGAGGCAGAGAGCAGGAATCTGATCCAATAAAAAATTTACAAATTCTTTAAAAATAGCTATTGCACATTATTGAAGTATGCTTATCTTTGCAACCCATTAGGCAAGAGTTTTGGAACAGGTTATATAAGCACTCAGGGAATAGCGTAATGAGTTCTTGCAAGCGTAGGTCATTCAGACGATTTTATTGAGGCAAATAAAAAAAATAAAATATAATTCACATGAAAAAGGGAATACATCCGGAAAGTTATCGGCTGGTAGCATTTAAAGATATGTCAAACGAGCATACCTTTCTTACCAGGTCATCAGCTGCATCAAAAGAAACGATTGAGATTGATGGCGTTGAGTATCCACTTATTAAGGTGGAAATTTCAAATACATCTCATCCGTTTTACACAGGTAAAATGAAGCTTGTCGATACTGCGGGACGTGTTGATAAGTTCCTCACGCGTTACTCCAAACATATGGATAAACGCAAACAATAAATCCTTGAAACAGGTTGAAAACCCCGTATTTGAACAATACGGGGTTTTTTGTTGTTTTAGTCAAGTATTGCTTCATCTGACAGAATGCCATTTGTAGTACAGGAGAGAGTGTAGTAGTTTTTGGCACATGAATTGTACACCATCTATCCTCAATTATTTGTGAGATCGGGAGACATCTTGTCATTCCATAAAAAGACACATGGAAAATAAAAAAAATAAAAAAAGTAAAAATAACTTCTTATATTCAAGCGAGTTGGAAGATCAAAATGATTTTATTCCGATCCTGGTCGATGGTGATGATGCAGAACTCAATGCTGTTGAAGTTCCCGGAATTCTGCCAATCCTGCCACTTCGAAATACTGTTCTTTTTCCGGGTGTTGTTATGCCGATAACTGTCGGGAGACAGAAATCGCTGACACTAATCCGTGAAGCCTATTCGGGAAATAAGCTGATCGGTACCATTGCCCAAATAAATCCTCAGATAGAGGATCCGATATCCGACGATCTGTATAAGGTCGGAACAATGGCAGAGATACTAAAAATTCTTGAGATGCCCGATGGTTCTACCTCTGTGATTATCCAGGGGAAACGACGTTTCAAGGTGAGCGGAATTCCGGAGACGGAGCCCTACATGCGTGGAGCAGTAAATGTGCTTAACGACATTTTGCCTGACGCCAAAATGCATGAGTTTAACGCATTGATCGAGACGTTAAAAGATCTTGCTTTGAAAATTGTCAAATCTTCGGGAAGCATTCCACCTGAGGCACAATTTGCCGTTAAAAACATCGAGAATGCTACATTTCTGATCAATTTTATTTGTAACAATACGGAACTTAATGCGCTGGAAAAGCAGGAGCTGCTCGAACTGGATGATCTTCGTGCCCGGAGTACTTTACTGCTCACCTTTCTGGTTCGTGAAGTCCAGCTGATCGATCTCAAAAAGGATATTCAGAAGAAAGTGAAAGTTGTTATGGATCAGCAGCAACGTGAGTATCTTCTTCACCAGCAGATTAAAACAATACAGGATGAACTGGGGGGAAATCCCTCGGAACAGGAGATTGCTGAGCTTAAAAAAAGAGGTAAAGATAAAAAATGGGGTGCCAGTACCCAGGGTGTATTTGATAAGGAGCTTTCAAAACTCAGCCGGATGAATCCTGCGGCAGGTGAGTATTCTGTCCAGGTCGGTTATCTCGAAACGTTTCTTGACCTTCCCTGGAATATCTATTCAAAGGATAATTTTGACCTGCGCAATGCAGAAAAAATTCTTGACCAGGATCATTATGGTCTCGAAAAAGTAAAAGACCGGATACTTGAACACCTGGCCGTATTAAAATTAAAAGGGGATATGAAGGCACCAATTCTTTGCCTTTACGGGCCTCCGGGAGTTGGGAAAACATCGCTGGGTAAATCAGTTGCACGGGCACTGGGACGAAAATTTGTCCGGATGAGCCTTGGTGGTCTCCATGATGAATCGGAGATCCGGGGTCACCGTAAAACCTATATCGGCGCCATGCCTGGAAGAATTATTCAGAATTTAAAGAAAGCCGGGACATCGAATCCGGTGTTTATTCTGGATGAAATTGATAAAGTCTCGAGTGATTTTCATGGCGATCCTGCTTCTGCATTATTGGAAGTTCTTGATCCTGAGCAAAATAGCGAATTTCATGATAATTATCTCGATATTGATTTCGACCTTTCGCGTGTAATGTTTATAGCCACTGCCAATACCTTGAGTACGATTCACCCGGCCTTGCGCGACAGGCTGGAGTTGATCGATGTAAGCGGCTATCTTCTTGAAGAAAAAGTTGAGATTGCCAAACGGCACCTCGTAAATCGTCAGCTCGAAAATCATGGATTATCGAAAGCCGGTATAAAGTTTTCAAAGGAGGCATTAGTCCGGCTTATTGAAGATTACACAAGGGAGTCAGGTGTGCGACAGATGGATAAACAAATCGCTAAAGTGATCCGAAGGATGGCCCGGAAGATTGCCTTTGACGAGGAGTGTACGAAGAAAATTGGTACTGTTGAGATCAGCGAATATCTTGGTTTTCCGATGTACACTAAAGAAAGCTACGAAGGAAACGAATATGCAGGGGTGGTTACCGGACTTGCATGGACGTCTTCGGGTGGTGAGATTCTTTATATAGAGACTAGTTTGAGCCAGGGTAGGAGTAAGTTTACAATTACCGGTAATCTTGGCGAAGTGATGAAGGAGTCAGCCGCAATCGCTTTGGAATATTTAAAGGCACATTGTAGTTTGCTGGGACTCACGCCTGAAGTCTTCGATAAATGGGACGTTCATATGCATGTTCCCGAAGGAGCCATTCCAAAAGATGGTCCATCGGCTGGAATTACTATGGCAACCGCACTTGCTTCTGCATTTACGCAGCGCAGGATCAAAAAAAATCTGGCTATGACAGGCGAGATCACCCTGCGAGGTAAAGTACTGCCTGTAGGGGGAATCAAGGAGAAAATTCTTGCTGCAAAGCGTGCCGGAATTAAGGATATCATCCTGAGTAAGGACAATAAAAATGATATAGATGAGATCAAGGAAGTATACGTCAAGGGTCTGACCTTTCATTTTGTTGAGAATGTTAGTGATGTGTTTAAGATCGCGCTTATGGAGGAGAAGATAAAACATCCATTGGTCATCTCTTAAGAATTATTGCCTGCCTGATATAAAAAACCCGCTGATCTTGTGCAACGGGTTTTTATTATCAATAATATGATATAATCTGAGTGTATTTACGTTGGTATCTTTTCAATTAACACTACAGCCTGGACCGAAATTCCCTCTTCACGTCCTTCAAAGCCAAGTTCTTCTGTCGTGGTAGCTTTAATGTTTATCGCATCTGCATCGACGTTTATTACCCGTGCAATTGCAGCTTCCATCTGTGGAATATATTCTTTCAGTCTGGGGCGTTGTACTGAAATGGTGACATCAAGATTCACCAGCCGGAATCCCTTATCTGTTACTAGTCGGTATGTCCTGGAAAGTAATAGTTTGCTGTCGATATTTTTGAATTCGGATGACGTATCGGGAAATTGATACCCGATATCCCGAAGTTTGGCAGACCCCAGAAGTGCGTCACATATTGCATGAAGCAAGACATCTCCGTCGGAGTGGGCGATCAGCCCTTTTGTATGGGGAATCAGGATCCCTCCCAGCCAAAGAGTTTCACCTTCGGCCAACCGATGTACATCATAACCTAAACCAATGCGGTAACTCATATTTTTTGTTGTGTGTTTTGTAGTTCATTTATTTTGATGCCTTTCTCAGTATCTCTGCACGTAAAGGTAGCATAAAAAACATAGTCATTTTGCAGAAAATGGACTGTTGGGAAGACAAGCGCATTAATATGAAATCAAAAAAGCAGGGGGCTATTTGTCAGAATATGACATATTTTCGATTTATTTTACATCAAAGAGTAAATTTATCTTAACTTTAATAAAAAATTTATCTGTATTGTTTCATTTTTTCCAATATATTTGTGGTAAATTTGCACCTTATCAAATGATTTTCTTTAAAGCCAACAAAAGCACGGCTTAAAAGATTTGATTTATAATTATATTTGTACCTCGGAAGTCGAAGTGAATCTAAACGATATCGCAATATGAAGCTCAAAGTTTTATTCTATCTGGTTTTAAGTTTATTAATTATATCCTCCTGCAATCTTATCAAAGGGAAGAAAAAAAGTGACTCCTCGACAACAGGCTGGGCTTATAATGATGCCGATAACGGCGGATTCGAGTATCGTTCCGGATATACGCAGAATACCGGACCGGGATTAATGTATATCCAAGGTGGTACTTTTGCGATGGGCCGTGTTGAGCAGGACGTGATGTTTGAAACTAATAATATTCCTCGTCGGGTGACTGTTGCTTCCTTTTATATGGATCAAACGGAGGTGCGTAATGTCGATTGGCGGGAATACCTTCATTGGTTGCAGCGCGTTTATCCGACCGACCGCGGCGTTTATAAGACCGCTCTGCCTGATACACTTGTATGGCGTAGTGAAATGTCGTATAATGAGCCATACCTCGAGAATTATCTTCGGCATGCAGCTTATTCAGAATACCCGGTTGTGGGAGTTAGTTGGGTTCAGGCAGATAAATACTGCCGATGGAGAACAGACAGGGTTAATGAGGGGATTCTTATTGATCAGCAAAAACTGGCACCCGATCTGGCCCAGACAGACGATAAGGTCTTTATTTCGGATGCCTATCTCAATGGCCTTTATGACGGAGTTGAAGGTAAGAAACCGATCCAGAACCTTGGAAAAGATGGGGGAACACGCCGGGTAAATATGTCGGATGGTATTGTTTTACCGCGATACAGACTTCCCACAGAAGCAGAATGGGAATATGCAGCTCTCGGACTTATTGGAAATACAGAAGATGAAGTAGTGCTTGAACGACGGATTTATCCTTGGAACGGGAATCAGATCAGGAGCAGTGAAAAGAAAACGAGGGGCGTGATGATGTCGAATAACGTAAGGGGACGAGGTGATTACATGGGTGTAGCCGGGGCCCTTAATGATGGTTTTGAGATTGCCGCACCCGTTAATTCATTCATGCCCAACGATTTTGGATTATACTGTATGGCAGGTAATGTCAATGAGTGGGTTCAGGATGTCTACAGGACAAATTCCTATATGGAAGTCAACGAATTTCAACCGCTAAGAGGTAATGTTTATACGAACTATCGTCATGATGCTGATGGTAAGATGATAAAGAACCAGTACGGAGAGTTGGTAAAGGATACAGTTGCCAATTTTACAAACTTTAAGGATGGTGATTATCAGTCGATAATTACTGATAATGAGGAATGGAAAGAAGATTCTCTTTCAATTACCACTGATCAGATGTACGCTTCAGGTGCCGGTACATCGATGTCACGGATTTCGGATCATAGTCGTGTATTCAAAGGCGGAAGCTGGAGAGACCGTACTTATTGGCTTGGCCCCGGAACCCGCAGGTACCTTGATGAGCGTAAAGCAACCAATGACCTGGGTTTCCGTTGCGCAATGACCCATCTTGGTGATTCCAATACCCGATAAGTTATATCAATCCAACTATAAAAAAGCCTCATCCATAAAATGAGGTTTTTTATTATTATCACGACCATGTCAATAAAGGAATTGTACGATCTGTTTTTACGTTATCCCAAAATATCAACAGACAGTCGCCGGATTGAAAAGGATGCCATTTTTTTTGCATTGAAAGGCGACAATTTTAACGGAAACAGCTATGCCAAATCTGCGCTCGGACAAGGCGCTGCTTTTTCGGTAATCGATGAGGCGGAATATAACATTGATGATCGTTGCATTTTGGTTGACGATGTGTTAGCAACACTTCAGGCTTTAGCCCGCCATCACAGGATACAATTAGGTGTACCAATAATCGCCATTACGGGGTCAAATGGCAAAACGACGACCAAGGAGTTGGTCACGGCTGTAATGTCGAAAAAATTCAGGGTCGATTACACTAAGGGTAATCTGAATAACCATATCGGTGTTCCTCTCACTTTGTTATCAATGAGCGTGCGTACAGAGATCGGTGTCGTTGAGATGGGGGCTAATCATGCAGGCGAAATTGCCTTATTATGTGATATTGCATTGCCTGACTTTGGACTAATTACAAATGT
>JBBRGI010000121.1:0-9914 GCA_038240855.1 Bacteroidales bacterium | reverse complement strand
ACCATGTTCGGCCACCATATTGACATTAACACCGGAAAATTGTCCGTCCAGAAATTTCTTGTCCCGCCCACTGATGATCACAATCTTGTTTTTTGGATCTTCTGACAACATCTGAATGATCTTTAAAGTGTCACTATCAATGGTTGCCATTTCGGGATATTTAACAAACGGAACAAGGGTGCCATCATAATCGAGAAATATAATCCGTTGATCTGCCTTACGATAATCGGAGACAATTTGTGCGGTGATTATCTTATTGACAAACCTGACATTCATCAGTTTTTGTTCCTCCTTGGTCTCGAATGTTTGTTTGAAAAAATCAAATGCCCAGGCAAACACATCGTAGTTCGAAATCCTGTTCTTCATCCGATCCATACGGGTATGTTTTTCATCCGGTTTCATCTCGAGCGCTGTGAAAATGGCCTCGGCCATTTCAATATCATCTACCGGGTTAATAATCAGCGCTTCATTCAATTCAGCAGCCGCCCCCGCCATTTCGCTCAGAATTAAAACTCCTTCATTTTCGATCTGACAGGCGACATATTCTTTTGCAACAAGGTTCATCCCATCACGCAGCGGGGTGATCAATCCGATGTCACTCAAATTGTAAAGTGCAACCAGTTCATTAAACGTAAGCGATTTATACTGATAAATAATCGGTTGCCACGAGAGGGAACTGAATTTTCCATTAATCCTGCCCACTGTCGATTCAATCTCCCTTTTCATTTTTTTGTATTTCTCAATAAGGTCACGCGACGGCACGACAACCATATTAAAGACAACCTTTGACTTCCATTGCGGATAAGACTCAAGGAAAGTTTCAAAACCTTTGAGTTTTAAAAGAAGACCCTTTGAATAATCAAGCCTGTCGACAGAAAAGATAAGTTTTTGTGAGGAGAGATGACTAATAAGTTTTTTCTTTTCGGCTAATACCTCTTTTTTAGCACACCCGTCATGAAATTTGTCGAAATCTATCCCGATAGGAAACGCATCTGCCTTAACAAGTTTATTAGGTGTGTAAATAATATTCTGATGACACTCATAACCGGTTGTCCGTTTCACGGATTTAGTGAAATTCTGCGTATAGTCATGAGTATGGAATCCGATTAAGTCGGCGCCCAATAATCCTTTTACAATGGATTCGCGCCAGTGACGCGGTAATAATCTGAAAATTTCGAACGAGGGGAACGGGATATGCAAAAAGAAACCAATTGTGGCATCGGGCATTTTTTGCCGGATCATTTCGGGAAGCAGCATCAACTGGTAGTCGTGGATCCATACAAAGTCTCCGGGCCGGATGGCTTTCACAAGTTCTTCACAAAATTTTACATTAGCCTTTTCATAGGCTTTATAATAGTCATTATTAAATACAGCGTACGAAGGAAAGTAATGGAATAAAGGCCATATCAGGTCATTACAAAAACCCCCGTAATATAAATCATCAACTTTTTTGGGAATAGCCACCGGTAGTATCTCAAAATTTTCATTTTCAAAACTTTTAGGCGAAACATCGTCGGGCAAATCATCGGCTATACCAGCCCATAAAATTTTATTACCCGATAAATCCTGATTGCTGCTTTTGAAGTTTTCTGATAAAGC
Organism: Bacteroidales bacterium; assembly: GCA_038240855.1. Classification (GTDB taxonomy): domain Bacteria; phylum Bacteroidota; class Bacteroidia; order Bacteroidales; family Prolixibacteraceae; genus JAAFHB01. Next base: position 8,315 of record JBBRGI010000121.1, on the reverse strand, counting down.
CAGAATCGCTGAAACAAGTCCACCCGAATTTTGAACGGCTTTATACCCTTTCTTTGTCTTGCTTAATTTGAAAGGGAGGCGATAAGCGGCAATTACCAGCCTTTTGAATTGCATTTTATTATCCATATCATGAGAGTTTCTACTACTTTGTAACACGTACTTCCTGCTAAAAGTACCATTAAACACAAGATTAACAAACTAAGGCTTGATAAACTTCGAAATAAAACGTTCTTCCGAGAAAAGGGTAGCGGTATTAATTAACGCAAGGTGAGAATAGGCCTGCGGAAAATTTCCCAACAGTCTTTTAGTTGCAAAATCGATGTCCTCGCTAAAAAGCCCAACGTGGTTTCCACATGCTAAAAGGTTATCAAAAATTATTTTCGCCTCTTCTGTACTTCCAATTTTATACAAAGCCTGAACCAGCCAGAAAGTGCATATTGTAAACGAAGAGGTTGGATTACCAAAATCATCAGTGGCAATATAACGATACATTAATCCGTTATAAAACAGGAGGTTCTTTATAGCAATAACTGTTTTTTTATACCGTGAATCATTCAATTCAATAAATCCGTACTCGGCCATCAGAAGTAGTGAAGCATCAAGATCGGTATTGGAATAAGTTTGGGTGAATGTCTGCAGATTTTCATTCCACCCATGTACTAAAATATCTTCTTTAATGTCGTTTGCTATACTGCGCCAATGTTCGACATACTTCTCTTTATTCAATATATCAGCGATTTTTGCTGACCGGTCCATGGCTACCCAGCTCATTACCTTTGAAAAAACAAAATGCTTTTCATCATTTCGTATTTCCCATATCCCTTTATCCGGTTTTCCCCAATGTACTGAAACAGTACGGGCAATATTACGCACGGTTTCCCACAAATCCTCGATTTCGTCCAGGGTACCGGGGAAAAATACATAATACTGGAAGATGACATTCAACAGATACCCGAACACATCATTTTGTCGTTGAAAATAGGCTGCATTTCCGATACGAACCGGTTTTGAGTTCTCATACCCTGAGAGGTGGGGAAGGTTAAACTCGGTAAGTTCGCGCTCCCCCCTAATGCCATACATGATCTGGAAGGAGTCCTGTTTAGTCTGCAGTATCCCTTTGATATACCCCAAAAATCCTTTTGCCGATTGGTAGTGCCCCATACGAAGCAAGGTATCGATCGACATGGATGCATCGCGTAACCAGCAAAAACGGTAATCCCAGTTGCGAACCTCCCCGATGGTTTCAGGAATGCTTGTGGTCAATGCCGCCAGGAGTGCACCGGACGGTTGATACATCATTAATTTAAGCACCAATACACTTCGGATGATTTCTTCGGTGTATTTCTTGTATTTCTTCGTGCGATTTGTCCAGTTTAACCAGTAAACCTTTGTACGCTGGTATTCGAGATTTACCCTTGTGATATCGATATCGATCAGCTTCTGGTTATAAGATAAAAGAAGAAACTGGTTATGGGTAAGCACAATTTCTTTTTCTTCCAGAATGTCCGTAAGCTTTAAACTCGAATATAAATAGAGGCAATTACTTGGATTAACAACAGATTCAGAACGGATATAGTTTTCCTGAATTATATGCGAAACCTGGTCACGGGCATAGTTAAGCATTGGACGATACCTGACCCTGAAGGTAGCCGCACCTGATATAATCCTGACATAACGATAAATCTCAGCAGGGGTAAAATAATCGTTGTCGGAGGTTTTGTACCGTGGCATAAAATCAATTAATTCAAATGAACCTTCTGGCGACAGAAAAGTAGTAACCAATACATTGGTCCGGTCCAGGTACTTTTGTGAAATAGTGTAGGAATCATCCACCACGATACTGAAAGATCCCCCCTTGTCGTTATCCAAAATCCAGGCAAAAACAGAAGCAGAATCAAAATCGGGCAGGCAACACCAATCAATACTGCCCTTTTCAGATACAAGAGCTGCACTCCTGCAATTGCCGATCACTCCATAATTCAAATTGTTCATTGTGAAATTCCTAGTATTAATTGACAAAATAGTAATAATTCTATATTTTAATTTCCATTTATTTTTTAGTATCCGGTGAGGGTTTCGATTTTTTTGTTCGTTCGCGTTCTGAAGCTCCGGCCAGTTCATCAATGCTTGTTTTTTCCCATAGCGGAACCTGAAGAAGATGGGCAACCCGTCCAATCATATGGGAAGATATCGGAGCTGTCATAAAAATAAAGACAAGAACCATTAAAGCCTCAAAAATAACATTAAAGATGGGCAAATAAATGGATACCCCCAATAGCATCAGCAATATACCGAATGATGCTGCTTTTGTCGCTGCATGCATACGCATATAAAGATCGGGAAAACGAACAACGCCAATAGCTGCAATAAGCATAAAAAGGGAACCAGAAACAAGTAGAATAGCAACAATCCATTCAATTATCATAAAATTTTTTCTTTAAATATTTGGCAAATGCAACTGTACCCATAAAGGAGACCAGCGCAATCATTACAGCAACATTTAAAAAGACAGTTTCACCGCTGAAAGCTGTAATGGCGACGATCATTCCGATGACCAACGAGGCGATCATGTCAAGTATCAGTACCCGGTCGGCGAGACTCGGACCTTTCACCATCCGCCAGAATCCCAGGAAGAAAGCCAGCAGCAATATAGCCATTGCAACTAAGGCAGCATTTTGTACGACGATTGAGCAAGTTATCATTTCCATAATTCGGCAACACGTTTTTCCAATCCGTTTTTAATCTCTTCTCTAAATTTGTCAGCATCATCGAGGTACAGCACATGGATATACAGCTTGGTTTTATCTTCCGAAATATCGAGACTCAGGCTACCGGGGGTCATTGTGATCAGGTTGACCAATGTAATAATCTCCTGATCACGCTTTACGTTGAGCGGAACCTCAACTATTCCGGGCCGCATGTAATGATTCGGGGTCAATATGTCGTAAGTTAGTTTCAGATTGGCGCGAACCAGCTCTTTCAGGTAGAACCAACAGAAGCTGATCAGGACAATTATTTTCAGCGGTATGTTCAGTAAGATATTCATAAGAATGACAAATTAAAAGGTTATCCCCAAAACTGCTTCAATATATTCGGCAGGATAGAGCAATTGCTCTGCTGCAATCATGGCAAATTTAAAGAAAAAACCTACCGCGATGCCCATGGCAATGCTCAGGCCGGCAAGAATAACAGCGGGTAAGACCAGGAAAATACCTGGCTTCAAAGGTGTATCTTTAACTTCACCCGGCCGGACTTGTCGCGGTATCTCCGGCTGATCTTTCCAGAATGCCTCATTCCATATTTTTATCATTGAAAACATGGTTAATAAACCAACAAGCAAAGCGATTGATGCGACAAGAAAATTTCCTGAATCGAAACCAGCCTTGATCAGAACGAGCTTTCCGAAAAAACCGGAAAGTGGAGGAACACCAGCCAATGAAAATGCAGGGATTAAAAACAGCAAGGCAATAAAAGGATGTGATTTGTATAAGCCGCCAATCTCTTTCAGTTGATAGGAACCTTTCAGTTTCCAAATTATTCCGGCTACAAAAAATGCATTTGTCTTGGCCACAATATTGTGTCCCATAAAGTAAATTGATCCGGCAATTCCAAGTGGGGTGAAGAAACCCAGACCAACAAGCATATAGCCAATTTGTGAGATGATATGAAAAGAGAGAATTTTTCGGAGATCATATTGCGAAGCAGCAGTCAATACACCAATAATCATGGTCAGCGAACCAAGCGTAAGAAAAAGAATTTTCCATTGTCCTCCGTCATTCATAAAGAAAAGGGTGAAAAATCGGATCATGGCGTACACCCCAACTTTTGTCAACAGTCCTGCAAAAAGTGCTGTTACTGCCACAGGGGGAGTGTGATAAGATGCGGGCAACCAGAAGAAAAACGGAAATATGGCCGCCTTAATTGCAAAGGCAATAAAGAATAGCATTGCAGAACTGTTGACAATGGCGGCACCAGGTTCAACACTTAATTTATAAGCCAGGTCGGCCATATTCAGCGTACCGGTTTTCCCATAGAGCAATCCTGCTGCAGCAAGAAATATCATCGAGGCTACAAGGTTAATCGTGACATATTTGATCGCTCCTTCCAACTGTTTACGTTCACCGCCAAGAGTTATCAATACAAAAGAAGAGATAATCATTATCTCAAACCAAACATAGAGATTGAATACATCACCGGTAATAAAAGCACCATTTACCCCCAGTAAAAGCGTGTTGAATAAGAGATAGAAATGACGATTTTGCGGAATTCTGTCAATGAATCCAATGGCATAGAGCGTAGCTGTAAAACCAATCAGACCCGAAAAGAAGAGCATGATGGCGCTGAACATATCGATAACAAGCGTGATTCCATAAGGAGCAGGCCATGATCCGGCTTGCATCACGAGGATTCCATCCTGATAAACGATTATCAGGATTACGATAGAGACAACCAATTGTGCAGCCGCTAAAGCGAAGGAAGAAACCTGCCGGAAAAGTAGTTTTCTGCCGGAAATCAGGCTCAAAATCATGGCCAGAATAGGCAATACAAGGGGTAAAATCAGTAATCTCTCCATATCCTATTCTTCTTTAAGCTCATCAAGATCGTCAGTCCCGGTAGTTTTATAAAACTGATAGATCAATACCAGAGTATAAGCGGTTATTCCGAAACCGATCACCAAAGCAGTAAGCAGCAGAGCCTGAGGCATCGGATCGGCACTGCCTGTTTCCGCGACCTTCTCCCCTTCTGCAATAAACGGAGGCTTTACTTTCGAGAGTCCTCCGGACAAAAAGACCAGCAGGTTTGTGGCATGACTGAAGAAAATCAAGCCAAGAATAAGTTTTACAATGCTTCTGCGCAACAACATGTATACCCCTGCGGCATATAAAACCCCAATTACTATAGCTAAAATTAATACCATTAGTCTATCTCCATTATTGAGAACATGATCGTTAACAACACTCCGATAACTGTGATATAGACCCCAAAATCAAAAAGCATTGGTGTGCCAAAATGTATCTCAGACAACAATGGAAAATCAATCATTATCCAACGTCCTGTTAGAAAGTTCTCTCCAGTAAACAACCCCCATAATCCCGACAACAGAATTACAGATAACCCGACCCCCAGGAATGACAGAACTGGTAGTCTCAACTTCAGGCGTGCAGCATCTGCTCCATAAGCCATCGCATATAAAATGTAAGCGGATGCCGCCAACAGGCCACCAATAAAGCCTCCCCCAGGTTGGTTGTGACCCCGGTACAGCACCACGATACTAAGAACTAACAACATCGGACGTAAATTTCTGGCAGCAATCCGGAATATATTCGAATATATCATTTTTGTCTCTTTTTTGGATTAAGTTTTAACAATGAATAAACACCGATTGCGGCAATGATTAATACGATAGATTCACCTAATGTATCAAGCGCCCGAAAATCAACAAGTATCACATTTACAATGTTCCTTCCATGTGCTTCAATCAGACTATTTTTTAAAAAATACTCACTAATTGGAGGGCTGATCCGCACAAATTCAGCCTTCAATACCAGTACGGCCATTGATCCGCCAAAAAAAAGTGCAATAAGGATATCCCTCAGACGACTGGCAGGTTTGGAAAAATTAGAAACATATTGAGGCAGGTGATAGACGATCATTACGAACAGAATAACAATTAAAGTCTCTACCAGAATCAGGGTAATGGCGACATCAACGGCGCCGTAAATAACAAAAATCAGTGCCATGGAAAACCCTACAACTCCCAGAGAAACAATTGCAACCAATCTTGAAAAGGTAAGTACTGCGGTAATTGTGGCCGTAACGATCAACAGACAAATGGCAATGAGATAAAACGGAGCAGATGATAAATTGATATTGAATTCCCAGAAGCCTGATCTGTATAATTGATACCAAACCATTAAAGTTGATACCAGAAAAATAAGCATGAGATAAAAACGATGGTATCCGTGTTGGATAATCTCTGTATGGCGTCCCGAAAAACGGAGAAAGCCATGGATAAAACGGGTAAAGACCATTGAAAAATCAACGCTAAGAAACCGAATATTTATGCGGATAAGTAACGGCACCACCTTTTTGCGATAATAAAAAAGCACAATCCCTAAACCTATCGTGAGTATACTAAGTAACAATACGAAGTTAACGCCATGCCAAAGTTTGATATCAAAAACTGCCGGAACTGCACGCACTGCAGCTATAGCCGGTATAACAAAAGGTCCTGTAAGCAGATTCGGGAAAATGCCCATTGTTAAACTTACAACAGCAAGAAAAACCGGGCCTGTAAGCAGCGGCCACGATGGTTCTACCGGTTTTTTTGGTGTTTCCCCCTGTTTCCCGAAAAATACAGCATATCCTAAAATTATTGCTACAGCCACCATAATTAAATTCGCGGTAACAACCAGGAAAAGAAGATAACTGGCAATCCCAGGTGCCTGTATTTTGGCATCGTAAATAATCTCCTTGCCTATGAACCCAAGAAAAGGAGGCAAACCCGCCATCGAAAACAGGGTCAACATCGTTGCAAATGTGGTGATCGGCATCACTTTGTAAAGTCCTCCAAGCTTTCGGATGTCCCTGGTTCCGGTAACTTTGTCGATTGCTCCCGCAATCATAAAAAGCGAGCCTTTATACAGGGAATGAACCACCAAAAAGATCACCATTGCCTTGATGGCTAAATCAGTTCCTATTCCGACCATTAACACCAGGATACCTAATGCGCAAACTGTGGTATAAGCCAGTATTTTTTTTAGGTCAGTTTGAGTTAGTGCCAGGTATGCCCCTGCAAACATCGTAACAGAGCCAACAATTATCAGGGTATATTGCCAAACCACTGTGCCTCCCAGGGCCGGACTAAGTCGTGCCAACAGATAAATTCCGGCTTTGACCATCGTTGCCGAATGAAGGTAAGCGCTTACCGGACTTGGAGCCTGCATAGCTCCGGGAAGCCAAAAATGGAATGGGAATTGAGCTGACTTGGTAAATGCCCCGAGGAAAATCATGATAACAACCGGCAGGTATAACGAATGGTTCCTGATGAGATCGCCCTGGGTAAGCAAAACCGATATGTCGTATCCTCCCGTGATCATCCCCAGCATCACGATCCCTGCCAAAAGCGCTAATCCTCCGAAAATGGTAATCAATAATGCCTGAAGGGCAGCACTTCGGGCTTCAGGTTTATCGTGGTTGAACCCAATTAAAAGGAAAGAACTCACACTGGTCAATTCCCAGAAAAGAAACATCGTTATCAGGTTATCGGCGAGTACAAGTCCAAGCATGGCTCCCATAAAAATGGTGATGTACATAAAGAACCTTCCTTGTAATGGATAAGGATTCATGTAATAACCCGCGTAAACGAAAACCAGTGCCCCCATTCCTGTCACCAGAAGGGCAAACAAGAGGCTAAGACCATCGAGATAAAAAGAAAAATTTATATTCAATAACCCAAACCATGAGACACTGTAGCTTGCGAAATCCCCATTGCTGATTTGTTCTAAAAATGAAAGAAAGTAAATGAAAAGCCCAAGCGGTAACAACGCGAGCAGATAGCCCGTTTTATCGCCTGCTAACTTGTTCAGGAGGGGCGCGAATACTGCTGTCACAAATGATATGATTACCGGTAGTATTAATTGCATCAATTGAGTTAATTATTTATGTGGTATAGTTCACATATAAAATCATTTAATTAACGCTTATCTGAATGTTAATGTTTCAATTTACAACAGATTAAAATTCATAAAAAAGTCATGTTAACCGCAAATTGTTTCCTTGCGGTGGAGAGGACGGGAATATTATACAAACTTAAACCTGTTTTATAACCACCTAATGTGACCCGATATAACCAAGTATTAACCTATTAACGAAGAACCATCTTAGTTTGTTCGAAATCGAGGAGGGCGTTATGGGAGTACAGAAAATCACATCCAATCAATCCCACTATTTTTTTAGCTGAGAATTTCGCATATTCATCGTTGATGTGATGAAAATCAACCAATGCGACGTTAAGGGAGCCGAAATTGAAACCACCGATTGTAAATTCAGGGATTATTCCGGAAATCGTCTCAACCACTTCCTTCCCCAAACCTGTGGCCATAACAGAATCCTCGCGATCTGATATATAATAATCAGTCAATGTTACATCAAAAACACTTTTCGATGCCCCCGAATCAATGACCCACCAATACTCATCAAGGCCCGGGAACTCTGCCTTTACCAAAGGATGGAATGTATTATCCTCGAGCTCAATAATTTCAAAACAGATCTCCTGCATTATTTCAATGGCATTATAACGATTTGGTTTGATG
>JBBRGI010000120.1:0-10183 GCA_038240855.1 Bacteroidales bacterium | reverse complement strand
CTGAATGACTCGGTGCGCGAATAGGTTTTAGGGAAAATAATACTGTTCCCAATCACAATACCTGCTCCCCCGGCTACCGTTATTGCAAAGATTTCGTAGGTGCCATGAACCCAGATTGTGGCAATCGAATCGAACAAAAATCCTTGTTGTGCTAAAAACGAATGAAACGTGCCAAGCATAACCCCGTTTTTCAGCATGATAAGACCAACTCCAATAGGTGTTAAGATGCCTGCCGCAAAAGCCAAAAATGAAACCTTAATATTGTTTAGCGTAATTCCCAGAAACATATCTACCTGGTTCATGCTTTTGTAAACTGCCAGCGGATCGCCTTTCTGAATATTCGCAAGTGACATGTTTACATAACCATCCCCCAAAATGATTCGTGTAAAACCGGTATCGAATTTATTCGATAGGATGCCTATCAACACTGATATCAAAAGAAGGATAAATGACACAAAAATTTCTTTTCTTGAAGCGTAAATCAGAAGGGGAAACTCTGATAACCAAAAGGCTTTAATCCTGTTTTTATTGATTGGCTGGTTCTGGTAAATGATGCGATGCGCCTTTTGTGCAAGCTGGTTGAGATATTGTGTAGCTTTGGCATCCGGAAAATAGGTGCGCGAATAAGCCAGATCATCTGTCAGGTGAATATATAATTCACTCACCGAATCGGGATCAGGATAGTATTTATTATCAAGAAGCGCTTCAAACGCCTCCCATTTTTTAATGTTTTTATGCAGAAATTGAATCTCGTTCATTTGTGGATTACAAATGCTAATAATTTTGTGCAAGGTAATTATTAAATGAAAAATTAAGGCTTATTTTACAAAAATTTGAAAATAATTAATGGATACATTAAAAATCGACACATCTCAAAATATTAACATCGAACAGCCTATTGCAAGTATAGGTGAACGTATCGCTGCCACGTTGCTCGACATGCTTTTTATTATGGGTTATGTCATCATTGTCGCACTTATCGCTGGCGGTTTACACTATCGCTGGATGCTATTCTTCGTGTTTTTGCCTGTTGCGCTTTATAGCCTCGCATGTGAAATATTGATGAACGGACAAAGCTGGGGTAAAAAGATTTTAAAAATTAAAGTCGTGAAATCAGACGGGACACCGGCCACTTTCTCAAGCTATTTTTTGCGATGGATATTACGACTTGTAGAAATACTTGTAGTGTTTGGCTCCCTGGCTACCATAACTATTATACTTAACCGCAGAGGTCAGCGCCTGGGCGATATAGCGGCCAATACCACTGTTATACGCCTGAGAGATAAAAGTTTAAAGGAGACAATTTACACACAGATTCCCGATAATTATACGGTGGTATATCCGGAAGCCTCCAAATTAACAACCATCGATATATATACCATCAAAGAGGTGCTCGAATTACTTCGATCCAAACATAAAACCAGGCAGCAATTTGCCGTTGCGCAAAAAGCACACGAAGCCATTGAGCGGAAGTTTTGCATTAAGTCGGACCAGAAAACCGACGCTTTTTTTCAAACCATCCTTCGCGATTACAATTTTATAAACAGCAGGTATTAGCAGCATATTAATTATTTCGGATATCAATAACAGGATTATACTTTCATAAAATGGGAAAGAGCATTAAAGGAACACTTACAGAACAAAATCTTCTGAAAGCATTTGCCGGCGAAAGCCAGGCGAAGAACCGCTATGAATTTTTTTCAGAAAAAGCCAAAGCGGAAGGCTATGAACAGATAGCTGCCATTTTTGAGAAAACAGCCCTCCAGGAGCAGTCGCATGCCAAGCAATTTTTCAAATTCCTTGAAGGCGGTGCTGTGGAAATAAGGACTGTATGTGAAACCGGAATTGCTGAACAAACTATTGAAAATCTTCGGACGGCTGTAAGCGGGGAAAATAATGAATGGTCCGATATGTATCCCCGATTTTCGGAGATCGCCCGGGAGGAAGGATTTCCGGCAATTGCAGCCCTATTCAGAATGATCGCTAAAGTGGAGGTCGAGCATGAAAAAAGATTTAGAAAATTGTTGCAGAGAATTGAAGATGGCACTGTTTTTCACCGTGAAAAATCAATCAGGTGGGAATGTCGCAAATGCGGGTATATCCATGAAGGTGAGCAGCCACCACAAATCTGCCCTGCCTGTCAGCACCCGACCGGATATTTCGAAGAGAAAGCAGAAAACTACTGATTTACGGCCTGATTCGGGCGAACGGTTCTCCTGTTTAATTTACTGGCCGTTATTCTGAACTTCGTAAAAGATTTTAATCACATCGGTTTTCAGCCTTGCCGACAGCCATTTACTGATCTTTTCCTTTTCTGAGTTTAGAAGAGGTCTTTGCTTTGAGCTGAATATTACGATTGAAATTTTTTCGTCTTTAATATTACCGTCGTTACGTTTAAAGGATTCGGCATAAGTGCAACCGATAATCTGTGGAACCATAGGGACGATTTCTTTAAATAATTGTATACTGACACTGCGCTGGCTCAGAAGTGTATCGAGAACCAGGCTTTTCTGTGTTAGTTCTGTTGTCAGCCTGTTTATTTCAAGCTTTAGTTTTGTTACTTCGTCGTTTTTGCCCATATCTTCTTCGGTTGAAAATCCCTCTTTGATGAAAAGTTTGGCCTCTCCGAGTGAAAAAGTACGGGCCCGCTCCCTGATCAGTTCCTCTTGCTGGTCGGTTAATGATTTACCTCCATAAATCAGTGTGATTGTTTTCGTGGTAGGATTAACATCACTTTTTAAAAGAAAACTTGCATCAATTACGCTTATATACTGGGTGAAATTGTTGGCATTCGAAATGAATTTTTCTTTTTGGACCAGTCCGTAACCAAAGTAAATGCTGGGAATAATTGTAATAATCAAAACTGTTGAAATCCAGCGTGTCACGCGAATTTTGGAGGCCCGGTTAACCAGGTTAATCACCGGAAATTTAAGTCTGACCGATATGGCAGTGGCTGCAAATGCAATAAAGACGGTATTTATCGTGAAAAGATAGAACGCCCCGAAAAAGTAGGAAAACTGGGCAGTGGCAAGTCCGTAACCTGCAGTGCAAAGGGGAGGCATCAGCGCGGTGGCAATGGCTACACCCGGAATTACATTTCCTTTCTGTTTGCTGCTGATTGCAACGATTCCGGCCATTCCTCCAAAAAGTGCGATCAATACATCATATATTGTCGGACTGGTCCGGGCCAGCAATTCTGAATGTGCTGTTGATACAGGGCTAATTGCAAAATAGACAGTTGAAGCAAAGATACTCGCCCCTACCGCGAAGACAAAATTATTTAGCGCCCGGCGAAACAGCGGAAAATTAGAGGTGGCTATGCTATAGCCCATTCCATTTATAGGTCCCATCAAAGGGGAAATCAACATCGCTCCAATAATTACAGCAGTTGAATTCATATTCAAACCCACCGATGCAACGATGATTGCAAACATTAAAATCCAAAGATTAGTCCCCCTGAAGATGATATCTTTCTCGATAGACGCGTGAATTTTATCAAAATCATCTATCTCGCCCTCGAGATTAATGTAGTGAATCAGCTTTTTTAACATTTCTTTACCATTATCAACTTAGTGTGATAAAGATAATCTTTTATCCTCTTATCTTAAGCCAGACCGAAATAAGAATAAAACTAAGTATTGCAGCGGCGATACCATAAATATTAAACGCTAAAATCAGTGCGATGGATATAGTCAGATAAATAAATCTCACTTTGTTATCATTCCAGGAAAGATTTTTTAGCTTGAGTGAAAACATAGGAAGTTCGGAAACCAAAAGGAATGACATAAACACAGTAATCACCACCAAAACGACCGGCTGCATTAAGAATCCATCGAGAACATCAAACTTGCCATGTATAGTAATCAGTGCTAAAGACGAAATAAAGAGGGCATTGGCAGGTGTAGGTAATCCGATAAATGAATCTGTCTGACGGGTGTCGATATTAAACTTGGCGAGCCGCAATGCAGAAAAGACCGGAATTAATAACGTGATCAGGAGGCAAGACATTTCCCGGAAAGATAATGCAGAAAAACTTTCAGCCCGCACATTTACCCCGAACAGTGCATATTCCATCATAACCATCATAAGCATGCCCGGAGCGAGACCGAAGGAGATTATATCAGCCAATGAATCAAGCTCTTTACCCATTGGCGAATAGGCTTTAAGAATGCGGGCAGCCATGCCGTCCAAAAAATCGAAAATGGCAGCAGCGATAATAAGAATTACGGAAAGGGTCAGATCACCTTTAACCGCAAAGAGAACGGCCAAACTTCCTGATACAACATTCAGGCAAGTGATAAAGTTAGGAATATGCTTGCGGATCATTTCCGGCAATTTAGTTAAGGTCTGCAATAACAGTCTGACTTCCAACTACAAGTTGGCCTAATTCAACATAAACCTTAGTCCCGATCGGGAGAAAAAGATCGACCCGAGAGCCAAAACGGATAAAGCCTAGCTCATGTTGCTGATTAACAGTAGCATTGACTTTCGGATATGAAATAATCCGTTTTGCAACCGCACCGGCGATTTGTCTTACAAGTATCTCTGTTCCATCAATCATTTGGATGACGGTTGTTGCTCTTTCGTTATCTGTAGATGATTTAGGAAGGTATGCCGCCATAAAGCGGCCATTGTGATGTTTAAAATATTTCACCACCCCGGGAACCGGAATCCAGTTAACATGAACATTATAAACCGACATAAACACAGAAACCTGGAGCCTGCGATCCTTAAAATATTCCAATTCCATGGTTTCCTCAATAGCTACGATCTGTCCATCTGCCGGGGATAAGGCGCTGTTTGGCTTCAGTACAATAGTTCGGTAAGGATGACGGAAAAAACGGATAACAAGTATTAATATAGCAGTTATCGACAGGAATGTAAACAATCGGAAATAAAGTTCGTCGGTCATTCCGACTACAATATTGAGTATTAGCCAGACTACAAAAGCCGCCGCAATAACCAGAAACCCCTCTTTGTGAACTCTCATAAATTTAAACTATTGTGGCGCGAAATTACATAAATTATCCTCAGCGAAAAAATTGGAATACAAAATAAATCACGGGGGCCGCCAGAAGAATGCTGTCGAAACGATCGAGCAAACCTCCGTGACCCGGTAAAAAACGTCCGGAATCTTTCAACCCGATGCTGCGTTTGATCATCGATTCAACCAAATCACCCAATGTTCCGGCGATGACGACTATAACAGCCATAACAGCAAGTAAGTTGAAGCTATACTGAGGGAAAACAAAGGTAAGGACCCATGCTGTGGCAATTGCTGTTGCGACGCCTCCAAATAATCCTTCCCACGATTTTTTCGGCGAAATCCGCTCAAACAGCCGGTGCTTGCCAAAACGCACCCCGAACAGATAAGCCCCGGAATCAGCCGCCCAAACAAATAAGAAAAGGCTGATTAACAATCCATAGTTGTAAATATCGACACCATCAAAGCCGGGAAATGCGAGAAAGTTCAGCATCGCAAAAGGGATAGACACGAAGACGATACCGAAGCCCGTAAGGGCGATATTTATAAGCGGATTTTTCTTCTTACGAAATAGTTCGTATACCGGAAATGTATAGAAAAATGGGGCAAGATAATTGAACGAATTATCGGGCAGAAATTTCTGTGCGACAAAATAAGACAATGCAAAAACAGTGGCACCCACAACCAGGCCAGGATAGACCTGGGGTGAAAAACCGGCTTTCTGACACAATGTGTAATACTCGCGAAGTACAAGTACCGATAAGATCAAAAAAAGTATTGCAAAGGTGAAAGGACCAAGAAGGATAGCTCCCAAAATGGTCGTTACAAAAAGGATCCCCCACACTGTACGCTTTCGGAACTCTTTCAATTTCAGCGCTATTTTTAAATGTTCAAGATTTTTAGTTCTTGGCTACTTCAGTTCCCAAATCAGATGGTTGATTATCAATGCCTTTTACAGCAGGTTCGTCCTCTTTCTTCTTACCCCACGGACGCGGACCAAAAATATCTTCCATGTCTTCGGTGAAAATGACTTCACGTTCAAGGAGCAATTCGGCTAATTGTTTATGACCTTCGGCATTTTTGATAAGAATATCTTTTGCTCTTGCAAAAGCCGTATCAATCAATTCCTTAATCTCAGAATCTATAAGTTCGGCAGTTTTTTCACTGTAAGGTTTATTAAAACTGTAATCACTTTGGCCCGAAGAATCGTAATAACTAACATTTCCTACCTTTTCACTCATTCCAAAATAACAGATCATCGAAAAAGCGGTTTTAGTTACCCTTTCGAGATCGTTTTGAGCTCCGGATGATATTTTGGAAAAGACGACAATTTCGGCTGCGCGACCGCCCAACGTGGCACATACTTCATCCAGCATTTGTTCACTTGTGGTAATCTGACGCTCTTCAGGAAGGTACCATGCGGCACCCAGCGCCTTACCACGTGGTACAATGGTGACCTTTACCAGTGGATGAGCATGTTCAAGCAACCAGCTTACCGTGGCATGACCTGCCTCATGATAGGCAATAATCGCTTTTTCATCAGCGGTAATAATTTTATTCTTCTTCTCGAGTCCTCCCACAATACGGTCAACGGCATCGAGGAAATCCTGCTTTTCGACCTTGGTTTTTTGTTTCCGTGCAGCAATCAGGGCTGCTTCGTTGCAAACATTTGCAATGTCGGCACCTGAAAATCCCGGTGTCTGCTTCGCGAGAAAGTTTACATTCACATCATCAGAGAGTATAAGCGGGCGAAGGTGTACCATAAAAATCTCTTTGCGATCGATCACATCGGGTAATTCGACATGAATCTGACGATCGAATCTTCCGGCACGCATCAGCGCCCGGTCGAGGATATCGGCACGGTTGGTGGCACCCAAAATAATTACCCCTGAGTTGGTATCAAAACCGTCCATCTCTGTGAGTAACTGATTCAGTGTATTTTCACGTTCGTCGTTCGAGCCCATATTAGGGTTACGACCCCTGGCACGGCCTATCGCATCAATCTCATCGATAAAGACAATACAAGGTGCTTTCTCTTTTGCCTGTTTGAACAAGTCACGGACACGTGATGCACCTACTCCTACAAACATTTCAACAAAGTCGGAACCCGACATTGAGAAAAAAGGAACATCTGCCTCACCTGCAACTGCTTTGGCCAACAATGTCTTACCCGTTCCCGGAGGTCCAACAAGCAAGGCTCCCTTGGGTATTTTCCCCCCAAGTTTAGTATATCGTTCAGGATTCTTAAGAAACTCGACAATCTCTTCAATTTCCTGTTTTGCTTCGGCAAGACCGGCCACCTCTTTAAAGGTTGTGCTCACACGCGACTCCTTATCGAATATCTTAGCCTGGGATTTCCCGACATTAAAAATATTACCTCCGGCTCCTCCTCCTTTGCTCATGCGCCTGAATATCCAGAACCAAAGCGCAATCAGAACAAGCGGAAGAAATAACCAACTCAGAATCTCACTGAAATAGTCGTGCCGGATTTCGTATGTCAGGGTTACTTTCGAATTATCACCATACTCAGCCATTGCACTTTCCAGATTTTTTTCGAAAACATCAATTGAGCCGATGGTGAAAAAAAAGTGAGGTCCAACTTTAGCAGGCGATCCAAATCCCTGATCCAGTTTGCTTTTATATTTCTCAAAGGAACCCTCCTTCAAATAAATTTCAGCCTGCGACTTATTTACTACCACGATCTTTTCTATATCAGCATTTTTCATCATGGTATTCTTTACCTCCTGCCAACTGGTCTCTACAGGCTCTCCATCCGCAGTGAACTGGTGAATGGCGAAAAATGCCAGTAATAAAATCCCATAAATATAGATCGGATTAAATTTCGGCGTAAATTTAGCACCACCAGGTGTCTTTTTGCTCCCTTTTGGGACATTAGTCCCGTTATTGTTTTTTGTATCCTTTTCAGCCATAATATATTAAATGTCAGCGTCAATATTTAAAATTTTTCCATCAGCCCATAATCCTTCAAGATCGTATAACCGGCGTATGGGCTCCTGAAATACATGAACCATTATATCTGCGTAGTCGAGTAATATCCACTGCGATTGCTTATAACCATCCCGATGCCATACTGGTTCATTTTTAAGTTCTTCAACAGTTTCCTCTACCGAATGGGCAATAGCATCTACATGTGTATTGGAAGTCCCATGGCAAATAATATAATGATCACACTCAGTATTATTAATTACCTTGAGATCGATATCAACGATCTCAAGTCCTTTTTTGCGATGAATACCTTCGATAATCGCTTCAATTAAATTGATAGAGCCATCAGTAATGGCATGTTTAACCATATGAAATATTTAAAGTACAAAGATAATTTATTTGTCCAATAGATAAAAAAAGAATTATAGAGGTCATCTTATTAAATAATAGCTCTTACTTTGAACTCTCAATTTAGCTGGAAACATGAATCAAATAATCGGAACTTATATAGAACGAATCCATGAGGTTGGATCAACCAATAATTATGCCGCAAACTTGCTACTGACAAAACGTCCGCCGGAGGGTGCTGTATTAGTTGCAGACAGCCAGGTTGACGGTCGTGGTCACGCATCCACCACATGGGAAAGCGAGCCTGATAAAAATTTAACCTTCAGCATTATTCTCTATCCTGACTTCCTGGAAATTTCGAGGCAATTTGAGATTTCGAAAATGATATCACTTGGAGTTTCTGACTTTCTTAAAGGGCTGACGGACAAAGTCTCGATCAAATGGCCCAATGACCTGTATCTGGGGAAAGGGAAAGTCGCAGGAATCCTTATCGAAAATTCAGTCAGAATAAGCACAATTGCTTCTTGTATTGTGGGTATTGGTCTCAATGTTAATCAGTTGTCATTTTCAAGCCAATTGCCCAATCCGGTATCAATCAGTCAAATCACAGGAGATGTTTACGATCTTAAAGCATTTCTTGCAGCTTTGTGTGTAAAAATTGATGCACGGTACCAGCAGCTTCGCAACAGTGAGTTCAAACAGATTGATCAGAAATATATAGAAATGCTTTACCAGTATGAAGTCTGGTCTCCTTATTCTGATGAAAACGGGGATTATGAAGGCCGGATTATTGGGGTTGATTCGATCGGCCGGTTACAAATTGAAACCCGCTCCGGAAAAACCAATAAATATCAATTCAAAGAGGTGATCTTTAAATAAATCACCTAAAATATTTTGAATGAATACCCACTAAATTTGCTCCCGAAAATATTGTTCCGTAGTTCAACCTCTAATGGTTTCTGTTTTTCAGGCGTAAGGAATTTTAGTCAAAGCTTCGGCAATCTGATTGACCCCCTGTTTCAAATGTTTATTAACCATCATTTTAAACATAGGATTAAGTTCTGCCTGTAATGTAATTTTTACTTTACAACTTACCTCATCAACAGGAACCAGTTGAAGCCAGCAACTAAATTCAAATGGAACCGACTTACCTCCCGCTAATTTTACCATTTTAGAAGGTTCACGTTCAATAATGTTCACCTCAACTTTACCAATAGGGCTGATAGAGAAACTGCACTGATCGGCTGAAGCCTGAAAATTATCGACTTTAAGATCAGGAGCATCCGGAAATTGCCTTTTAATTTCTTCCATCCGCTTCGGATCGAACAGCGGTTCAAGATTCTTGAAGTTCGAAAGACGGGTATACACGGCTTCCTGTGGAGCGGGGATAATTTTCACCTCGCTGACATATTTTTCAGTTCCCATTCTTATGATTTTACGATTTCCACCAACTGATCTGTTAAACCTTGAAATCCTGTCCCCAGGTCTCGGGATTTTTTCTCCAGTTATTAAGGCTTTCAAGCTGAGTTTCGGTAATCTCGCCTGATTCGTGGGCCAGTTTGAGCAATAGATTATAATTGCTTAAAGTGGTGAGCTCGATACCGGCTGCCTCGAAGTTCCTTGAAGCCAGCGGGAAATTGTAGGTGAAAATAGCTAACATTCCAAGCACTTCGGCACCATAGTTCCTGACAGCCTCCGCAGCATTTAAAGAACTTCCACCTGTTGAGATCAGATCTTCAATGATCACTACTTTTGTACCAGGCTGAATATCACCTTCAATAAGGTTTTCGAGCCCGTGCCCTTTTGGCTTGGATCTGACATATATAAACGGAAGTTGCAACACTTCAGCTACCAAAACTCCATGAGCAATGGCGCCTGTGGCTACCCCGGCAATAGCTTCAGCAT
>JBBRGI010000119.1:0-10235 GCA_038240855.1 Bacteroidales bacterium | reverse complement strand
CGTTTGATACCTGTCGCAGAGCAATAGGCTTCGAGATGCCCGTAGCCGCCGCATCCGCATAAACGGCCGTCAGGAACGAGGGTCGTATGTCCGCATTCACCTGCAAAACCGTCAGCCCCATAGACAAGGTCGCCGTTAACGATCAACCCACTGCCAAGACCGGTTCCCAAAGTGATCATCACAAAGTTTTTCATTCCTTTGCCGCCACCATAGATCATTTCTCCCAATGCCGCTGCATTGGCATCGTTGGTAAGCTTGACATTTTTGATGTTCGGAAAATTTTGCTGGATCAGGTCTGTCAGGTGAACAACACCGACAAACGGGAGATTGGCCGCATTTTCGATCGTTCCGGTGTAATAATTTCCATTGGGTGCCCCGATACCGATACCCGCCACTTCGATTTCAGGATTAATTTGTTGAACCGTCTCAATGGCTGTTTTTATTTCAAAGGAAAGACTTTTAATGTATTTCCCGATCAGCTCTTCTGAAACAGCCTCTGTCATATTTGGGTTCTCCCTTTTCTGGGGAGTTGCCAGTTGAGGTTTTTTTTCATACAGGACATTGCCTTCCTGATCAACAACTCCAATTGCAGTATTCGTACCGCCGATATCAATGCCAATTGCTACTTGTCTCATTTTTAAATATATAATTATTATTAATCTTTAAATTCAGTTTAGCGGATCTTGCTCCCTTTCAACGCGAAGAAAGTGATGTAAGAATAGCAAAGGATTGGGATCAATAGCGCCCAACGTGCCGTGAAGATGTCGGTTAGACCGCCCATCAGTAACGGTACAATTGCCCCACCCACAATTAATGTATTGATAATCCCTGAAGCCAGCGGCATTTCCGATGGATCCAGATCGCGTACTCCCAGGGAGAATATATTGGGGAACATAATTGAGTTGAAAAACCCTATCGACAGCAGGCACCACATTCCAACAGTTGCCGGCATCATTGCAGCCGACAGGATAAGTAATACATTCACTGTTCCGAAGATTCCTAGTGCCATGTGTGCTTTTCCTCTTCCAAGTAACATCAGGAAGAAATTAAAGATGGCAATAACCATGAAAATCAGTCCGTTTAATGGTTGCGAAACAAATTTATACTGACCGTCCACAAAATTGGCGGATGTGAGAAACCACCCTACAAAGAAGGCGAAGACCATTACAAAGGCAGAATACAGATATTTTTTTGAAGCCGCAAGCGTGCTGAGCAGGATCGATCCGAAAAAACGACCAACCATACCACCACCCCAGTAAATAGCGGATAGTCTTACCGCAACATCTGCCGGAGTTCCACTCTCTCTTAAGTAAGGGGCGATTTGTGATGCGGTACCCACTTCAGCGCCAACATAACAGAAAATGCCGATGGCGCCTAACCAGACCTGAGGCTTTTTAAAGACAGATTTTGATGGTATTGTTCCGTTTCCTGAAATATCCGGAAGTTTGATGAAGGCTATTCCGGCAGCAATTACCAACACGATTGAGCCAATAACTACAAATGGCATTTGTACAAAGCTTGCAGCTTGTTTGGCCGCTTCATCTGCCGGTAACCCGGACGAAGCCGCAGCATTCATTGCCAGTACGGCGGGGGCAAGTACCAAAATCCCTGCCAGGAACGGGGCAATTGTTGTGCCTACACCATTAAGAGCCTGGGTGAGATTTAGACGGGCGGGTGCGCTATCCTGGGGACCTAATGCTACAACATATGGATTGGCCGCAGTCTGAAGAAATACGACGCCTGTTGCCATTACAAAAACAGCCAGCAGGAATAAGGGATAGGAGAGTAGGGCAACTGCCGGGAAAAACATATAACTGCCTGCGGAGACTAAAATAAGACCGGCAATTACACCATTTTTATAACCGATTTTCTTAATGATGTATCCGCAAAGGAAGCTGAAAACAGCATAAGCAATAAAAAATGAGAAGTTAACCAGGTTTGCTTCAAAATTTGAAAGAGTAAATGCAAGCTGCACCTGATCTTTCATTGCAATATTAAAGTTGGTAATGAATCCGAAGATGAAAAAGATCGACGCCATAAAGGTCATTCCGAGCCGGAGATTACTGTTGGTTTTTTGCTCCATTATTGAAGGATAGTTTTTGTTAATAATTGTTTGGTTTTTCTTTTTTTTTTCAAGTGAACAAATATAGAAATAATTCACTTGGATATCTTTTTATTCCTAATTTTATGACCATAAATCTAAAATCTTAAACCATGAGCTATCTGCCGGAAAATGAGCGTTATGACAATAGGGTAAATTACAGGCGGTGTGGTCGGAGCGGTGTCAGGTTGCCCGAAATTTCGTTGGGTTTGTGGCATAACTTCGGCGGAGTCGATGTTCAGGAATCTGGACGGGCCATGCTCAGGTATGCTTTTGATCAGGGGATTACCCATTTTGATCTGGCCAATAACTACGGACCTCCTCCCGGATCGGCTGAAGAGAATTTTGGGGTAATTCTAAAGAAGGACTTTCTCCCTTACAGGGATGAACTGATTATTTCGACGAAGGCGGGTTATCTGATGAGGCCTGGACCTTATGGTGAATGGGGCTCAAGAAAGTACCTCTTGTCCAGCCTCGATCAAAGCCTTAAAAGGATGGGACTCGAATATGTCGATATTTTTTATTCTCATCGTCCTGATCCGGATACCCCACTCGAAGAGACGATGTATGCACTCGATCATGCAGTACGTTCCGGGAAAGCGCTCTATGCCGGTATCTCAAACTATCCGGCTGAACTGACTAAAAAAGCTGCTGCAATACTTAAACACCTGGGTACTCCATGTTTGATTCATCAGCCTAAGTATTCGATGTTTGAACGCTGGGCTGAAGCGGAGCTGTTAAATATCGCTGAAAATGAAGGAATCGGAGTTATTGCCTTTTCTCCTTTGGCACAGGGACTTCTTACTGACAGGTATCTGAAAGGTATTCCCGACGGTTCGAGGGCAGCAAAGTCATGGGGATTTTTAAGAAAAGAGCAAGTGCAACCTGCACTGGCAAAGGCTGTGCTTTTGAATAATATTGCGTTGGAACGTGGACAATCCCTGGCTCAGATGGCTATTGCCTGGTTATTGAAAGACCGCCGGGTGACATCTGTACTTATCGGGGCAAGTTCAGTCGCTCAACTAAAGGATAACCTGGCTGCAAGAAATAACCTTGCCTTTTCGGAAACTGAACTTAACCGCATTGAAGAGATTCTTAAAACCTGAATTGCAGATTCCGTATACACAGTTTTGTCCCGACATCTTTAGTTAACTGGCCGGCTGGTCATCCTCCCGACCCTTCTTGCTGTGATAATCCTGCCCGTCTGGATCGTTCTAACGGCATCAGGTGTTACGCAGCGATTATTAGGAATCGCCCCTATGTTTCAAAAACCTTTTTAAAATAGCTTATAGCACAATCCTGAAGAGTCTTTTGTTTAAGTTCTTCGGCGATGACCGGAGCAAGGCTTTTTTGTTGGAACAGGGGCCATCCTTCTGCATCCTCGCCGCTAATTTCTACTAAACCCATTTCCTGATAAAGAGTGCAACTTCCCAGGTTAATCAGGTTGATCTTCTCCTCTTTGGTAAACTTCTGAAAAGTCAATCCCCGCTCGCGGATTCCCACCAGGAAGAGAACTCCGTTCAGATCGACGTCGATTCCAAACATCCCGCTTAAACGCTCACATAAGTTCTTCCAGTTATCGGGTCCCTTCATGATTAATTTTTTTACAAAACTACGAATATTAGCGGTTGGTTAAGAATTGAAAAGATTCGTTGCGGAATGGTTTGTTAAAGAGGTAATAATTTTACTTTTGTGGATTACATTTCCAAATAGTAAATCCTTGGGGTATCTCAAGCTATAGCAATTAAGATGAAGAACATACGAATTGTCGATATTTTAAAATCGGGCCAGGTTGGCGTAGAGATTACAGTGAAAGGTTGGGTACGTACTCGCCGTGGCAGTAAAAATGTGAATTTTATTGCCTTGAATGACGGTACAACTATCCATAATTTGCAGGTCGTTGCTGATGTTGAGACCTTTGGGGAAGATATTTTCCGGAGTATTAATACAGGTGCTGCCATTGGTGTAACAGGAACTCTTGTTGCATCAGCAGGTTCGGGTCAGTCAGTGGAGCTGCAGGCTACTGCCCTCGAGGTGATTGGGATTGCCGATCCTGAGAAATATCCGATTCAGCCCAAGCGCCATTCGCTCGAATTTCTGCGGGATGTGGCTCATCTTCGTCCCCGTACCGCCACTTATGGTGCAATTTTTCGTATTCGTCATGCCATGATATTTGCCATTCATAACTTCTTTAATGACAGGGGTTTTTACAATGTACATACGCCTATTATCACCAGTTCGGATGCCGAAGGTGCAGGTGAAATGTTTCGTGTTACGACCTTACCGGCAACAGATCCTCCAATGGATGAAGAAGGTAATGTCGATTTCAGCCAGGACTTTTTCGGAAAAGCTGCAAATCTGACCGTTTCGGGACAGCTCGAAGGAGAACTTTTTGCTATGGCGCTTTCGCGGATTTATACATTCGGCCCGACATTTCGTGCAGAGAATTCCAATACTTCACGACACCTGGCTGAATTTTGGATGGTTGAACCCGAAGTAGCCTTTTCGGACCTTCAAGATAATATGGATCTTGCAGAGGAATTTCTAAAGTATTTAATTCGCTATGCATTAGATCATTGCATTGATGATCTGCTCTTTTTGAGCAGCAGGTTGACCGAAGAGGAAAAGAACAAGCCGGCCGATCAGCGTTCAATGGAGTTGATCGAAAAATTGAAATTTGTTGCAGATAATGATTTTGTCAGGCTTACTTATACCGATGCGATCGAGATCCTTAAAAATTCGAAACAGAATAAAAAAGGAAAGTTCCAGTATCCGATAACCGGTTATGGTGCCGATTTGCAGAGCGAGCATGAACGCTTCCTGGTTGAGGTTGAATTTAAAAAACCTGTGATTCTTACCAATTATCCCAAAGAGATTAAAGCATTTTACATGCGTATGGATGATAACGGTCAGACTGTTTCGGCCATGGATGTGTTATTCCCTCAGATCGGGGAAATCATCGGTGGATCACAACGCGAGGAGCGGCTCGACAGGCTGGAAAAAAGGATGGACGAAATGGACATTCCAAAAGAAGACATGCAATGGTACCTCGATACCCGTCGGTTTGGAGGATGCCCTCATGCTGGTTTCGGTCTTGGATTTGAAAGGCTCCTGCTATTTGTAACGGGCATGGGAAATATCCGCGATGTTATTCCATTTGCGCGGACACCTAAAAATTGCGAATTTTAAACCGGCAGCTTCGGGCTGATTGTAATTCGTTATTATGAGGTCCTGATACTTGTCTTATTAACACCTACATTATATACCCCCGGAGAATCTTTTTCCTTCGGGGGTTTTTGTTGATTACATCGAATGCTCAATTTTTTTTTTTAACTTTCGGACGCAAAAAGAGTTTACAGATTATGCAGAAACTAAGTCTCCAGCAGAAACTACTTCAGAAGCTCTCCCCACAGCAAATACAAGTTATAAAGCTGTTGGAACTTCCTGGTTTACTGTTGGAACAACGGATTAAAAAAGAGCTTGACGAGAATCCTGTGCTCGAAATCGAAAACGAAGAGTACGAAGCGACAGAGGAGGACTATTCAACTGAATTAAAGTCGAAGGAGGATAACGATAACGAAGAATTTTCGGTAAGTGACTACCTTAATGAAGAGGACTATCCGTCCTACCGGTACAACACCCAGAATACTTCGAAAGACGATAAGGTGGCCGATATTCCATTTTCGGACGGCACTTCCTTTCACGAACATCTGCAGGATCAGGTAAGTATGGAGATGCTCAACGAAAAGGAAGCAATACTTGCTGAGCACATTATAGGAAATATCGATGAGGATGGATATTTACGCCGCGACCTTTCCTCAATTGTTGATGATCTGGAGTTTACGCAAAATATCAAAACCAACGAGACCGAACTGATCAGAATTCTCAGGGTGATTCAGGAACTGGATCCCCCCGGAGTTGGTGCCCGTAATCTGCGCGAATGTCTCAGGTTGCAGTTATACCGCAAGGGTGACAAAAAACCGGAAATCAAACTGGCTGGCCAAATTCTTCGCGATGGGTTTGAAGAGTTTACCCACAAACATTTCGATAAGCTGGCTCGCAAATTTGGGGTAAATGAAGAGACCCTTAAGCGCGCTATCGATGAAATCCTCCGATTAAATCCGAAGCCCGGAAGTTCATTCAGTAGTACTATCAGTCATGGGAACCAGGCGATCATTCCCGATTTCATTCTTGAAGTTGTTGATGATGAGTTGCAACTAAGCCTTAATCAGAAAAATGTGCCTGAGCTCAATATCAGTCGTCATTATTCCAATATGTTGCGGTCGTACCATGAAAACCGAAAGTCAATGTCACGCGATGTGAAAGATGCTGTTATTTTTGTCAAACAGAAGATCGACTCAGCCAAATGGTTTATTGATGCCATAAAGCAACGACAAGAGACTCTTATGCTTGTAATGACCGAAATACTGATGTATCAGAAGGAGTATTTTATGGAAGGCGACGAAACAAAAATGCGCCCCATGATTTTAAAAGATATCGCGGACCGGACCGGACTTGATATTTCAACGATCTCACGGGTATCGAACAGTAAATACATCCAGACGCACTTCGGGATCTATCCGTTGAAATACTTTTTCTCGGAATCCATGCAGAAAGATACAGGAGAAGAGGTTTCGACGCGTGAGATCAAATCAATATTACAGGAATGTATTGAGAATGAGAGTAAACGTAAGCCTATTAACGATGATGAACTTACACAGATTCTCAATGACAAGGGATATGCAATTGCACGCAGAACCGTAGCTAAATATCGGGAACAATTAGAAATCCCGGTTGCCCGGATGCGAAAGGAACTTTAACTATGATGGAGAAATTAATAGCCCGGGTTATACAGGTTGTGTTTCATCCATTGCTGGTTCCGGTAATCGGGGTGATTATTCTATTCAGAACAAACCTCTATATCGCTTTTATATCCGGGCAAATGAGGCAGCTTATAGTGTTGTTAACATTTTTGGCAACTTGTCTTGTCCCTTTATTTTTTGTATTCACATTACGTTTATTTACTAAACTCTTTCAAAATCAGGGCAGATACCCCGAGATTAGCATCATCCTATTGTTTACTGCATTGTGTTATTATATTGGCTATTACTATATTTCGATGCTGACACTGGCCGGGTTTTATAAAGCCGGATTTTTAGCCGGAACCCTTGTACTGATTTCATTGTCACTGATCTCCCTTCGTTGGAATATTAGCTCGTATATGGCAGGAAGCGGAGCAATGGCCGGACTGTCGATAGCAATTATGCTACGACTTGGCATTTATGATCCGATTTTCCTGTCAGCCGTGCTGCTGGCCGGCGGATTGGCCGGGTTTTCGCAGTTATCTCTCGAAAAAAATACGCCGACTCAGGTTTATACAGGGTATTTACTTGGATTAAGTATCCTTTTTTCGATTTTCTCCAATATCTGATCCCACAAAAGAGCTAAGTAATAAATTTGTAACCTATTCCTTTGAGGGTCCGGATATGATCGTTTCCGATTTTTTCGCGCAATTTCCTGATATGAACATCAATGGTCCGGTCACCAACAATTACATTATTTCCCCATACCGCCTTATATATTTCGTCGCGTGTAAACACCTTATCGGGCTTCGATACCAGCAACGAAAGGAGTTCAAATTCTTTACGGGGCAAGGTAAGCTCCCTGCCCTCAATGATCAGAAGGTATCGCTCTTTATCAATCACCATATCGCCGATATTCAGAATCTTTTCATTTTCTGTTGATTCAGCCGTTATTCCACCCGATCTTTTTAACAGCGCCTTTACCCGACTGATTAACACTTTAGGCCGTATGGGTTTCGTGATATAGTCGTCGGCCCCGGCCTCAAATCCGGCGATCTGGGAATAATCCTCCCCACGTGCAGTCAGAAAAGCAATTACAACTCCTTTGCAGCCAGGCAGTTTTCTGATTTCCTCACACGCCGCTATGCCGTCCATCTCGGGCATCATAACATCGAGAATGATGAGATCAGGTTTAACTTTACCTGCCATTTCGATTGCTTCCAGTCCATTGCGGGCTGTGAAAACTCTGAAGCCGTCACGTTGAAGATTATAACTTACAAATTCAAGTATATCCTCCTCGTCGTCAACAAGAAGAATTCGTGGTGTATTGTCTTTTTCTACCATTGGTTTTTGTAAAACTAATTTTGAATCTCAAACAATAAAAGATATGTTTATAATAATAAGTTATTCGGAATGTACATGAGTCAACCGGGATCGGTTAATTTAAGTTCTTCTCATAAAAATTACCTGTTTTTTCAAATTCTTAATTCTTTTCACAAATATACAAAAAACAATACTTGTTGTGCCTGATAAATACGAATGAAATCTATAGTTACGACTTCATGATGAAATCACCAAACAGCAGGTTACAAACAAAATATGGAATAACTTGTTTGACTGGAAGAATATCGTCATGCAGGATATCGATCTTAATTAAAATTCACCATGGAAAATAAAGTCAATAAATACAGTGAAAAAGTGACTCAGGATGATAGTCTGCCGGCAGCGCAGGCCATGTTTTATGCCATTGGCATGAAGGAAAACGATTTGAAAAAAGCCCAGGTAGGTATCGTAAGCACCGGCTATCAGGGAAATCCCTGTAATATGCACCTGAACGGGTTGGCTGAGGCTGTAAAAAAGGGTGTCGATAAACAGGAAGGTTTATATGGATTAATCTTTCATACCATTGGGGTCAGCGATGGGATTACCAATGGAACAGAAGGGATGAAATACTCGTTGCCGTCGCGCGAAATTATTGCTGATTCTATCGAAACGGTAGTTAGTGCTCAATTTTACGATGCGGTAATCCCTATTGTGGGGTGCGATAAAAATATGCCCGGCGCAATGATTGCCCTGGGACGACTGAACCGGCCTTCTATAATGTTGTATGGAGGGACTGTGAAAAAGGGTCTTTGGAAAGGAGAAGATCTGAACATTATATCGGCATTCGAAGCTTATGGTGAAAGGCTGCAGGGCAATATTTCGGATGAGGATTATAAAGGCATCATTAAAAATTGCATCCCCGGTGCAGGTGCCTGCGGTGGAATGTATACTGCCAATACGATGGCCTCTGCCATAGAATGCATGGGAATGAGTTTACCCTATTCCTCCTCCAATCCGGCATTAGCCAAAGAAAAAGGCCTCGAATGCATTGCGATAGGCGAAGCGATTAATAAGCTCCTCCGGGAAGATATCAAACCACGCGATATCATGACCAGGCAGGCATTTGAAAATGCAATTACCCTTATCATGGCTCTCGGGGGATCAACGAATGCTGTAATCCATCTGATCGCGATGGCTAAAGCTGTTGATGTAGCCCTGAATATTAACGATTTTCAGCGAATAAGCGACAATACGCCTTATATTGCCGACTTAAAACCAAGCGGCAGATACCTGTTCGAAGATCTTCATGATGTGGGAGGAATTCCGGGTGTAATGAAATTTCTTTTGAAGGAAGGATATCTTTCGGGAAATTGCCTGACTGTGACCGGGAAAACTCTGGGTGAGAACCTTGAGAAAATCTCCGATCTCGCGAAAGGCCAGAAAATTATCCGGACTTTCTCCGATCCGATTAAAAAACAAGGTCATATACAGATTCTTTTTGGCAACCTTGCTCCCGATGGAGCGGTAGCCAAAATTACCGGGAAGGAAGGCGAAGTTTTTACCGGTCCGGCAAAAGTCTTTGAAGATGAGTTTGAAGCTGTCAGGGGTATTCAATCGATGGTGAAAAAGGGAGATGTGATCGTGATCAGGAACTCTGGTCCGAAGGGGGCTCCCGGAATGCCTGAAATGTTAAAACCCACCAGTGTGGTGATGGGCGCCGGGCTTGGTAAAGATGTTGCGTTGATTACCGATGGCCGGTTTTCAGGAGGTTCTCATGGATTTGTGGTCGGTCATATCACCCCGGAAGCCTGCGAAGGTGGATTGATCGGGCTAATCCGCGATGGCGATATCATCACCATTGATGCAGTTAACAACCGGCTGGAGGCTGATGTCAGTGAAAATGAAATCTCAGAACGAAAAAAAGTATGGCAAAAACCGCCGTATAAAGCCACCACCGGCATTTTGAAAAAGTACATCGATACAGTTTCAACGGCGTCGGAAGGTTGTAC
>JBBRGI010000118.1:0-10260 GCA_038240855.1 Bacteroidales bacterium | reverse complement strand
ATCAACTCTTTTGCACGTTTTTTCAAGGAGGAGATTGGTGTGCCTCCCCAGCAATTTATCAGGGAACGGCGGGTGCAAAAAGCAAGTATATTGCTGCATCACACGGCTGAACCCATCGATGAAATAGCACGTTTATCAGGTTTCTGCGACCGTTTTCACTTTGCGCGAGTTTTCAAGGAGGTAACCTCTTGTTCGCCAGCACAATACAGAAAACAGTTTTATCCCAAAAGCTAAGCAGGAACCCGCAGTTTATAAAATGTGAGAATAGTCTACTTCTGGTTTACCTGGCTTACATCCTTCATCATACGGTTTACGATACCGGCCCAGATATAGGTTTTATGATGTCCTCCCCACAGATCGTCCGGACTGTAAAATTCCCAAAGATTATGGTCTGCCCCAAGCCTGTTGGACATTACTTCCGTAACCTTTTCAACCAGCTCCCCGGCTTCAGTTTTGTAACCGTACTTTAATAAACCTGACATAACCAGGTAATTCCACTGCACCCATACCGGCCCGTTCCAGTATCCCTTATCGTTATAGTAGCTGTCGTCTGCCGCAAGAGACGGGATACCGTACCTGCGCCAGAATTTTGCGGGATTGGTCAGATGCGAAACCAGCGATTTTGCCTGGTTTTCGTCTGCTATCCCGGCCCAGAGTGGCAGAAAACCAATAATTTCCATCCGTTTAAGGTCATTGGCCGTTTTGAACGTGAAACTATGATCGCCTTTATTTACATTGTAATAGAACCCTGTTTCTTTATCCCAGCAATATTTATTAATCAGGGAGGCACGTTTTTCGTGGTCGGCTTTCCATTTATCAGCTTCCTTATCCATTCCCAGTTCCCGAGCCATAACCTCCAGTGATTTGGCTTCCATCACGAGCATGCAGTTGAGGTCGAGTGCTTCAAAGTTAGCGGGCCATCCCACTTCGTCCCAGACAGCCACCAGAGCATCACGCACCGATTCGAGCACGGCATGACCACCCCATTCACAGAGACCGTCGCCGTCCTTGTCGCGGTTTGAAATGTAAAAATTATAGAACTTCGCCGATGATCCATACATCTCCTTGAGAAAGTTTTTATCTTTTGTCATTTTGTAAACTTCCAGGTTGAGCCACGAATACCATGGGGCTGATGAAGTAAGTTCACCTTTGTATTCAATAATTTCATCGAGGAAAGAGCCTGTCCGGTAATTGATATAACCATTGGGATACTGCCGTTGCAGATATACACGCTGCGAGTTCATTGCACCTTCCGGATCAACATCGGCATACGAAAGCATTACAATACTTTCGTGGAAAACCTGCCCTCCGTGACCCCATCCCCAGGTCGGCTCCCTTGAAAAAACATAGTAATTATAATCCGATTTAGCCTGCGGCGGATAGAAGCACTGCCGCATCATGTTGACATTGCTCCAGAATAACGCTTCCTGTTTTTGATTCCGGAAACCGAATGTTTTTACGTTGGTGAGAAGTTTCTTATTAGCCTGAATTATAGGATTAATATCGGTTTCCAGTAATTTTTTTGTCTGCATCAAAATGCTGTCATGGCGTTCCCCTGCATCGCTGACCGACCTGATGATTCTGAATTTTTCGGAAGCTCCCGATGCGATCCGGAGTTTTTTGAGCAGTGTTACAATACGTGCATTTTCGGGAATTCTGTCAGGAAGGATACCGTCATTCACATACCTGGTAAAATCACTTGCCGGAATATTAACCACCTCGCGTGACTGAATTCCTGATTGACCTTTGACCGAACAGGTCACCACATAGCCGTAGATTTTTCCCTTTTCAGCAGTAGTATCGGTAAAAATTGAATCGATTATTTCCCGGGCAATCCGGTGATAGGTAATTTCGGGGTAGGACCGGCGGTAAACTGAAAAGGTTACTTCTTTGCCGGGCTTAGTCCATTCAATGCGATTGTTTTCAGATTTGATGGATGAAATTACAGGAATTACGGATTCCGATAAATGGAGATCGCGTCGTTCGGTAACGTCTTTAAAATGACCTGTTACGGTTGACTGTTTTTGCTGCTTTTCGTTATAGCCGGTTAAACGGAATGTTTGAGCCTCAGGATTTATATTTCCTCCTTCCAGACTAAAGTAGCCATCCCGGGCCAGTGTCGGCTGGGTGGTGCCCCACAGACTACTATTCTCTGTAATTATCACATCCTCATTACTATCCACCGTTAATTTCAAACGGTTCAATAGGGGAGTGCCTGGTAGTCGGACTCCTTCGGGTGAATAGATACGGCCTGTAAGCTGTCGCGTTGGTTTACGTGATAAGAATATCGGGGATGGTAGTGTGGGCGATTCGCCCGATTCGCCCGAAAAGGCCAGAGATTCATCAGGTGTGGTTGATAGCATGAAAATATTACGAATACTGTCGGTGTGGGGAAGGTTGTGTGAAAGGGTCCAGCTATCGGGATACTCCTCATGCGAAAATGAGATCAGATTCTCCTGATTATTGAATTCAACCGTATGGAATAGCCGGCTGTTGCTTCGCATAAACGGGAATATGGTCATTTCTGATTCCTCGTTGCCATTGTTGGTAATGGTTAATTCCAATATGGCCGAATGCGATGAGTAAGTCATAAACATACCTGAAACACTGATCCCTGCGAATGGTTCGTATTCATAGTTGACCATGTCGGGAAAGGAGGCAGTAATCACCGGAGGTTTAGCCATATCGGCGACGCGATAAACCCATTTTCCGTTTTTTAGGAATCCTACACAAATATCACCGCCAGTATCTGTTGTGAAGTCAGCTCCCAATGAATCTGCATCGTACCGGAATTCGTAGCCTTCGTCAAGCACAAAGTCCGATCTTTCCTGCGCTGCGGCGTAGGTGGTATAAAGCGGAAAGTTTTTACCCGCATGCAAAGAGGCCAGATATGACGGTTTCTTTTGACACGAATTAAAAAAAAATAAAGTGAGTACACAGGTGAAAACGATCAGTTTATTCATGGCAAAACATTTGCAGTCAAATCCAAAAATGATTCGATTTGACTGGTTAAAATGAACAGATTATTGTTTTATCCTTACAACAGGGAATTCAGAAATCCGCAAAGTAGTGCATCCGTAAGGGATTAAAGTGATTTGTTCAGGAGAATCAGTTTTGAGCTGGTATTGTGAACTATAAGGCAAAGGACCTGCTGAACCATTATACATTGTCCAGAACGGAATCTTTACTCCGGTGGTCCTGATCTCAACCGGACAGTTTTCGGGATTCCAGGGATAGGAATCGGTAGAAACATTGCGTTTAGTCACCACAAAATTTTCGGCCAGGTTGTTGAGCGATGATTCAATAAGGCCGTAGTTCCAAGGAGTTGTTGGCTCCACCTCATAATAGAACGGACCATACTTGTCGTTATTGGCAACTTTCTTCCAGTTTTCACCGATTTTCAGCGCAAAAGTTAAGGGGCCCCGTTCGATGGCGACAGAATTTTCGTGCCAGCGGTCGTACCTTAATTTCATCGGAAGGTTGAGTTCCACAACATCTCCGCTCTTCCATTCACGCTTAATTTTAATGACCTGGTTACCCGGATATTCATCCCACACTTTTCCGTTAACCTTTACAACGGCTGTTTCGCACCATGCCGGAATTCTTAAATGGAAAGGAAAACTTACCGTTTTGGCTGCCTTGAATGTGAATTTAATATTTTCACCGAACGGATAATCCGTCACTTCCGAAAACTCAACCGTGGAGCCGTCCCCTGCCTTTGCAGTCACTTTTGAAGGTGCATAAATCAAGGCTGCAATCCCTTTATCAGCAGTTGCATACCACAGATTCTGTGTAAACTTTGGCCATCCCTGGTGCATGTTTGAGGTGCAGCACGGGTAGCCTGTAAGCTCACCGAAGAGTTGTCCTGTTCCTTCGTATGCCGTATTGAAATTTCGCGGATGCCTCGAAACCGTAACCTGGTTAGCCTGCTGGTAATATTGCCTGCTGTCGTAATTATCAGTTGCCTGGGTAGGTAATGCATTAAAAGCAACCTTTTCGATATGATCGGCAAATTCAACATCACCTGTAACCGGCAATATTGTCTCCATGGAGAACAGCATTTCAACGGCTGTGCAGAATTCGGATCCCTGTGTCGGATTGTTTCCATGCAACATTTCGTCGGCTCCATACAATCCGTGAGGCATTCCATGATGATGGCGCAAATCGCCAAGTCCTTTTTTTACAGCCTTAATATATTTAGGATGCTGGTTCTGCTGGTAATAAACGATGGGTTCCTTCATGGCCTGGGCGACATTGACACAATGAAAGCTCCATTGCTTTGAAAGATCGCCCTCCAGGAAAGCATCGGTCCAGTTCACCGTTTGATGATGAATGAGTTCAGCCAAATTAAGCAGGAACTTTTCACCGGTCAGGTTGTACAACCAATAAACGATCATCAGGTTGTCGCCACCCCGTTCCATTCCCCAATGGGTCCAGTTGTTGAGAGGTCTTGCAGGTAATTCCCTGAGTTGATACCGGAAATAATTAAGCATCAGCTTTATCACCCTTTGGTCGTTGGTGGCGGAATAATACTGTTGCAGCACTTTCAGCATCACCATTTTAGGCCACCAGTCATGTGCGTTGGTGCGCTGAAGCCCGGGTTCATTATCCCGGTCGGTATCCGGCCCAAAGTAACCGTCGGCTCTTTGGCTTTTGATGGTCCATTCAATCCATGGTTTAGTTTTTTCAATCAGACCTTTGTCGTTCAGGATATACGCGAGTGGAACCAGGCCGTCAATCCAATAGGGACCGCGCTCCCAAACATCACCATCACCGCCGAGCCAACCGTTGCGCTTGCCCATTACAGGCTTGTAGATTTCATCCAGGTTTCCGGTCATGCCTTCTTTCTGACGCAGTAACTGATCCTTCAGCCAGCCCTGTGGTTGAATACTTCCCAATGGCAGCTCCATGTAGGGTTTCAAAAGTAATGGTGCCTTGTTGTTTAAGTAAAACGTCTGGCTGGTTTCGGCGGATTGCGACCAGGCACTTAATGCAATAGCTGAGAAAATTATTAGTGCTGTAACTATTCTGATCATGACAAAATTTGGTTTTAATTAATTGATCATTCATTATATAAAATTACTATTTGCGTCCGGAAATCCAGAATTCGCCAGTAATTTTATCAAATCTTCCTGATTTACGTACAGGCATAATTATCTTTTCATCTTCCTGATGCCGACTTTATTGGGCATCCTTTATGCAGCGGAAACCGACAGTTGCATTACGTTCAAAGCCTTCAGAAATGCGCAGCAGGTATTGCCGGTAATGTAGTTCGCGCGGCCCTCCCTGTACATACCACCACGATGACGAGGGTTTGAAATAACTGCCCCCTTTCATGATAATGAACCTGTAGCTACCGTTGGCGTAAAGGTCGTTTGTCAACTGCCAGACACTGCCCACCAGGTCCTGAAGACCAAATGGATTTGCACCTTTCGGATATTTTCCGACCTTGTAAAGTTTGCTATCGCCCAGATTGGCAAACCGCGGATCGATCCCTTCCAGTTTTGAAACAGTCAGGGTATTTGTGATTACTTCTTCCACCCTTTTTACAGGTTTTTTCTGCTGCCAGGGCCATTCATTTCCTTTAGAAGTTTGTGCTGCATATTGCCATTCCACTTCTGTCGGCAGCCGTTTGCCGGCCCATGTCGCATAGGCCTTAGCGTCTTCAAAGGACACATACACAACGGGAAAATTCTCCTGCCCGGCGGGTATTTCTCTGCCCGTCCAGTTTTTCAGAAAGTTGGCAGAATCTTTT
This sequence comes from Bacteroidales bacterium, assembly GCA_038240855.1. Taxonomy (GTDB): domain Bacteria; phylum Bacteroidota; class Bacteroidia; order Bacteroidales; family Prolixibacteraceae; genus JAAFHB01. The sequence goes on along the minus strand of JBBRGI010000118.1, from coordinate 4,505 downwards.
GGCTGATAATGAACCGCATCAAGGAATGCTTTAAACTGCTTGTTCGTTACCGGATATTTGTCCATGTAAAAAGAAGGCATATCGAATGTTTTTCCCTGGTTATGCTTTGGATAAGGGATAAATTCATCTCCGTTGGTCGCTTTGAAAAGGAATTTCCCGGCAGGAATTTTAACCATACCGGAGGGAACCGAGGATGCTGCCGGAGTTTTTTCAGGTTGGTTCATCAGCCGCGGTGTTCCCGGGGTAACAGTAATGATTTTCTCGTCGAGCAGAATCCCCGCATCAAAAAGTTGAATGATAAATCGCCCTTCGTACCTCCCGAAATTTTCCATCAGGCGCAGTGTGTTTTTCCCGACAGGAAGAACCAGCGGTTTTTTCTCATAATCGGGTACGCCTGCCCAGACTTTTATTTCTTTACCTTTTGTTGCATCCACCTGCAGAACATCGCTTTCGAGCGATACGGTGAGCAATTCGGGAAAGCGGGCGATACAATCCACCGCTCCTTCGTTGTTGGTTCCCAGCCATGATTGATTAAAGGCATCAGTTTCGACTTCAACGAGCCATTTTCCCCCGACGGGTTTTGGTTCATGTTCGCGATGGTGCCAAATGTCAACATAATGCCAGCCTTCCTGCGGTTTTACTTCAAAAAGATTACCCTTGTATCCTTCGGGGATCAGGCTGTAAATGGTGTAAATGGTTTTGTCAGCCGTATTCCACTGGTTGACCCAAATACTGTCGTGGGTTGTGGGTATCAGCGGGACATAATCTTTGGAAACAAAATTATGGGTGTTTTCACGCAAAATGCGTGAAGTTCTTCCCAGATATAGGTATTGCTCATCGGCCCATTCCGGTTTTCCCGGTGCAAAAATGTTCATTTCGGTGCCGTACCCGTTGAAAAAGGCCACACTGTATTCACGCCTGATGGGTTCTTTAAATAATTCAGCAACACGGAATATTGAAAATTCGGGTTTTATAAACTTGTTCAGATTCAGCATCGGGCAATAATAAAGCGCATTATGCACCCGACCCGATACAATTCCCTGCATATCGCGGGGAACGGCCATCCCTTCGCTGTACATCACCACTCCCTTGCGAACAGAATCGGCAGCATGCTGAAGTTCGGTGCTCGACTCGCCTTTTGTATCCAATACGACGCCGTCTGCACCGGTTGCCGCGATAATATCGGCCATCCCCAGCGTGTGGCTTTCACTGCGTGTGCTCTCATCCCAAGGATTGTAGCAAATAAAAAGGCGGGTGTTATACCCGTTGCACATCGCTGCCAGTTTTTTGATCTGCTCCATACCACCGGGGAGGTCACGGAAAAGGTCCCACTGGTTGCGTTGATCGAGTCCAAGTGTGGGCCAGGTGGGCCAGATGCCTATAAAATCATCACCCCCATATAACCTGAGCCCTTTTTTTACAAACTCCTCCAGGTGAAATTTTCCGTCGGTATAATCGTAGTAATAATTGTCCCAGTTCTGTATCAGGTGAGAGACATAAGCGTGACGAACCCATTTCAGGTCATCGCGCTCAAACATCGTATTGTTGAATTTGCCGGGCTCCACATCATAAAGCAACCGTTGCTGGAACATGACCCTTAAACCTTCCTGCCAGTTTCCCTCATATGAATCGGCCCATAGCGTATATTGCACGGTACCTTTGGGAAAGAGTTCGGTTTCGAATCGCCGCCTTTTCCCGTCAGTAATTGAGGCTCTGTCGCGGCGGACCAGCGCGCATGCCTTTTTACCTTCAGCCAGTTCCATGGCCGTGAATCCCAGTTCCCACGCATTATCCGGGACGATTACATTTACCGGATCAAATCCCGGCCTGAAAAGGTGGGTCCTCGACAACCCGTGATCACCTTTCCCGGTTATATACACATGATCGGACGACTCCCCGAAAGGGACTACATTGTGCAGCAAAGCGGTATCGGCCGAAATATTGGTGAATTTTACCTGTACTTTTGAACCAGGACTGTATTCCCTGATATCCCACGAAATTTCCACAACCCCCGGAATGCGGTTCACCCCGTTTTCTGTTTTTGCATCCAGCGAAGTGTATTGTTTTTCACCGATCCGAAAAGATACAAGCGGTAATGCCCGTGACAGATTTGTCCCGTTCAGCGCGGTAACTTCAATCCCGTTTTGGCTTGAAATCGCCATGAAACCAGGCGTTTGGGCATTTGTATGTTTTACGTTCAAGGTAATGAATGCAATAAAAAAGAGTATTGCTGATGTTCTGTATATATTTATCTTCATTGTAACGCCTTTCATATTTTACACAATTAATAGGTTTCTTTCTCGTACCTGAACCATATGATGGCTATTGCCTTTATAATGATGTACTTCATCGAAGTCTGAGATAATTGTTTATTCAATAAATTCAAGGTAATCAAGTCCCATGAAGGCTTTTTTCGGATCGGGGCTTGATTTGGTCACTTCGATCACCAGTTTGTTTTCACCTTTTAATAATTTGAATTTCCCCAATGACACCTGGCGTGTAATCAGACTGTCGTTATGCAGATTGAATTTACCGGCGGGTTTTTCATTAAGATAAACCTTGAATGATCCGTAATCTTTAGCCATGGAAAAATTCGCATTTACTTTGACCCGGGACTCTTCATTGGAATGGAATAACAGGTTAAGTTTATCGCCAGGCTTTGCATCGGTCCAGAATGCCTGCATATTGCCACTCCATCCGTGTTTGGTGGAATTCTGGTAGCGGAAATTTCCACCTGTAACCGACGAGAGGATCATATTTTCTGCCTCTATCTTACCGTTTACGATACCAGGAGATACGATGTCGTTGCGCTTCAGTACGACCCGGGCATTAATACCCGCGGTATCGGGTTCAATATTGCTTTTGCCTCCGGGTAAAAGGTACCAGAATGTGACCGGCGCAAAATTGATCGTTGCCCTGGTCCAGTGCCACATCTCCATATCAAATTTCAACGATGAGTTAAATGGGATGCCGTCAAGTCCCCGGTAGCGGAGGTTTACCGTGTAGCCAGGCCAAAAGTTGCCGCTGCCGTCGGGCTGGGCAATAAACGGGTGGTTTGCAAATTTTTCGGGACGGCACCAGGCATATCCGTAATAATCTTCCGTGCCGGTACCTATGTGAGAAGGAAAAGTTTCATTATCGACATACACTTTTTCATCACCTTCGCCCCACCACGCATATACAGTATTAAAAACGGTGATGGCATCGCCAACATATACCCCTTTGCCTGAAAGTTCTACATAATTAAGGTCGAATGGTCCGCCGTTTCCATCGTTATCTTTCATCTCGCCTGTTTGCAGATGGGTAAACTGATGCCACGATGTACCGAAGTGCATAGACCGGTCGTCCCATTTCCAGGGTGCTGAGAGAATTTCACTGCCGGTAATTTCAATGTCTTGTTTCCCCATATTGTGCAGGGTGATTTCAGCGGTATTTTTGAATGGCATTACCCAGTAAGCACAGAGTGTTCCGTCAGAGTTTACCGATGAATACCAGGTGTTCGAAAAACGGAGCTGATAGCCTGTACTGAAAAAATCACCCAGGGGGCACCAGACGGTGCTCTTGCCGTCAAATGTAATTTCAAGGATGGTGGTCCGCAGCGAGCGCGGATTAACAGAAGGATCCAACTTAAGCTTAATCATCCGAATGGCCTGACTGCCTTTCAATGTCTGTGATACCGAATTGCCGGCAGCTATTTTACCGGTAAGCCGGCTTGTGTCGGCTTTAAATTTTTCCAATCCGCGATCGCGGGAGCTTAATAATTTTTGCACATTTTCAAGTGTTGATGCTGACCTTGACATTTCATCAGTTGACCAGGTAACAGCCTTTATATCCGAATTATAGGTCCGGTAATTGATGTTGTAATATACGGCTTCGCCACCCGTTTTTGCTCCTGCATCCTTAATGTTTTCACTTTCGTAGGTCACTTTACAGTTTGATGAATAAGGCAGTGGGAGGTACAGGTTATGACCCCGCATTTCGTATTTGGTGGAATCGGATACTGAGGATGCAAGCGGTTCTCCTGCAAGCAGTTTGCCGCTCAATACATCCAGAGCTTTTCCCTCAATTGCGGGCTGTGGCTGATTGTCGAAATAAATACGTAAAATGCCCTTGCCTGCATTTTCGCCGGCAAAAGTCATCCAGAAACGGACAATGGCTCCGGGCCCTTTTGCATCGAACATGACCTGTTCCGTTCTCCCGTCATTTGTTTCGGTGCGGATGAACATTGAGCGATCCCAATTGGCAAACCATGAAGGATCACCCGGTTTTGTCATTGCCCTGTCGTAACTGCTGAACTGACGCAGTACAAATGGGGGATCAGGAAAGCGGGCCAACGCTTCGCGATTGGTCATTTCAAGAAGCAAACTTTCTATAGTTATTACTTCTTTCCGGCTACATGCGTCAAGGAGTATTAACGCTAAAATCAGGTGGATAATTCTGATTCGCATATGGCTTAATTTATTGTTTTTGCAATCGGCTGATTTCATTTTCATCAATTATTGGTG
>JBBRGI010000117.1:0-10293 GCA_038240855.1 Bacteroidales bacterium | reverse complement strand
GAGCTCCTTTGGAAACGGAATTCGCATTAAAGTAATCAATGAATTAGGCGGACGCGAAATTCCAATCTATGATCATCTGTCAAGTCATGTAGCCTATATCCTCGCTATGTACCGCCATCGAAAGAAAGCGATTGAAGTTATAGAGAAATTTGTCGCCAATTATGTCGATTATATTTCAGATAGTGTAGGGGAAGTTAGCAGTGGTGTGCATATAATCAATTGCGGGATCATGCGAAATGTCAAAATTGGTCCGTATGCAATACTCGAAGGGGTTTCAAAACTGGTAAACGGAAGTATTAACAGTTCAGCAGCTGATCCCGTAATGATTGGGCAGGGGGTAATACTTGAGAACTTTATTGTTTGTTCCGGAACGCGTATAACTGATTCGACACTTATTTCGAATTGTTTTGTCGGACAAGGATGCATACTAGACAAGCACTACTCTGCAGTTGAATCTGTTTTCTTTGCCAACTGCCAGGGGCTGCACGGAGAGGCCTGTTCAATTTTTGCAGGGCCGTATACTGTTTCTCATCATAAATCCACCTTACTGATTTCAGGATTGTTTTCCTTTATGAATGCCGGAAGCGGATCGAACCAAAGTAATCATTTATATAAACTTGGTCCTATTCACCAGGGCGTTGTGGAACGTGGTGCCAAAACAACCAGTGATTCCTATCTTCTATGGCCATCCAGAATCGGGGCATTCTCGCTGGTGATGGGACGCCATTACCGGCATTCCGACACTACTGACTTTCCTTTCTCATATCTTATTGAGGAAAAGGATGAGAGCCGGCTTGTTCCGGGAATCAACCTTCAAAGTATTGGCACAATCAGGGACTCACAAAAATGGCCCAGGCGCGATCGCCGGAAAGATCCTAATCTACTCGACTTAATCAACTTCAACCTGCTGAGTCCGTATTCCATCCAGAAAATGATTAAAGGTCGCGCATTGTTACTTGAACTGTTGACTGCCTCGGGTGAAACGGCACCTTTTTATACCTATCATGGCATGGTTATCAAAAACAGCGGCCTCATAAGGGGAATAGCTCTTTATGAAAAAGCAATCTGGAAATTTCTTGGTAATTCAATGATCACAAGGATTCAGCGTAAGCCAATCAATGCGATAGAAGATATTCACGATGCTTTACGTAAAGATACCCCCCTTGGAAGTGGATGTCGGTGGCTCGATCTCACAGGTATGATTTGTCCCTCTGATGCAATCAATCAGTTGATGGATTCTATCGAAAACGGTGGAGTACATTCACTCGAGGAGATCAATGCCACAATCCGGTCAATACACGAAAATTATTATACTTACGAATGGTCCTGGGCTGCCGATGTAATTAAAGATTTTTACGGAACTTCTGTCCAGGATTTCACCCCGAAAGATGTTATCGCAATTACCCAAAAATGGATGAAGGCCGTGCTCGATATCGATCAACTCCTTTATGATGACGCGCGAAAAGAATTTTCACTGATCAAACAAACAGGTTTCGGTGTAGATGGCGACAGAACGGTGCAGCAACTCGATTTCGATAATGTAAGGGGTGAATTTGAAACGCATGCCGAGGTCAGCTCAATCAGGGACCATATGGCTAAAAAAGAAGAACTCGGCAAAGAGGTCATCGCCAAAATGGAGAAAGTGCTAATGTTGGAAACCATAAAAAATTAACAAATATGTGTGGAATTGTAGGATATATCGGGGATAAAAATGCCTATCCCATCTTAATCCAGGGACTTCAGCGTCTGGAGTACCGCGGCTATGACTCGGCCGGCATGGCAATTTATAACGGTTCGTTAAATGTATATAAATGCAAAGGGAGGGTTTGTGATCTTGAGCAACACGTTCTGGAACAGAATCTCACCGGATCAACCGGAATCGGGCATACGCGCTGGGCGACACATGGTGAACCCAATGACCGCAATGCACATCCCCATACATCGATGAACGGCCATTTTGTGCTGGTGCATAACGGCATTATTGAAAATTATGCGGAGCTTAAAGCTGATCTGAAGAAAAACGGAATAACTTTTCAATCGGATACCGATACCGAAGTATTGGTCAACCTGATCGAATATTTTTACCGGAACGGCGAAGAGGTAAATGCTGAGATTGCCGTCCGGCTCGCCCTTTCGAAAGTTGTAGGTGCATATGGAATTGCAGTGATCTGCAAAAATGAAAAAGACCAGATTATTGTTGCGCGTAAAGGGAGCCCATTAGTGATCGGGATTGGTCATGGTGAGTATTTTATTGCTTCTGACGCAACTCCTATCATTCCTTATACAAACAGCGTTATCTATCTGAACGATAACGATGTGGCGATTATCACCAAAGACAGTCTCACACTGAAAACGGTTGAAAATATCCCTGTTCCCTTTAAAATAACCAAGGTTGATATGACCATCGGTGATTTGGAAAAAGGCGATTTTGAGCATTACATGCTTAAAGAGATTTTCGAGCAACCCAAAACAATTGAGGATACTTATCGTGGCCGCATTTCGCCTGATCATTCAGAAATTGTATTGGGAGGCTTAATAGACATTTTTCCCAAATTACTCAAAGCACGGAGAATAATACTAATTGGCTGCGGAACTTCATGGCATGCTGCGCTGGTGGGTGAATACCTGATCGAAGAGTATGCAAGGATTCCCGTTGAAGTTGAATATGCTTCTGAATTCAGGTACCGGAATCCAATTCTTACCAATGATGATGTGGTCATTGCGATCAGTCAGAGTGGTGAAACTGCCGACACCCTGGCAGCTTTGCGGATGGCAAAGGAAAAAGGGGCTACGATCTTAGGCATTTGTAATGTAGTGGGTTCGAGTATTGCACGTGAAACAGATGCAGGAGTATATACGCACGCCGGCGTTGAAATCGGAGTCGCATCAACCAAGGCATTTACTGCCCAGGTTACTATATTGACACTATTGGCGCTCAAGCTTGCCAAAGGGAAAGAACAAATTTCGGCTGAAGTCTATAAAAATTTAATTCAGGAACTGACACTTATTCCCGATAAAGTGAATTCAATTCTGGTCAAACATCCTCATTTTAAAGTTGTTGCTGCAAAGTATAAAGATGCTGTCAATGCCTTGTACCTGGGACGCGGTTGTCTTTTTCCGGTAGCTTTGGAAGGTGCTCTTAAACTCAAGGAGATCTCCTATATTCATGCTGAGGGATATGCTGCGGGAGAGATGAAACATGGTCCGATCGCTTTGGTCGACGACAATCTGCCTGTTATTGTAGTCGCTGCAAAAGACAGTTATTATGAGAAAATTGTAAGCAACATTCAGGAAGTTAAAGCCCGGAGAGGAAATATTATTGCCGTTGTTACTGAAGGTGATGACGGATTGAAAGGGATGGTCAACGATTTGTTCGAAATCCCGAAATCACATCCGGCTGTCACTCCGCTGCTGGCAATTATCCCGTTGCAACTCTTTTCCTATTATATTGCAGTGATGCGGGGATGTGATGTTGATCAGCCGCGTAACCTGGCAAAGTCAGTTACTGTAGAATAATTACTAACTTGTTGATTATTAAAAAGAAAAAGTGCGGATTAACGCACTTTTTCTTTTTTCACTAAATCTCTTGAGTTTCCACGATTAAAATTACATCCTTACGATTACTTTCAGGTAAAGTGGAAGTGCCTTGTACAGAATGGTGGCATCCGATTTAGGAAGAACGATTGTTATTTGTGGCATTGCAGGTTCGCGGTTGAATTTGAGGAGTGATTGCAACGACCGCCTGATTTCTTTTCCCTGGTATTTCCGGCGTAATGCGGAGATAAGTTTTTTGCCTTCGTCATCCGGTTTTTCAGCCTGTTTAATGACCAGTCTTAAATTACGTTCAAAATTCATCACAATATAGACATCGCCAAGTTTTGCCGGAGCAGGTTCCACAGCTGCCTTGTTCGCTTCTGCGGAGTCTTTGGGGGCAATTTTTTCAACCCACGAGATTTTTGGTATTGTTGCATCAACCTGCTTAACCTGGAAGGGCTCTGACATCCAATTCAATAAATTTTCGGTATGATACATCCGGATAGAATTACTGATATCAGCATCAAGTATATGGCACTCGTGAAGCGGAATGCCCTTCATTTCAAGAATCGCTATATTATCGATAAGATCAAGAACCAGGTACATCGAATCTTCTTTGGCAAGGGTGAGCCGTGATTGGAGCAAAACTTCCCTTTTCCTGAGTTCGAAAAGCTGATTTTTCGCATCTTTACTATTGTGCGAGACTAATGAATCAGGAATTTTCTCATCTTTTGGATTAACCTTGTCTTCCTTCGAGGATTTCTCTTTTTCGTCGGAAGTGCTGATTACTGCTTTCGGCAACGGATTTTTAGTTACCACGGGCATGATTACAGTGGTAACCAGAACAAAAATGGTTAAAACGCTTAAAATAATGGTAATGACCCAAAAGGATACTTTATTTTTCATTTTTAGATCGTTAATAGATAAATACTTTTGATCCCCGGCCCAATGTTTTATAAATAACTTCAAGGTCATCGTCGCCGATACGAACACAACCATGGGTGACAGGAAGTCCCAGGAAACGCTGATAAAGCGTTCCGTGAATCATATAACCATCACCGATTGAAAGTGCATATTCACCCAATGAACCCACTTCAACGCGTGAGGCTGACCTGGCTGAAGGTATGGGTAATCCATCTTCGAGAAAGGCCCAGTCGGGCTTAATCCAGGGACGATCCTCCTGTTTACTCTTTACATCAAACATACCCTTGGGCGTTTTAAAGATAATCCTTTTGTTTCCGGCGATGAGCAATTCGTTTTTGCCTGTTGAACAAACTCCCGTTCTGATTGTATCGCCGTTGGCGTTGCGCAGCGAAAATCTGTTCTCCGTTGTATTAACTATTATATAGGGCTTGACAGGTCTTAATTTTTCAAGTTTCTTATCGATCGAATTAATACTTTGCTGTGATTTAAGTTCATATTTTTCGATCTCGCCAAGCGTTTTAGCTTTCGGAGCCATAGAACCGACAAACCATGATTTTACTTTAAATGCGCCATCCTGAAAACCAGGAGTAAAGAATATCATCAATACAATCAAACAAAACAGCAACACCGGAATTGACCATGAGAGGATCTGCCGGTATGATTGTTTATTTCTTTCTTCGATTTCCATTTTATTGATATTTTAGTTTAATAATTCCGAAAGTGACTTCAATGAACCTAAGATTGTGACGGGAGTACCTACGGACATTCTGCTAAAAAGTTCATCCATCTCACTGTTGGTAAGTGCAACACATCCACTGGTCCAATCATCCCCTTTGCCGCCATCACCGTGAATCTCAATCAATCCACCGATCCCGCTGTTTTTCGAAATAAGACCTTGCCGTTTTTTGGTGTTAAAATGTGCACGGTCCTCTTCATTGGGATAATTAATTAACAAGGCCTTGTGATAACTGGTTTGTCCTGATCCCTTTTTCTTCGTCACTTTATATAAACCCTCAGGAGTTGCTTTATCGCCCGAGGTGATTTTATCGCCGATCCAGTTTCTTCCGAGTTCGATGTGATATTCTTTGCTCAATTTTCCGTTATAATAGAGATATCCCTTGTGCTGTATTTTGTCAACAATAAAAGCATAGTTGTTGTTCTGTGCTGATAATCGGACAGTAGCAGTAAACCAGTTCTGCCATTTCGAAAAATCGGTGAAATATTCTTTCAATAATGCATTGACCTCTATATCGGCCATGCTTATTTTCATTTTACCTTCATTAAGCCGCCTGGTGGCCATCATAATATCACCCTTACCAAAAGCATTCAACCCTTGTTCAAGAGAGAGTTTGCCAAATTCATAATTCTTGCGGACATTGACCTTTAGCGGTAAACGAATAAAGACATCATGATAATTATCCAGCTTTCGCTTGAGTAATTCGATCTCCTTCAGATAATTCATCTTTAATGAATTCTTATTCGTACCACTTGAGGCCAGGGCTTCCTGGGATTTTATAATGGCAGTCAGAATAAGTTCTTTAGCCTTGGAAAAATCCCTGGAAAAGAAAACTATTTCGTTTTGAATTTTCCATTCCAGAAGTGCAGCCTTGTACTTTTTTTCAGCTGTTTTAAAATAATCGGGTGAATAAACATCGGCATTTGCATTTTTGGCCTTGCTAAGCAGAGCCTGGCAAGACTCAAATTCTGCGATGGGTGGCTTATCCATCGTCAGGATAAGAACCGCATATACAATGACTGTAAGCGACAAAATAGCCCCTGTTATCGTAAAAAACAATCTTTTTTTCAAACCACGTTTCATTCGCAAAATTATAATTCTAAATCCAAATTTTCAATCCAGTAAAGAAACTGAAAAATCTGATTCGTTCAATAAAAAAGGTTTCATGGGAATTTCCCGAAATTAATTTCAAAAAGAACCCCCGGAAAAAACTTCCGGGGGTCTAGGTCTTTAAAGCTTACTGCGAAGTATAACTTCTTAGCGTTTTACTTTTGCGATAACGTCTGTCAATTCAGTGTTGATAGCTTTTGCTTTTTCAACTGCTGGTTTGATTTTGTCAGAAAGAGTTAAGATGTCTTCGTTGTTTGCAAGACCGGCAGCAACTTCAGCTTTTACGGTTTCAACAACAGCGATTTCCTGGCCAATTGCTTCAAGAGCAGCTTTGCCTTCTTTTCCCTTAGGTGCTTTAGCTAGCAATGCTTTGTCAGCTATGATAATCGTATCAAGTTCAGTAACTGCAGCATTAACTTCAGCTTTTAAAGCTTCTTTTCTTGCAGTAGTTTCTTCAACAGCTTTATTTGAAAGCGTACCTACAGTTGCAAGAGTAGTCTTGGATGCATCGTAGTTACGGAATAAAGCAAATTTTGAATTCTGTTCTTCAACAGTTGTAACGCTTGATTTTAATGCATCAGAAGCAGCATTGAAAGATTCAGGAGCATAACGATCTGCACCAGCAGTTCTTGCAGATTCGATAGAAGCATTGGCAGCATCAATTTCAGCCTGTGGCGCTTTGGCACAACTTGCGAAAGTAACAACTAAAACACTAAGAGCAACCAGTTTTAATAATCCCTTTTTCATAATTTTGAAGATAAATTTTAAAAGTAATAAATGTTTTCAATTCTTAAAATACAATGTTTAGACGCAAACCAGTGTAGAGGTCACAATATTTTGAGTTTTTTTTTTAATTTTGACCTTTAAATTATTATAGAATCTTAATTTTGAATATCTTATCGTAATTAAAAGATGACAATAAAAAATTCCGTAAAGGATTATTCAGATAAAGAAATCATTAGACTGATTAAGCAAGAGCACAATACCAATCTTTTCGAAATCCTTTATAAGCGATATTCAGACAAAGTTTTCGATAAGTGCTATTCTTTACTAAAGGATAAAACACTCGCTCAGGAATTCGTTCAGGACATATTTTGCAAAGTATTTGAGCGTTTGTCCGATTTCAGAGGGGAAGCCAACTTTTCGACCTGGCTTTATGCAATCACCTATAATAATTGTATAGAGTACCTGCGTACGAAAAAGAAAATGAATTACCCCGATTGGAACAGTCAGAACGAACTCCCCGATGTGATCGATGAACTTAATGAAAAGGAGATCAACAGCGATCGGTTGATGAAGATACTTGAACTTATCCATCCTGAGGAAAAAGCATTGCTTACTATGCATTATATTGATAATGTGCCAATTGCTTATATTCAGACAGCCTTAAAAATCAGCGAAAGCGCCACGAAAATGAGACTTAAGCGCGCACGAGACCGAGTTGCTTTTCTTTATAAGGAGCATTATAATGAAAGTTAGTTCAAATAAAAGATGTGACTTTCACAAAAAATTCCGTCTCAAAGATAAAACCATTCAATGAAAGATTTCATCCGTAAATATTTATTCAGATTAAATCCTAATACTCCAGGACAGCAATTTTTAAAAACTTTTAGCCAGTTATTTCCCGATGCCACCAATATTGAATGGTCGAAGGAAAAAGACGGCCGTTACGAAGTAATTTTCCGTGTGAATGGTATTGAACAAATTGCATGGTTCGAAAAACCCGGAATATGGGTTAAAACCGAGACCAACTACAAAATTGATATGGTCAAACCTTCGATTCGCCCAAAACTCGAAAAATTTGGACAGATCATGAGTTCCATTTTTATCCAAAAGGCGGATAGTGAGAGCACATATGAATTTATAATCCGTGATTCATTCCAGGTACGTCACCTGTTTATTACGGATGTGGAAGGTAATGTGACCGAACGACGCAACTTCGATGAAGGTCAGTTGCTCTGAATCATCAAAAGAAATCTTTTTTAAATTTTACCTCCCAGTTCGGTGAAACGATGGCAACTGACCAGATGATCATTAACCATACCGGTGGCTTGCATATGGGCATAGATAATTGTCGGTCCGACAAATGTAAAGCCCCGATTTTTCATATCTTTTGAAATAGTCCTTGAAATATCGGTTTCGGCCGGTATCTCTTTAAGTGTTGTAAACCTGTTCTGGATCGTTTTTCCGCCGGTAAAATTCCAGATGTAACGATCAAAGCTTCCAAATTCCTCCTGCACAACCAAAAACGCTTTTGCATTTTTTACGGCTGCTTCAATCTTTAATTTATTCCGGATAATACCCTCATTATTCATAAGTTTATTTATCTTTTCGCCATCAAACAAGGCTACTCTCTGAGGATTAAAACCGTCAAAAGCTTCAAGATAGGCAATCCTCTTTCTCAAAACGGTCAGCCAACTCAAACCCGCCTGGGCCCCTTCTAAAATCAGAAATTCAAAAAGCTTTTGTTCATCATGAACGGGTACACCCCATTCCTGATCATGATACTGCAAATACAGCTCATCGCGTAAACACCATTCACACCGATTTAACATGCTTTATACTTTATTATTGCAAATTTAAAAACTACTTCCGGCCAACGAAAACAATTTTGTTATTTTTGCTTCCTGATAAATGCTATTCTGCTTCAAATGAAGAAAATATTTACATTACTTTTTTTTACAATCATATCATCGGCTGCCTTTCCGCAACTCAATGTCGACCAGTTTTTCTACATTGGACGAAGCAGGATCTATTTCGGAAATTACGTAAGCGCAATTGAAAATTTAAATATAGTCATAAAACTCAGACCAAATCTTCCCGAACCTTACTATTACCGGGGAATGGCCAAACATTATATTGATGATTTCAGGGGTGCAAAACGCGATTACGATAAGGCATTGGAAATTAAGCCTTTTTATCCTGAAGCTTATATGTACCGCGGGATGGCTAATAGTGAACTTAAGAATTATAAGGAGGCATTGAACGATTATTCAAAAGCGCTTGAATATAAAAAGGATGATCCGGCAATCTACAATAACAGAGGTATTACAAAGGCTGCAATTGAAGAACTTGACGGAGCTATAGCCGATTATACCCGGTCAATCGAACTTGATCCAATGAATGCGAATACCTATCTCAACCGTAGTTCGGCCAAACAAATGAAAAGCGATCTGGATGGCGCGATAAAAGACTGCGATGCTGCGATTAAAATCCGTCCACACTTTGCCGGAGCTTACCTGATGCGGGGAATTGCAAAATTCGAACAGCAAAATTATGCCGGGGCATTAAAAGACTATGATCTCTGTATCAGGCTTGACCCAAAAATGGCACAGGCATTTGTAAACCGCGGTATTGTCAAACATAAACTTGAAGATACAAAGGGTGCCATTCCTGATTATGATATGGCAATCAAGTTAGACCCCGATATCGCTGTAGCCTGGTTGAACCGTGGTATTGCGAAAGAAACACTTAATTTACCCGGCTTTGAAGAAGATTTCGCCGTAGCAGAACAACTTGATCCGAAATTTGCACAGTTCAGGGAACGTCTGAATGCCCAGCAGGAACGTGAGAGACAACGTCGCTTGTATGGATTCGTGCCTACGGCTCCCCAAAATCAGACAAAACAGAATCAACCCGGAAGTAATCAGGCTGATCCATCTGCAAATCAATCAAATGCAAATCAATCAAATGCACAGCAACAAACCAGACAACAACAAACCGGACAACAACAAACTACCCGGCCGACTGCCCAGGGACAACAAACAGCAACTACAGGAGCAACCGTCAGCCAGGCAACAACTGCAGCGCAGAACAATCAGCCAAACATTAGTACCACTGATACCACTTCAGTTGCCAGAGAAAACGACAAAGGGCCGGTTACCCAAAAACGGTCACGCAGGAATATTGTTGTGAATGATGGTGGTGAAGTAACGGAAACAGAAATTGCGAGGGGAATGGTTCAGAACCGCAATGTGAAAATAGAATTG
>JBBRGI010000116.1:0-10301 GCA_038240855.1 Bacteroidales bacterium | reverse complement strand
TTTGTTGCAATATCTTAATAATTTAGCAGGTATATTTATGATTTTATGATTTTAAAACTTTGATTACTGACACAGTCACATGTTATGCAACACCTTTTAAATACAAACATCAGGTATCTTCCTGTTCACGAACAGGACGAAAACTGGAGCCTTATGGTTAAAACAGCCGGATTCCAGTCTGTTTTGCCCAATAGTATTTACCCTACCCGGGAACATGCTGAGGAATATAAGTTTAATTTTCAAAGGGGCAGAATACTTGATGAGTTTCAAATGATCTACATATCAAAAGGTTCCGGAGCTTTCGAATCGGCCAGTTGCAAAAATACCCCAATAGACGAGGGGACGGTTTTTTTTCTGTTTCCGGGTGAGTTGCACCGTTACAGGCCCGAGCAATCGACTGGATGGGACAGCTATTGGGTTGGATTCAAGGGGCAGTTTGCAGAAAATCTTGTTGCAAATGGTTATTTATCCGTCAGTAAACCAATGGTTAGGATAGGCTATCATGAGGAAATAGTCAGTCTTTTCCAGCGTATCCTGGAAGCCGGAAATGAGGAGCGTTCCGGTTATCAGCAATACATATCAGGTATTGTAATTCACCTGCTGGGATATGTATATTTTAGAATGAAGGATAACCATTATGAAGATAAGGCAATCGTTCAACAGATTGATAAAGCCCGCGTGTTAATCCGCGAACGAATCAAGACCAATATCCTTCCCGAAGCAATTGCACAGGAATTAAACATGACTTATTCGTTGTTCAGACGAACTTTTAAACAATACACAGGTCTTGCTCCGGCACAATATATCGCTCAGTTGAGGTTACAACACGCCAAAGAATTACTTTCGACATCTTTGAAATCAATTAAAGAGATAGCTGTCGAAATGAACTTTGAATCCATCGGGTATTTTTCAACGCAATTCAGGAGACAAACAAAAATGACGCCTACTCAATATCGAAAAGGGTGTCTTGGAGGTACGTCGGTCGACGAATGAACCGGAGAAGATGAGAAAAGGTGAAATTTAATTAACCTGCAATTCCCCTTGTTTGTAGCGGTAAACCCTCTTTTCGGCACATGATTAACGAAAAAATGAGTGCTTTAAACATTCATTATTTTGAAGTATTTTTGCACCCTCAATAATTGTTATGGGTTTAAAAGAAGAAATTTTACGCCGAAGAACTTTCGGTATTGTCAGTCACCCCGATGCGGGAAAAACAACACTTACAGAGAAACTCCTCCTTTTTGGTGGGGCAATTCATGTTGCAGGTGCTGTCAAGAGCAATAAGATTAAAAAAGGGGCGACATCCGACTTTATGGAAATAGAGCGGCAGCGTGGTATTTCTGTGGCTACATCGGTGATGGGTTTTGAATTCAACGGGTACAAGGTAAACATTCTTGACACGCCCGGCCATCAGGATTTCCAGGAGGATACATTTCGCACCCTGACAGCTGTAGACAGCGTAATCATTGTTATTGACGCGGCCAAAGGGGTTGAGCCTCAGACCGAAAAACTTATGAGTGTTTGCCGGAGCCGTAAAACGCCGGTCATCGTTTTTGTGAATAAAATGGACCGCCCCGCAGACGATACATTCGATTTGCTCGATGATATCGAAAAACAATTGCTGATCAAAGTCAGGCCATTGAGCTGGCCGATCAACAGCGGACCTGACTTTAAAGGGGTTTATAATATTTATGACAAAAACCTTAACTTATTCGATCCAAGCATAACTGATATCCGGACCGGAATTAGTTTTACGGATATCAATAATCCTGAACTTGAGAATATTATTGGTAAAGATGCCGCTATTTTACGTGAAGAGCTTGAAATTCTGGAAGAGGTTTATCCTGAATTTGATCTCGATCAATATCTTGCAGGCGACCTTGCACCCGTCTTTTTCGGAAGCGCCTTGTACAATTTTGGCGTAAGGGAACTGCTTGATACTTTTGTACGTATTGCACCTTCACCTCGTCCGAAAAAAGCGGAAGAACGTCTGGTCCAGGTTACCGAAGTGACATTTACCGGCTTTGTATTTAAAATCCATGCCAATATTGATCCCAATCACCGGAGTCGTATCGCTTTTGTGAAAATCTGTTCCGGAAAATTTGAGCGCAATAAAAATTACCGGCATATCCGTCTGGGAAAGTTTTTTAAATATTCGAGTCCCACAGCTTTTATGGCCGACAAGAAAGAGGTCATTGACGAAGCTTTTCCGGGTGATATTGTCGGTATTCCTGACACAGGTAATTTTGTGATCGGCGATACCCTCACTGAAGGAGAGATTCTTCACTACAAAGGAATCCCTTCGTTTTCTCCGGAAATTTTCCGGTACATCGAGAATGCCGATCCCATGAAGTCGAAACAGTTGGCAAAAGGTGTCGATCAGTTGATGGACGAAGGTGTTGCTCAGCTTTTTATAAGTCAGTTAAATGGCCGCAAGATCATTGGAACAGTAGGTGCACTTCAGTTTGAAGTAATTGAATATCGTCTGGAGCATGAATATAATGCGAGATGCCGCTGGGAATCACTGTCACTTTATAAAGCATGCTGGATTAAATGTGAAGATAAGGCAATGCTTGATGATTTTAAAAGGCGGAAATACAATAAAATGTCGCTCGACAACCAGGGACGTGATGTGTTTATGGCCGATTCGTCTTTTATTTTAGACATGGCGCAACGCGACTTCCCAAAAATCCAGTTCCATTTTACATCTGAATTTTAATCTTTTTTATATCCTATCCGGTTGCGTTGTTTTTGATCTGATTCCAGGGTATCTTTTTGCAGCAGGTAATTGAGGGCATCGTACACGTCTTTAAACTGTTTGTTATACAAGCTTTCAAGTTCTTGTAATTTAACGGTTAAGTCTTTATGCGATAAGGCAAATTGCCGCATTAACACAAATGCCCTCATAATTGAAATATTCACATCAATTGCCCTCTCCGAATTTAGGATTCCACTAAGCATTGCAACACCTTGTTCAGTAAAAGCAAAAGGCATATATCTTGTTCCTCCCCTTTTGTTTGAGGTGCTAATGTTGCACCTCAAAATTTCCCACTCCGGTTTTGAAAGTATGAACATAAAATCTGATGGAAATCTTTTCATATTTACCCTGACAGCCCTTTTTAGGTATTTAGTATTGGTTTGGTAAAGCTCGGCAAGGTCAAAATCGAGCATGACTCGCTGACCCCTGATTTCGTAAATCTTGGTTTGAATAACGTCAATCTCCATTGTTGGGTTTAATTGAAAATTTCGGGATAAAACGGTTTCAGATACACTAAATTACAATAAATTTTTTAGATTTTCCAATGTTCTAAAACACCTTTTGTGAGTATTGCTGCTTTCCAAAAAGTTCCTAATTTTACACCCTACCAGTACCTACCGGTAGGTCAGTTAAATTTAAACTTTTGCTATGACTAAGAATTTGATTTTGTACGGGTTGTTAACCCTTTTTGCCTTTTCAGCGAAAAGCCAGGATAAACAAGACTCTTACAATGAGAAAATACCTCATGATTGGGAAAATCAGGCAGTTTCAGCCATTAACCGGGAAGATCCACATGCTTCGCTGATGCCATTTGATACCGAAGCAAAAGTAAAGGCGAATGATTTTTCAGCTTCACCCTATTATAAATCGCTGAACGGTAAATGGAAGTTCAATCTTGTGAGCAAGCCTGCCGATCGTCCTGCGTCTTTTTTTGGCAACAACTTCGATGACAGCACCTGGAAGCTCATCGACGTCCCTTCGAACTGGGAGATGAAAGGTTATGATTATCCGATTTATACCAACATTAAATATCCGCACAAAGCCACACCACCAACCATCCAGGCAGAATACAATCCGGTTGGTTCGTACCGCATGGAATTTGAAACTCCGGGCGACTGGAATGGGAAAGAAATAATTCTCCACTTCGGGGCCGTAAGTTCAGCGATGTACGTATGGGTGAACGGACAAATGGTGGGTTACAGCGAAGACAGCAAAACACCTGCAGAATTCAATATTACAAAATACCTGAAAATAGGGAAGAATCTGCTTGCTGTTCAAGTATTTCGCTGGAGTGACGGCTCTTACCTCGAAGACCAGGATTTTTGGCGCATGAGCGGGATTACACGCGATGTTTATCTTGTTGCGCGGAATTCAACCCATGTTTTCGATTTTCAGCTTAAATCCGGGCTGGATGAACTTTATAAAGTTGGTGTTTTTGATGTTGATATTACACTAAGGAATCTCGGCAAAGCTGCACAAAATATAACGATCGAAGCAAAAATATTTGACGGGGACTCCAAAATTCTGGAATTTTCCAAAAAAAATAATGGTGCAACAGGAAATCAATCAATTAGTTTTGATGGTAAAATAGCAAAAGTAAAAAAATGGAGTGCTGAAACACCTAACCTGTATCAGTTAGTAATTACAACCAAAGATGCCACAGGGAAGATTATCGAGTCGCTGGGCTGCCAGGTTGGTTTTCGTAACATTGAAATCAAAAACGGTCAATTGTGTGTCAATGGGATCCCCATTCTTGTGAAAGGTGTCAATATTCATGAGCACCACGAAACCAACGGGCATGTGATGGACCTGGCAACCATGATAAAGGACATTGAAACGATGAAGAAATTCAATATCAATACAGTCCGTACCTCGCATTACCCTCAGCCCGAAAAGTGGTACGAATTGTGCGATAAATACGGGATGTACCTTATAGATGAAGCCAACATCGAGTCGCATGGAATGGGATACGGTAAGGAGTCGCTTGCCAAGGACTCGTCATGGTACGATTCTCATTTATTCCGGACCCGCAATATGCTCGAACGCGACAAGAACCATCCCGCAGTGATTATCTGGTCATTGGGAAATGAAGCTGGTGATGGCGTTAATTTTGTAAAAACATCAGCATGGATTAAATCGCGTGATAAATCGAGACCGGTTCAGTATGAACAGGCTGGAACAAAAGCACATACGGATATTTATTGCCCAATGTATGCTTCGATCGATCACATGATTAAATATGCTGAAAAAAATAAAGATAAACCATTGATTCAGTGCGAATATGCTCATGCAATGGGGAATAGCGTAGGAAATCTCCAGGATTACTGGGATGCCATCGAAAAGTACGACATGCTCCAGGGTGGTTGTATCTGGGATTGGGTTGATCAGGGCATTCTGACAACAAAAGAAAACGAGGAGAAGTCATGGGCGTATGGTGGTGATTTTGGTCCGAAAGATGTTTGGACCGATGGGAATTTCTGTTGTAATGGTCTTGTTAATCCCGATCGCACCCCTCATCCTTCACTTTTTGAAGTTAAGAAAGTATATCAATACGTTGGATTTAATGGAATTGATTTAGCCAAAGGAAGATTTGAGCTAAAAAATAAATACGATTTTCTAAATCTCAGTGATTTTGGCTTTGAATGGAGAATCGAGGCTGATGGAATAAAAGTTGCTTCCGGGAAACTTGCTTCTTTAAATGTTCCGGCTCATGGCAAAACTGAAGTGGTCATTCCTTACGAACTCAAGGCAGAACCCGGGAAAGAATATTTTATTATCCTTAGCGCTAAGACGCTGAAAGCAACAGATCTGATTCCTTCGGGTTATGAGGTGGCTTATGAGCAATTTAAATTGCCGGTTTCAGCAGTCGCTATGTCTGTTCGTCCTGAAGGAAAACTTACATTGGATAAAAGCGCTGATAAAGCCGTTGTGAAAGGTAATAATTTCGCTGTAACCTTCGATCTTATCAAAGGTGGTATCAATAAACTGGTCTTTGAAGGGAAGGAGATGCTCAATGAGGGTAAAGGTCCTTCACCCGATTTCTGGCGTGCCCCAACGGATAATGATTTTGGTAATGGACTCGATAAAAGGTGCCGTGTTTGGCGTAAAGCAGGGGAAAACAGAAAACTGACAGGTGCTAAGATTAACCAGATTTCTGACAACCAGGTCAATCTGGAACTCACTTTTGATATACGGGGCCAGAACGAGGAAACGATTGCCAGATACGTATCGGTTTACAAGGTTTACGGTAATGCTGAAATTGAAATCAGCAATCAGTTTACGGCTATCGGCGAAAAATTGCCCGAAATTCCAAGGATGGGCATGAATCTGCAACTCGCGCGCGAATACGAAAACATGCAATGGTATGGTCGCGGACCTCAGGAAAACTATTGGGACAGAAATACAGGTGCTCTTGTGAGCTTTTACCAGGGGAAAGTAAAAGATCAGTATTGGGCCTATCTTCGTCCCCAGGAGAATGGTTACAAAACTGATGTTAGGTGGGTTTCTCTCATAAACAACCAGGGCATTGGACTGCTGGTTGTTGGTTCACCTCTCATCAGTGTGGGAGCACATCATAATATTATGGAAGACTTTGAGTCTCCCGTTCGCACGGTTGGTCGTGAAGTTGATGGCGTAGCTGTCGTCAATCGTCATATCAGCGATGTAAAGGAACGAAACCTCGTATCACTCAACCTTGATTATAAACAAATGGGCGTGGGAGGCGACAACAGTTGGGGAGCGCGCACTCATGCACAATATACCCTTAACGGGAAGGAATATAACTATTCCTTCCGAATGATTTTGGTTAAAAATGGTGATGATATTAATTCTCTTGCCCGGAAAAAACCCGCAATGGATTAAATGGTAGGTTATAAAAAAGCTCCGGAAACCAATTGTGTTTTCGGAGCTTTTTTTATACCCTGACTTTTGTGAGGGTCGTTATAAAAGGGGAAAAATCAGCTAAACTGCTCGTGCAGCCTGGCAATAGCTTTTCGTTCGGTTTCAGCATTTTTAAGTTTGTACATTAATAACTGAAAATCATTTAAAATAATAGAAAGAAAACCTTTGTCGATAAACTCATCGTTATGTGCCTCAAATTCACTGATTAACTGGCTGCAGTTTCTATGAATACTCTCTACCGATCTTCTGACGATGTCTTCCCTTAATTCATTTAATCTGAAATTTTCAATTGGCAAATGCCTTCTTTTAGGAACACAACGGAGGAAAGCTTCGGTGATATCGAGTAACGGAACAAAATGATTAATGATCAGCTTAATCTTTTCGTTAGTTTTAATGATCTGTTTTTCAATTGCATGCAGCGTGGTGAGTTGAGCCATCCAATCAGTCTTTTCTTCATTGCGGACCTGCAACTTGTTGTAGTATTTGGGGAAATAACGTTGAAAGTACGACAAGTCATTCATCGGATTACCGGGAATCTGATTGGTGAAAACCGGAATGTTTGTTGGTTTGAAATGTAGTTTTGCTCTTTCCATGTTTGAAGTTTTTAGAGTATTAAACTTAAGCCAAAAAGAAATCTAAGAGCGATTGGTTTTTAACCAGTATGGTAAGACTTGAAAGTCTATTTACAAGTGAATCCAAATCTACAACAATAAATGCTCAAATCCAAATTTTAAACACAAAACCGGACCCTCCGGTTATAATTTTTATACAAAAGTGAATACAAGCGCAAACTATTTTTGATCCGGATCGTTATTATGCTGTAAGATTAAACGAATTGCAAATGAATAAAACAACACTATTTCTGGCAGGGATAATACTAATTATCCATTCTGAATTAAAAAGTTCAATAATACCACATACGCAAATGGAGAAAAGAGAAGCAGGATCAAAGATTGCAGTTTTTGGCGGGGGATGTTTTTGGTGTACAGAGGCCATTTTTAATGAATTGAAAGGTGTACAACAAGTCGTTTCCGGCTACACCGGGGGAAAGGTGGCCAATCCGACCTATGAACAGGTGAGTTCCGGGAAGACCGGTCACGCAGAGTGTACGCAGATTACCTACGATCCCGGACAGGTCTCATTTGCCGAACTACTTGAAGTTTTCTGGATGACACATGATCCCACAACATTGAACCAGCAGGGAGCTGATATCGGAACCCAGTACCGGTCGGCAATATTTTATACTGACGAGGATCAGAAGCAGGAAGCGTTAGCATATAAGGCGAAGCTGGAAAAGGAAAACATATGGAATAATCCCATTGTTACCGAAATAACCAGGTTTGAAAAGTTCTATCCTGCTGAGAAATATCACCAGGAATATTATGCCAGCAATCCAAACCAGGGCTATTGCCGTATAGTGATTACTCCCAAGTTGGAGAAATTTAAAAAGATATTTGCCGATAAACTGAAAACAAAGTAGGTGTTTCAATTAATAATCAACTCTTCGAGCGATCTTTTTGGGACATAGTGGATACCTTTATCATCACGATAATACCGGATATCCCCATCTTCTGCAAGATCTGTAATTACCACCGTCTCGACAGGTTTTCCCAATGCAACCACATCGATTATTTCGTAACGGTCCGAAAGGTTTAAACAGGCTGAAAGTTGTGGTTTATTGATAGATCGGATAATACATCCGCCCAACCCTTCACCGGTAGCTCCGAGTAGTATATTTTGCATCGCGATTCCGTCATCACAAAAAAAATTCTCCGAAATACTGCGGTCGAGCAATACAACAATGTAGGCAGAAGGGCGTTCTCCTTTTTCGGGCCCTTGCCATGCGGGAAAATAGCCGGCCCAGGAAAGGGTTGGAAAAATCTGTTCGTTTAATTCCACATCATTGCTTAAGAAGTATTTCAATGGTTGTGCGTTTCTGCCCGAGGCTGCATGCCGGGCCAGTCCGATTAAGTCAACCAGTGTTTCACGTTCAATTTTGAATTGCTCATCAAACCTCCTGTAACTACGGTTCATTTTTACTAAATCTCTAAAATTCATAATGTATGATATTTGTGATATGGTTTGCTTATCTGGTAAAGGCAACAAATTTACAAGTTACTTTTATAAACCGCTACTATTTACTATGTTTGTACATAAAATATTACGATTCGTCATAGGTTAATCTAACTAAATGGAGTTTTTTGTTGTTCTTCTTGTAGGCTGTTTTTCGGGAATGGTAACAGGGTTTACGGGGGCATCGGGTGTAATGGTTGTTGTTCCGCTTGTTACAATCTTGTTCAAATTTCCAATCCATGAAGCGATTGGTACGAGTCTGGTCGTTGATGTACTGACGTCCCTGATGATTTCAGTAACTTACTTCCGAAATGACAATATTGCCATCAAATCTGCGGCATGGGTCGCGATCTCTTCAGTTATGATGGCACAGATTGGCGCCCGCTTTTCTGATAAAATTCCCGAACGGGGACTTGATTCCGGATTTTCATTTGTATTGATTGTACTGGCTTTAATCATTTGGCGTACTGGAATTAAACGCAATAAAGAATTGGTTTCCCCGATTCTTCTGTCTGATTATAAATCGCCGTTGTGGCGTCTGGTTTTATCCGTTTTACTGGCTGGCGGAAGTGGTTTTATGACCGGTTTTATAGGGGCCGGGGGTGGAACAAATATATTACTGATTCTTCTTTTTGTCAATAAGTTTCCAATGCATAAAGCGCTTGGAACCTCAATTCTAATCATGACATTCACCGCATTATCGGGAGTCATTGGCCATGCATCCTTTGGGAACGTAAATCTTTTGACCGGGTTGACACTGGGGTGCAGTGCCATTCTCACCGGAGTCTATTGCGCCCGTTTTACGAGCCGGATCAGCGAACACTCTCTTTCGCGGCTGATGAGCGTGGTTTACCTTGTTTTAGGAGTTGTAATGATGATGATCAATATGCAGAACCCCTAAGATATAAGATTTAAATCCGAAATCTTAAATCCTAAATTATCTAACTATCCTGTCCTTAATTAAAGCAACATCCACCTTGAGCTGGTTCAGTGTGTTGGCAAGATCGGCACGCGAAACTTCGCCCGAAGGTAATTCGTTGCTGATGTAATGGATAAACCGCCAGATTTCACGGATCTCGGTCACGGCGAGTTCGTAAGGTTTATAGAGCGAATTCAGCGAGATTAGTCCGATTCTAGCCTCTTTTTCGATCCGGGTTTCCACAATTTTAAAGACGATCCCTTCGTCAAGGGTTAGAATAATACAGGCTTCCCCGTTTTTCAATGTGCTCCAGTCCTGAACAAATTCGCCAGTCACCCATGCTCCGTCGGGGATTGGCAACATCGAATCACCGCTGATCTGGAAGGTACGGTATTTTCGTTCGGTCGAAAGAAAGGGGAGTTGGAATACGGGAAGTTCACGCACAAATTCAGGATCGGCAAAACCTCTTGTATAGCCTGCTTTTGCTTTTTCGGGAACCAGCTCAATATTTTCGTTATTGGAGCTGTCGACCGTAGTGGTGAGGATGCGCAATTTACTTCCTTTAACAAACACATCGAACCCGCTCTCCAGTTGGCGCAGTTCACTCTCCCTGAGTTTCGACAAATCAACCTTGATTAAAGTGTCGATCGA
>JBBRGI010000115.1:0-10352 GCA_038240855.1 Bacteroidales bacterium | reverse complement strand
AATTCGTTATTTATCCCATTTTTCCTGATCAGTGTAGGGATGCTTATTAATTTTCAGGTGATTACCCAGGGTCCTTATGCTATCATCATTGCGGTCACTTTGACTGTCGTAGCGCTGATCGGTAAATATTTAGCCGCCTGGGTTACTGCTGCTATATTCAGGTATTCAAAAGTATACCGGAATCTCATCTTCGGTTTAAGTAGTTCGCACGCTGCTGCAACCATTGCCGTAATTATGGTTGGATTCCGTCTTGGAATAGTTGATGAGAATATTCTGAATGGTACTATTATTTTGATTCTGGTCACCTGTCTTGTGGCGTCGTTCGTTACAGAATATTCCGCAAAAAAGGTGTTGATAGCCGAGAAGTTTACGGTCCCGGTAATTCGGGGCATCCGGGATCAAAAAATACTGGTTCCGATTTATAATCCTCAGAATATGGAACGGTTGCTTGACCTGGCCATGGCGATAAAAAATCCTGGAAACCGGTTCCCTATTGTGGCTCTCTCTGTTGTAGCTGACGACCAGGAGGCGCGACAAAGGTTAATTGAAGCGAAGACAAAACTCGAAAAAGCAATCATCCATGCCTCTGCCGTCGATCATGAAGTGGAAATCATCACAACGATCAGTCAGAATGTGCCAAGCGGAATCAAACGTGTAGCAACAGAGATTTTTGCCACTGAAATTATTATTGGGTTTGCCCTAAAAAGTCAGTTTACCGATATTCTTTTTGGCAGCATCATTAAATATATTGTTGAAAATACCAATCAGGCGGTGTGGGTTTGCAGCATTTCGCCACAAATTCATCTGCGCAAGAAAATTGTGGTCATTTGCCCAAGGTATGCCGACCGTGAATATGGATTCGATCAGTGGCTTGGAAGGGTGTTCCGGCTTGCTTCTTCTTTGAAGGTTTCCTGCGATTTTCTGTCTACTCCCCAAACCTTCAGACATGTGAATGAATATATGCTGACCCATAATATTGCAATATCGACAAAAAGTATCGAATTTACAGACTGGAATGATTTTTTGGCCATTTCGACCTTTATTCAGCCTACAGATTTAGTGATTATCTCACTTCCCCGAAAGGGAGGCGTATCGTATAAAGTAAATCAGGAAAATATCCCGCGGCTTATGGCCAGAAATTTCGAGAACCATGATTTTATTCTTATTTATCCCAATGAAAATGAGGAAAATCCGGAAATGATGTTTACAAATGAATTCGACAAAAACCTGATCGATGAAGGTTTAAGCCAACTTTCACAAACAGCCAAATCATTGACGGAGGTTTTCCGAAAAAAGTAATTCATTCCTGTTTCATGAAAAAAATATGAAAAAGAAAGGATGGTTACTTGCAGGAATTCTTGCCGGTGTTTTAATCCTGATGTTTGGCAGCCCGTGAAAATAAAAATAGTGAAATGGTCAAAAGACTTGATGTCGCTTATTATTCAGGTGATTGAAAAAAATGAAACCCTGAAATTAATTGTACGTTAATTTCCTAAATATTGGAAAATGAATATTATCTCTAATTCATGGGGCCGGAATGGAATCCTGGCCGGATGTGCTTCACTTTTTGCGCTCTCCTGTTCCGCCGGAGAATCCGGTAAAAACCATTCAGTTCCAAATGTGTTGGTTATTCTGGCCGATGATCTTGGTTTTGCCGATCTTTCCTGTCAGGGAACTTCTGATATTAAAACTCCCAACATTGACCGGATTTTTAATGGGGGCATGCGGTTCTCCAATTTTTATGCCAACTGTACTGTCTGTTCTCCTACCCGTGCAGCATTACTTACAGGCCGATACCCTGATATGGCTGGTGTTCCGGGTGTTATCCGTACGGATGAGGAGGATTCATGGGGTTTTCTTTCTCCCGGTGTAACCCTGTTACCTGAAAAGCTGAAAAAAGCCGGGTACGAAACTGCCCTGATCGGGAAATGGCATCTTGGGCTTGAGAAACCAAATCTGCCAAACCTTCGCGGATTTGATCACTTTCATGGTTTCCTGGGCGATATGATGGATGATTATCAGTCGCACCTGAGGCATGGAAACAACTACATGCGGAAAAACAGTGTGGTTGTTGATCCGCAGGGTCATGCAACTGATGTTTTTACAGGATGGACTCTCGATTACCTCGAATCACGTATAAAGGATAAGAATCCATTCTTCTTGTATCTTGCCTATAATGCACCTCATGATCCGGTTCAGCCGCCTGATGAATGGGTTCGGAAGGTCAGGCAAAGAGAGAAAGGCATAACTGATAAACGGTCAAAACTGGTTGCCCTGATCGAGCATATGGATTGGAATATCGGTCGCGTTCTGGATAAGCTGAACAGCCTGCAACTCCTGGACAATACCCTGATCATTTTTACTTCAGACAATGGCGGAGTTTTAGGCAATGGGGCGAATAACGGGCCATTCCGGGGTGGAAAGCAGGATTTGTATGAAGGTGGGATCAGGGTCCCTGCCGCTTTCATGTGGAAAAACAGGATTACTCCGGGAAGTGTTTTCACTGGACTTGCAACGACTATGGATCTGTTTCCGACCGTATGCGCTGTTGCCGGAGTAAAACCAGATGAATCCACAGATGGAATTACTCTTTTAGCTGCCTTGACCGGCAAAGAACAGGATACAAATAACCGGACAGTCTACTTTATGCGGCGTGAGGGAAATATGAGATATGGTGGAATGGTATATTATGCCGCCCGTTTCAGGGACTATAAAATTCTTCAGAATACACCCTGGGAGCCGATGCAATTTTTCAACGTGAAGGATGATCCGGCAGAACGTAACCCGCTTGAGAAAGCCGGAAACAAAAATTATGAGGATCTTTATCGTCAACTGTCCCAACACATCAGGAGGGCTGGGGCTGTCCCATGGCAGAAACCTCCTGCACTAAAATAATTAGTACTGACAAGAAAGGTGTATATAAACTGTATCCTAGATAATGATTCAGAAATTACACGTATTCTTTGGTTAAACTTACTTTTATGGCGATCAGTTGCTGCGTGGGATATTAAAAAAGTGAACAGCCTCAGGATTTGCGTAAATATCATATATCTTTGACGAAATATTACTCAAAATGTCAGTTATATATTTTTCTGGTCGATTACTTTGATTAATAACATTAATTTTATTTAGATTGTTTAGAAATAAGATGAGTAAGTTTAAACATCTGCCCTTTACGGAAACAATTGTATTCCTCCTCCCGTTAATTTACAATGCTTCGATTTTTATATTCAGGAATCATTTTATACTTATGAAAAATTAATATGAACAGAAAAAAAGTGTATGGGTTCTCACTGATTCTCATGGTCACGGCATCAGTTTTGGCGGTTGTTCAAATCCAATGCAGGCATGATGGCATTAATGTAGATGACATTGATAAAGTCTGTTACGAAAAGGATATCGCCCCTATATTTCAAAGTTGCAGTGCTGCATCTGGTTGTCATAATCAACAAAGCAGTGAAGGCGGTTATGTTTTTACAGACTACAACTCAGTAATGAAGGCAATAACACCCTTCAATGCACAAAAAAGCGCAGCATATAAAGCAATTACAGGAAAAGGATTTGTGCAGTTGATGCCGCCGGCCGGAGCTTTATCTCAAAAGGAGAGAATCTTAATCAGGGTTTGGATTGATCAGGGAGCTGAAAATTCATTATGTACTACTTCAGGAAAAAGCGGGACACCAGTCAATAAAGTTTGCTTTCAACGGGATTTGCTTCCGGTCTTGGTTTCCTCCTGCGGGATTACCGGTTGTCACGATCAGGCAACACATGAGGAAGGGTATGTTGTTGCGAATTATGCAACAGTAATGAATAATCTGGTGAGGGCCGGTTCACCAGCAAACAGTAAACTCTATTCTGTAATTACTAAAAATCCTTTGGATGAAAATTTCATGCCGCCCAAGCCCTACCCTGCATTAACTACTGCAGTTAAGGATAGTATTTTCAACTGGATTAAGAACGGAGCCCTTAACGAAGTATGTGTCACATTGTGTGATACTACCGGTGCTGTTACCTATCAAAACCAAATTGCCTCTTTAATTTCGAAAAACTGTATAGCTTGTCACAGCGGGACAAATGCAAGTAAAGGAATATTACTGGATAGTTATGCAAGAGTTAAAATTTACCTTGATAATGGGAAGTTATTGGCCTCGGTTAAAGCTACATCGATACAAATGCCTCCTGGCTATAAAATTTCGGCTTGTGAACTTAGGGAGATTGAGCTTTGGAAAGCAAATGGTGCCCTACAGAATTAACTCAAAAAATATGAAAAAATTTGTTTTGCCACTTGTGTTTTTTATCCTGTCTGGTTGCTACTACGACAGTGAGGAAGCTTTATTCGGTACTCCAAATACAGTATGCGATACATCAGTTACAAAATTCAGTACAGAAATTAAACCCATTCTGCAATCCAATTGTATGTCCTGTCATTCAAATTCGGCTGCAACTGCGAATGGCGGAGGAATTAAACTTCAGGATTATGGTGATGTTAAAACCAACGTGTTGAATGGAAGACTTGTGGGTTCAATTGAACATCAGTCGGGTTTTTCTGCAATGCCGAAAGGAGGCGGGAAACTTAATGACTGTAATATCCTGATTATTAATACATGGATTGTAAAAGGTGCTTTAAATGACTAACGCTATGACAAAAATATTGTTAACTTCAATGCTTTTTTTGGGAATAATCTTACTCTATACATTTCCAGCCAAAGGTCAGGACCTGGATGCTTTGCTCGAAAAAGAGTCAAAACCACTAACAACCTATGCAACAGCGACGTTTAAATCTACCAGGATTGTGAACGGCCATTCAATTGAACGGATGAAGAAGAACCAACTCGAATTCAGGGTATCACACCGTTTTGGACAGCTCAATGAAGGATCTTACAATTTCTGGGGTCTCGACAAGGGCACGATCCATTTGGCACTGGAATATGGACTAACAGATTGGCTGGAAGTTGGAATCGGCCGGAGTACATTTGAAAAGACAATCGATGGTTTTGGGAAAGTTTCTATTCTTAGGCAACGCAGCGGGGAGAAAAATATGCCGGTTCATCTATCCTATCTTTTAAGTACTGAGGTCATTTCGTTGAAATCGGATCCTGAAAAGTTTAAAGACGTCTATTCGAGAATGTCATTTATTCAGCAAATTCTGATTGCTCGCAAGCTCAACGAGAGTTTTTCCGTTCAATTAACACCTACATTTATTCACAGGAATCTTGTACCCACAGAATTGGAAAGAAATGACCTGTTTGCCTGCGGAATCGGTGGCCGGTACAAATTATCCAAACGAGTTGCCTTAAACGTCGAGTATCTCTATGTTTACAGGATGAATGCCAGTTCTGTTCCTGTTACCTATTACAACCCGCTTTCAGTTGGTATTGATATTGAAACCGGAGGTCATGTATTTCAGATTATGCTGACTAATTCACAGGCAATGCGTGAAGGCGGGTTTATCGGTAAAACAACAGGAAACTGGATGGATGGCGGTGTTCACCTGGGATTTAATATTTCAAGGGTTTTTTCATTTAATTAAGACAAAAAAACAAGTTATGAATAAGTTAATGCTTTGTTTCGTTATTGTTCTGGTTTTCCAGACTGCAACAGCTCAAAACCGCTATTTTACAAAAGACGCAAAGATCAATTTTAACTCCTCCACGCCGCTTGAAGATATCGTAGCAAATACAAGCCAGGCTACATCTTTTATTGATACTGATAAAAATGAAATAGTTTTTTCGGTGCTTACTACTTCTTTTAATTTCAGGAGAGCATTGATGCAGGAGCATTTCAATGAGAATTATATGGAGTCGGCGAAATATCCTAAGGCAAAATTCACCGGGAAAATCGTCTCCCCTGTTGACTGGAAAAGTGAGAAAACAGTCATTGTGGATGTCACGGGGGATTTAACCTTACATGGTATCACCAAAAATATGACGATGAAGGCAAAGATAACTCCAGGCAAGAGCAAAATCCTGGCTGCTTCTGAATTCACAGTTACTCCTGAAGAATTCAAAATCATAATCCCCTCGTTGGTCAGAGATAAAATTGCAAAAGAGGTTATAGTTAAGATCGATGCTGTCTATATTCCCTATCAGCAATAGTTCCGATCACGATTTATAGGCCCCAACAATGTCGCCAACGGTGGTATTTTTTGATACCGTATCCCCTGCTTTCGTATTTGGGGCAACGGAATCCGTATTTGGGGCAACGAAATCCACGTTGCATAATTATTTACTTTGTCATGAACCGATGGCAATTCATTGGGATTTCGCAGCAGTACGCGAGATATTACTGAATCAAAAAGAGCCAGAAGGAGCTTCGCCAAAGCGAACTTCGTTTGAAAGATGCACAGCGTCTTTCCGGGGTGGGAAGTTTCCACTACGATGCTCTCAAAGATGAGTCCTGGTGGTCCGATGAGCTATTCAATCTTTATGGTATATCACCTGTCAATAAGCTATTTACACGTGTTGAAGCAAGCCGGTTAATACTTCCTGAGGCTGCTATAATCAATACCGACAAATACAAATTAGATAATATCCTCACCAATTTAATTAATAACGCGATCAAATTCACAGCCAGTGGGTATTTTGAATTTGGCAACTATATACTGGGTGATGCGCTTGTGTTTTTCGTAAAAGACTCTGGAAGGGGCATTCCCGGCAAAATGCATAAAACTATTTTCGATCGTTTTGTTCAGGCTGACATGGAACTGACCCGCGATTTTGAAGGCTCCGGGCTCGGCTTATCAATTGTAAAAGCCTATGTTGAAGAGCTGGGCGGAAAAATAGAAGTGCAATCCTCACTCGGAAAAGGCAGTACTTTTTCTTTTTCAATTCCTTATATAAAGTGTTCCGATCAAACAGTTCCTTCTTACGTAAAGGTTCCCAAATCTGCAAGAAAAGCTGTGATGAAAAACACAACTATTTTAGTAGCAGAAGATGATGAATTGAGTTTTTCATTGCTGCAAATTATACTTTCAAAAGAAAATTTCAAGTTGATTCATACGAGAAATGGTGAGGATACCGTGCGGGCCCTTCAGGAAAATCCATCCATTTCACTAATATTGATGGATATTCAAATGCCGGGAATGGATGGTCTCGAAGCGACCCGGAAGATTAGGCATTTCAACAAAACAATCCCCATTACTGCCCAGTCTGCGCATTACTTTCATAATGAAAGAGAAAATGCCATAAAAAAGGGCTGTAATAATTTTATAACCAAACCAATCAACCGCGACGATTTATTGGCATTGATACAAAATTACACGCGCACTCCAAATTAAATTACAATCTTATCTTCAGACATCCAAGACCTATACCAAGGATAATCAGTGGAATAACCCATCTGGTCAAACCCGGAGAACCAGCCTTCACCATTGTTGTTGACCGCGAAGCTGATGAGCCTGCATGGTTTAAAAAGTTTTGGGACCAGCACCATGTGGCCATAATCACCTATCGTAAAAACGTTAAAGATGAATGGGGCCGTTCATTGTTCTATGATGTTAAAAAACAGATATATAATATTGATGTAACGATGCAACTCTGCGAAATGGGAACCCAGTTGAACGGCCACTGGTTCAGGGAAATCCGCAGACTTTCTGAAAATGGGCACCAGACATCGGTATTGACAACACATCCAAGCTTGTCGCTGCCCGACACAGCCGTGAAAATGTTTTCAAGGTGGCGAACCAGCAACTTGCGCATTTTTTCGCGGGGTACCGGCGTTTGATACCATTCGGCACAGGATGGCATTTATTCCTGAAAACTGCTTAAACATGGCTACCAGAAATGCGATGGAGATGGGTTTAAAATATATAGCCGAAAATAACGCCTGGTTTTTTACGGACGATTGGGCCATACTTTCCTTAATTTCCTTAATTTCCTGATCGATTCCGGAAACCTCAATTTTTTCAAGTATTAATCTCGCTTTTGAAATCTGCCCGGTTTTTATAAGAAATCTCGGGCTCTCAGGTATCATAACGAGTAATGATAAAAACAGGAAAGCGGGAATACCTGCAACGCCCAGCATCCATCGCCAGGGCTCAGCACCGAAATCGCGTAACAGGAAGTTGGAGATAAAGGCGATCAGGATCCCTGCTATTACATTGAACTGAAACAGGGCGGTCATTCTTCCCCTGATTTTTGCCGGTGATATTTCTGCAATATACATGGGGGCAACAACCGACGAGGCGCCTATCCCGATTCCTCCGAGAAAACGGAATACGATAAATGAAGTTACATCATGTGCCATTGCACTTCCAACTGCCGTTATAACATACAAGGCGGCAATAATAAAAAGTATAGGTTTCCGGCCAAACCGGTCAGCTGGCTTTCCCGATATTAAGGCTCCTGTTACCGTACCGATCAAAGCCGAAGAGATCGCGAAACCATGCATGAACGCTGTCAGCTGAAACAATTCCTGGATGTGTTTTTCAACCCCCGAAACAACCGCGGTGTCGAAGCCAAAAAGGAATCCTCCCAAAGCAACAATGATCGACCATGTTAAAACTTTACTGTTGGTTTTGTTTTTCATAAATCAGGTTTTTAAAAATTATGGTGTTAAGTGTCCATGAATTGCGTGATGATAAGTCTGTATTGAAATTTTCAATATTCATTTTTCGGAAGGACTAAAATAACAATAAAAATCATTCCGGAGTATTTGGAATATTCAGCGAACAAAAAATTCGCCTGGTTAAGTGCTTTTTTACCTGAAAAATTCAGCTTCAATTACGCTGGCTTCAAATACATGATCTTCGTAAAGGCAAAAATGAAATATTCGTTTTATACATTTTATGCATTGTGTAAAAAAATATTTTAAATGTAAATTATAGTTTACATTTCTAATAATTATTTTAATATTTGAAATTGCAATAATTACATCAGCCAAATTATTTGTTTAAACGTTGCTTTAAAATAGTTGGTGCAATTTACAGAGATGGTAGTGCAATACACCTCTTTAAAGGAGTGCTCTGCTCTCTTTTTTAAGTTGCATGCAAAATACCGTTCAGCTTTATTTTGGCATGTGTTTGGTAATCTTCATGATAGGCATAAAAATGTATTTATCCGGATATAATCGGATATAATCGGATATAATTGGATAAAATCAGTTATTGGTTGTAATTTAGTCGTTCAAAACTTAATGCCGGATTTGCCGGCTTGCCTTATCATTAAAAATATAACTTGCAGAATAAACTATTATGAACGACAGAAAATGCCTTGAATGTTCCCGGCAGCTCAATGGTCGAGCCGACCAAAAATTTTGTGGCGATCAATGCCGCAGTGCATACAACAATAAAAATTCCTTAGAGAACAATACACTGATCCATTCTGTCAACCGTATTCTTAAAAAAAACCATTCTATACTCACCATGCTGCATGTGATGGGAAAAAACTCAGCCACAAAGGCCGATTTACAGAGGAAAGGATATCGTTTCGATTTTTACACCAGTACCAGTATATCACGAAACAACAAAGTCTGTTATTTCTGTTATAATCATGGATTCAAGGAATTGGAGCATAACAAACTGGTCCTTGTCGATCTTGTGTTGGATGATGAAACGGACCAAAATGTAAAAAGTATTCCGATTGGTGAACCACGAAAGACCCCAATCCGATCAACTTTCAAAGAATTAAAGGGCACCGATCATTATAAATTGCACCTTCCTCAAAACACCACCTCTCAGATGACTCAACGGGCGGCTCACTGAGCGTGACACTGAGCGAAGTCGAAGTGCTACCAGCTAATTTTTCGAAGTATGGCATAAAACCGATCTTTATAAGCGTTTTTTCGTCGGAAATTGAATTCATTTTCAGACTAAATCTCTGATCAATAATTTATGCAATGAATCCTTGTGAATGTATGAGAGAAAATTCTTTCCTATCATTTCATGCTCGTCTTTGCAGCCAAGCTTCTTAACTTTATATTCCGCAAATCTAAAAATGAAAAATACATTTTGTTTAGGTTTTTTTGTTCATTTTCAGTTTGTTTTGTTCATTCTGACCATTTACCTATTATGTCTCTATTTTTATTCCAAAATATTCTTTTAAGTAAGGCAGCTAAGATGTCTTTGCAATAGTCACTTGTGCCATAATTGACCTCACTTGCTTTTAGGCTTTCAGTGATTTTTCTATATCTGCGGGTCTCCGCTTTAACATGAGCGATAACCACATGCGTGACATACTGCCTGTCGGTGCCGGTAACAAGGTTAGACCCATTGAGAGATAAAGGATTATCTGCATTTATCAATTAATCGAATCACGATTTGTATTCCGCAAGGTAAAATAAACAGATGTTCCTTCATTTTCAATACTTTCGACACAAATTTCACCACCATTTTTTTCAACAAACGTATTCACCAA
>JBBRGI010000114.1:0-10364 GCA_038240855.1 Bacteroidales bacterium | reverse complement strand
TATGAACTACAGTAAATACATTTTTCCGGATGACCGCAGCATGAAGTTGTCGGATTACTCAACTGACGAGACAGGGTCATTCTCCGGTTCGAAGGATGCCGAAGAGATGTTAATTAAAGGGGTGAAAGAGCTTTCACGGATCCAGGATAAACTGTATGCCCAGAATAAATTTTCACTGCTGATTATTTTTCAGGCGATGGATGCTGCCGGCAAAGACAGTACAATCAAACATGTGATGTCGGGAATTAATCCCCAGGGATGCATCGTAACGAGTTTCAAAGCGCCCTCTGTGGAGGAACTCGACCATGCATACCTGTGGCGATGTATGAAAAAAACTCCTGCAAAAGGGAATATCGGCATCTTTAACCGTTCGTATTATGAGGAAGTCCTGGTAACCCGGGTTCATCCCGAAATACTTGCCATGCAAAGACTACCTCTCGATTACAGTGAAATTGTACCCGATTATTCATTATGGCTGCAACGTTACAACGATATAAATAATTTCGAAAAATACCTGTCCAATAACGGTACGCTGATCCTGAAATTCTTTCTGAATGTTTCGAAGGAAGAACAGAAAAAACGATTTCTAAAGAGGGTGGAAGATCCCGGAAAAAATTGGAAATTTTCGGATCACGATGTGGTGGAGCGTACATACTGGAAGGATTATCAGTCAGCCTATGAACAGATGTTTCTGCATACATCGACTGCGCTTTCTCCCTGGCATATTATCCCGGCTGATCACAAATGGTTTATGCAGATTGCTGTCTGTCAGATTATCAATGAGAAGCTCAATTCGATTGGGATTGAATATCCGAAATTATCGGCCAGACAACACGAAAATCTTGAAAAGGGAAAGCAAATGTTGCTCGCGGAGGAGTAAACCGAACGGGTACAAAAGAAGCAAGGGGTTGAATAACCCCTTGCTCTACCTAACCTAAACCTAACCTAAATAACCTTTCAGCGTGTGAAAGGATGTCCTAAATGTTTTAAAAGTTTAATTCGTTTTGTCAATACAATGTTAGTGTACAATACGAAAAAAAAGTAATTATAAATTATCAAAATATAACGGAATATTGATAATTTACTATTGTCTGGTTTATTATATTTATGATTATATTTCTGTATAGTTATTTCATATTGTGAAAGACATTGGTTACATCCTCATCATCTTCGAGTTTTTCAAGCAATTTCTCGACTTCGGCAACCTGTTCCTCGTTTAATTCCTTCGTTTCCGTCGGGATTCGTTCAAATTCTGCATTCACGATCTCAAAATCATTTTCTTCGATATATTTCTGAATCGGACCGAAGGCTTCAAAGTCGCCGTAAATGATGATATTATCGTCCTCTTCGAAAACTTCCTGGACACCAAGGTCGATCATTTCGAATTCGAGTTCCTCGATATCTACCCCTTCCTTGTTTTTTACTTTGAAAAGGCATTTGTGTTCAAACATGTAATCGACGCAACCCGAAGTGCCGAGTGAGCCTCCACACCTGTTAAAATAACTCCGGACATTGGCCACCGTGCGCGTTGTATTATCAGTTGCAGTCTCAACAAGAACCGCGATTCCGTATGGCGCATAGCCTTCGTATACAACTTCTTTATAATCTGACTGGTCCTTTGATGTTGCCTTTTTGATCGCGCGTTCAATATTCTCTTTCGGCATACTCGCATTCTTAGCATTCTGCATTAATATGCGTAACCGGGAATTACTGGTGGGGTCCGGACCGGCAGACTTTATTGAAATAGCTATCTCTTTTCCGATTTTCGTAAATGTTCTGGCCATCGATCCCCATCGTTTCATCTTTCTGGCTTTTCTGTATTCGAATGCGCGTCCCATAATGTGTGTTAAGTAACTTTTAATTTCAGAATGCAAATTTAGAATGATTTTCTAAAAAAAGCGGAATTGTAAACGGAATAATCGGCATCAAAAGGATCAATCTGCCGGTAAATTAGCGATTTCCCTGGTAAGTTGTTTAATGTTGTACCTGATTACATCGGCAATTGTTTTTGTCTGATGCATTCCCGGGAAATTCAGAAACAATTTATAATTGCCTTCTTTAATGACATCTTTGAGCGAACCACCTACAGGGTTGTGGGCATTATCAATAATTAACCGGGGATTGGTCTTTGACATTTCAAGGATCTGTTTTGGTTCGGGAGGAGCGGGACCAAATA
This sequence comes from Bacteroidales bacterium, assembly GCA_038240855.1. Taxonomy (GTDB): domain Bacteria; phylum Bacteroidota; class Bacteroidia; order Bacteroidales; family Prolixibacteraceae; genus JAAFHB01. Next base: position 8,188 of record JBBRGI010000114.1, on the reverse strand, counting down.
CCAGGAATGGCGTTATTCCCAGTTCTCTTACCAGGGATTCCTGAAAGAAGTGAACCAGAACAGTATCCTGATCAAGTCCTTGCCTGTGAACCTCATTGCGACCTGTTTCAAGCAATTGTTTTATTTCTGCAAGATTTTTTTTCGCGGTTTGTTCGGTTCCCAGTCGATTTGCAATAAGCATCACCGCTTTTTCGATCTCAGGGTAGTTATAACTGGTTGAAATTTCCACTAATTTTTCCTCAGGTATATTTAGCCCCGTTTTAATCTGGCTGACCATCACTTCATATCCCGCATATATAATAAGCCTTGTTTTCGATAGTCTGGCAATATCTCCTGGACGCAGTTCATATTCACTGGGATGTACCATTTCGTAAGGAGCGAGTACAGAAACATCCGTGACGCCGGCAGCAATCGCGTAGGCAGCGGTCCAGCTTGTGGTGGCAATAATTGTATTTGTAGCTGCCGGTTTATTCCGACATGATGATAAAAAGCAAAAGGTAAGAAGAATAAATAAGTATGATCTCATTTTTTCCGAATCAGGTAAATAACAATAAAGGCAAGAGAGGCCAGCGCAGCGATGGAGGAACTGGCTGGAATATCAATCGCAATTGACAGGAGAAATCCTCCAATGGCAAAAAAACCACCCCAAATTGCAGAACCGACTATCATTCCTTTCAGACTTACGGCACGAAATGATGCGATAACGGGTGGCAGGAGCAGGAGGGCATCAAGCAGCAGTGCCCCGATAAGTTTCATAGCCAGCGCGACGGTGATGGCAATCAGGAAGATTACTGCATAATAGAGGTTGCTTTCATTGATTCCCGAGGTGAATGCAATTTCCCGGTCAAAGAAAAGCGCTCTCAACTGGCGGCGAAAGTAAAATTGAAATCCGGCAAGCAAAACAGCAAATGAGCCTATGCCGATAACTTCCGTCCAGCTAAGTGTAAACAGGTTTCCCCATAACAGGGTCAGGGTATCCTTCGCAGGAACATTAAATTTATAGATAAAAATGAAGGCCAGTGAAATTGAGATGACCATGAAAAATGTACTGATCTGCCCAACATCCGTCTTCATTGATCGTGATGTTTTTGCCATAAACAGCACAAGCAACAGGTTTACGGCAATCGTTGTCCAGAAAGGATTGATTTGCAGAGCCAGAGCCATTGCGCCACCCAGTATTACACCATGCATAAGCATAAACCGTAACGGAAGGAGGTTGAGACGGAAAAGATATACACCAGTTATGGGGAAGGTTAAGCCCGCAAATGCGAGTACTATCAGACCTTTGAGTATGGGAGTAAGTGAAAGCAGTTCTAACACAGTTTTCCTCCTTTCAGCTCCTTGCGTGACCAATTTAGTTGCTCAATCCATTGAAGATCGTGTGAAACCAGCACCATTGTTGGTGCCTCGTTGCGACTCAGCTCATGCAGCAGCGACAACAGTACTTCTTTGCCCTGCTGATCAAGAAATGAAGTTGGCTCATCCATAAGAAAAACTCTTGCGTTCTGACTCAGACATCTTGCAAGAGAAACACGTTGTTTTTCACCTCCCGACAGGGTGTGATAAGGCTGATCAAACAAATGGAATGAACCCGTGCGGCGCATGGCCACCTCCACCTTGTAGTCGGTCTCGCTTACAGGAAGCCGTGAGTTGCCTAATCCAATCTGCACCACTTCACCTGCTGAAATCGGGAAATTGTTTTTAATATGCTCCTGATGGACATAACCTACAATACTTCGGTTTGCCTTCCAGAGATCGCTTCCCAGTATGTAATCGCCAATTTTGACAACTCCTTTGGACAGAGGAATGAAGCCCAGGATTGCGCGCAAAAGCGTCGTTTTACCGGCGCCATTGGCGCCATGAATAATCAGTTGTTCACCGCGTCCCAGGTCAAGAGATAGGTGATCGATGACCGGTTTTTCTTCGATCGTGACAGAAATATTCTCTATATTAACCGATAATCCCTGGACCCGGCCTGCACGTTTGCGTAAAAAAAGCCAGACATCAGCGATGTTCATTTTACTGGTAATCAAATCCTCGGTCCGGCATTGGATATGCTCAACCAGATTGTCATAAGTAAATTGTATGTCGTTTGCGACAAATACAGGGATAGCCCTTTCACTTAACAACTCAATATGACATTTTTTAATTCCGAGAAACACAATCAGGCATGCCGCTGCTTTACCAGCAATCTTATCTTGCAGAAACAGATCCTTTACGCTGATCCCGCTCTTTTTTAGGTAATCTTCGAGTTCGAAAAGCGGGTAAAGCCAATGCTGATCGCTTGTAAATACGATTTTATCGTTATGTTTGACGACTAAAGAGTGTTCCAATATCTAATTTTTATTTCGGGTACAAATTAATGCTTTTCGCGCGAGGCACAAAATAATATCTAACGAATATATCTAAACGAAATAACTTTCAATCTTATTGTGGTATTGAAAAACGGCGGTCGTACTTCAGATAAATTATCCGGCTCTTAAATTATATAAGACTGATTTTTTTATGATTGAATTTTGCCGTAACTTCGTCTGTTACCATTTTGACTTAAAAAGAATTTCTATTGTTTATTTTACAATCCGTGAATATGAAAAAAATTTTCGTGCCAAACCCGAAGACAACTCTTTACAAAGGTATTCTGACCATTATATTAGGTAGTGTTTTGCTCTTTGTTCCCGGATTAACACTAAAGGCGGTAATGATAATTATCGGTGTAATGCTTCTTTTGAGTGGGGTGGTTACCATGATTTTATCCAACACAAAAAAAACCGGTTCAATGGTTAGATTTTTTTCTGCACAAGGAATGGTGAGTGTATTATTCGGGATCGTTTTCATCGCTTCGCCGACAATGATGGTAAAAGTCTTTGTATTTATCCTGGGAATAATTTTATTGATAATGGGATTTTTTCAGTTAATAGGAGCTATGGGAACCTTATCGAGGTCAGTCGCATCATGGATTTATTTTCTGATTGCAGTGCTTACCCTGGCTGCAGGAATTTATTTGTTGACTGACACCCTTGAAAGTGCGGAGGCTATCCTTAAATTTCTAGGTGTGATATTGATTTTGAACGGCATTTCCAATCTTTTTATGGCATGGAAAATCCGGCACCAGCCCGGAATTTATAAAGGGTCGCCTGTTCAGGATGTCAATTATGAAGAGATGTAATGGCACTTAATCAGAGTTGTTTATAATAAACTGCTTTATTATCGCCAATGTCGTAGAAATCTTTATAAACTGCAATCTCCTGGTAATTACACTGTTTGTAGAATTCGATAGTGGGGGTATATTGTTCCTTATTCGAGGTCTCAATATATATTCCGCGTCCTGCATGTGATTTTATGTCGGATTCAATTTTTTCGAGCAGCATCTTGCCGAGTCCTTTCCCCCTGAAATTATTATCAACAGCAAGCCAATAAAGGTCATAATTCTTGATTGTACAGGGAATCTCACCGTAACAGCCGTAAGCCAGAGTTCTTCCTTCAATTTCGAGGAAGCAAAACTGGTAACCACAACCCTCGCCATTTTTCATCCGGTCTTCAATCAGTTCAATAGCAACTTCTATTTCGTGAGGTTTGAAGAAACCGGTCGATTTTAATATCTGGGTAACGTTCATGATATCACTGGGTACCACTGTTTTTCGAAATCCTTTGGTCTTATATTCCAGTTTAATATTGTTTTGCATCGTTAATGATTCGTTTAATGATTTCAGAATTGGTCAATCCAGCTTCGAAACATGAAGCAACGAACCCGCTGTCGGGAGCAATGCATGGATTGGAATTAATTTCAATTATCCTTGGTAAATTATCAGCACCTACTCTTATATCAACACGGGCATAACCGCTGAGACCAAATACTATCCAGCATTTTTTTGCGATCTCCCTTAATTCAGAAACTAAACCGGCATCATCATCTTCAAATCTGAAACTTCTTGTGGTGTTTTGATACTCCATTGAAGACTCGTCCCACTTTGCTTTATACCCCAGAATGCGTGGTTTTGTTTCAAAGTATTTTTCAGAAAAGCACATTTCTGCAGGAGGCAGCACCAGGCAGCCGTCTGAACCCCCGATTACGGATATGTTGAACTCCCTTCCGTGGATGTATTCTTCTGCAAAATACCCTTCCGGGATCTTATTAATCCGGTCACCTTTGGCGATGATGGCATTATCAATTCCAACTGACCCATCCTCGGAAATTGGTTTGATAATATAGAATTTTTCCGGATTCAGATCGGTGATGTATTTAGCCCAGGATGGCGTACTTAAATTATTTGCCCGGAGAATCGTTTTGCAGACAATCTTCTCAGTTGTCAGAAAGATTGCTTCGGCGCCAGAACCCGTAAATCGCACTTTGCATAATTCAAGCATAGCGGGTGCGACAAAGCTTAGCCGGCCCGATTCGTTGATTGTTTCGACCAGGTTAAATACGACAGAAACTTTGTTTTTATTGATTCTATTGACTAAATCATTGGTATTCAGGTTGAATTCCATCCGTTCGCAAAAATAGCCTAATTCAGCCAAGGCGGTTTCAACGAATTCGGCCTGATTCAGAACATCAAGTTCATCTTCTTTCGAAGAGTCATTAACCGGATTATGCAGAATTATTGCGTGTTTCATACGTATATCATTTGTCTTTTAAAGGTCGTATAGAATTCTGCCTTGCAGGATGAGTAAATATTCATTCTGGTTTGTGATTTATGAATCATGGCTATTTCATGCTTTGTTCCTTAATTCGGAGCGTTTCAAAGCAGAATACATGATTTTAGCGATCAGTTGGTTATAGGTAACACCGCTTAACCTTGCCAATATGGGAAGATCGGAGTAGACCGGATTCAGACCCGCCAGTGGGTTCACTTCAATAAATTTGGGTTTTCCTTCAGCATCTAATCTGAAATCTACACGGCCCGCATCTTTTCCTTTAATTTTTGTCCATATATCGACGGCTAATTCAGCGCATTCCAGTGCAACAGGATCGCATGCAATTTTGTAACTTACATATTTTTCCCAATCTTTCTTTACTGAATAGGAATACATGGGATGGGGGGTAAGTTCATTTAATATGATCTCCAATGTTCCCAGGGATTGTGTATCGCTGCCGCTACCCGTTACTCCAACCGTAAACTCTCTGCCTGGAAGAAATGATTCAACCAGTACCGGCTGCTGAAAGGTTGTCAGAAGGTACCGGACCGATTCTTCAAGTTGCATTTTAGTATCAACAAGTGAAAAACCATCAATTCCTTTGCTCGTTCCCTCAGCTACAGGTTTGACAAAGAGCGGGAATGCCATATTTATTGTGGGTAATTCACTTAAATGTGAAATGACCTGGAAATCGGCAGTTGGTATTCCATGCTGTTGTAATACAAGTTTTGTCAGACCTTTGTCCAGCGTAAGGTTCAAAATATCCGGCTCACTGAAAACATAGGGAATACGGTATGCATCGAGAAGGCATGGTACCTGTGCCTCGCGCGCAATTCCAAACATCCCTTCGCAAATATTGAAAACCAGGTCACATCGATTTCCCGAATTCAGAAAATTCACCAGGCTGAATATATTTCCGATACGGATGACCTCAAATCCCAATGCTGTTATAGCGTGTTCAAGTGCATCGATTGTCTCCGGCGCATCGAACTCCGCCACCTGCTCGTTGGTATATCCGAGGTTCAGATAATCCTCTTTAAGGTCAAAAGTTAAACCGATTTTTAGCATGTTTAGTATGGGAAGTTAGCTTTTTTCGGGATAAATGTACTCATTTCCCAGGTAGTTAATTAGTGTAATTCCTTCTTTATCAATACTTTTTATTGATTGAGGCAAAAGCGGGATTTTCCCGCCGCCACCGGGTGCGTCGATCACAAAATGGGGAACTGCATAGCCTGATGTGAATCCGCGAAGACCCTTTATAATCTCGATTCCTTTTTTTAACTCAGTGCGAAAATGTGCTGACCCCGGAATAGGATCGCATTGATAGATATAATATGGACGTACACGAACTTTAAGCAGTTCATGATTGAGCTTTTTAAAAGTTTCGACAGTATCATTCACTCCTTTTAAGAGGACACACTGGCTTCCTAAGGGTATTCCGCCATCCGCCAGGCGATTACAGGCTTCCCTGGTTTCGATGCTTAATTCGTCGGGATGCGAGAAGTGAAGACTCATCATTACAGGATGATATTTCTTAATCATCTTAATCAGATTCTTCGTAATTCTCATCGGCAACACCACAGGAATTTTTGTACCAATCCTGATTATTTCGACATGTGGAATTGCTCTTAATCGCGATAGAAGATACTCCAGCCTCGAATCTGACAAAGTCAACGGATCGCCTCCTGAAATAAGGACATCCCTGATTTTATCATTGCCGGCGATGTATTCAATGGCACGATCCCAGCTTTTAGCTGAAACATGACTCTTATTCTTTTTGGCAACCATATGGCTACGGGTACAATAGCGGCAATAAGCTGCACAAAATCCTGTCACGGTAAACAATACACGATCGGGATACCGGTGAACGATATGGGGTACGGGTGTATCGTTTGCCTCGTCGAGCGGATCATGTTTTTCTCCTTCTCCCCTTATTAACTCTTCTTTTGCAGGAATCATGGTTCTGAAAAGCGGGTGATCAGGTGCAAAACGGCTCAACAGGGAGGCAAAATAGGGAGTAATCCGAAAAGGCAATTGGTTTTCGGGCAATGAACTGATTACATTCTCATACGACTCTCCGAAAATTTCCCTGAGCCTTTCAGCCGTATGGATGCTGTTATTAACCTGCCAGGTCCAACTGTTCCAATCGTTAACCGAGGATTTCGGATAATTTCTCAGGATAAATTGACGAACTGATTCATCACATGGAAAAGTTGCCCCTGCGTGAAGACCCTTTTTAAAAATAGAAAAAATACTCCCCGATACGATGGGAACCGGTGAGTCTGGTGCCGAAGTTTCTTCCGAAACCGAGGGCGTTGTCGATGTAGTTCCTGATTTCATGGACAATTGGTTATCATCTCTGCTTTACGTTAAGAATATAGGCTGCATTTCTCAGAATATCAATATATTGCATGTAAATTACCAATATAAAAACTTTGCAAATGTAAATCAAATTTAATTACATTTTCAGGTTATTTATCAACCTGAATACTGATTAAAAAAAAAATAATTTTCTGACGGGATTATGATTGATTGAAAATCGGGAGAGGGAATCGATGAAGTTAGCCAATGGGCAGATATACAGCTATATATAAATGAATAAAGATTGTTTTCTTTCTCGGGGGGTGTTCATACTGCGGTTAATAATTTTTTTCTATCAGGTACAATTTTTTAATACTTAATTTCAGGAGGATGCATTAAAGGCTTTTGGGATTTTTTAGATTTTAAAAATTAAAAGTGTTGACGGATTAATTGTATTTTAGCTGCCAGAATTTAATGATAATCAAGATATGGAAAAAGTTGACTGGAAAAACCTGGGATTTGGGTATAGTAAAGCAGATTTTAACATTCGTTGCTGGTATCGCAACGGGCAATGGGGAGAATTAGAGGTGTCTGATTCCGAAAATGTCACGCTGCATATTGCGGCAACCACATTTCATTATGGTCAGGAGGCTTTTGAAGGATTGAAAGCATTCAGGGGTAAAGACGGAAAGATCCGCGTTTTTAGGATGGATGAGAATGCAAAGCGCATGCAGCGTTCTTCGCAGGGGATAATGATGGCAGAAGTTTCATCCGCTTTATTCACTGAAGCTGTCCGAAAAGTGGTAAAGTTAAATGAAGCCTTTGTTCCTCCTTATGACTCGGGTGCTTCTTTATATATCAGACCTTTACTTATTGGAACAGGAGCTCAGATCGGTGTAAAACCCGCCGATGAATATCTGTTTATGGTATTAGTTATGCCGGTTGGACCTTATTTTAAGGAAGGATTTAAACCGACTGACCTGGTTATTTACCGCGAATACGATCGTGCGGCTCCTCTGGGCACCGGAAAAATAAAGGTGGGTGGCAATTATGCCGCAAGTCTTGTTGCCGGCCAGCGTGCGCATCAGGAAGGATTTTCGTCGGTATTGTACCTTGATGCACGGGAAAAGAAATATATCGACGAATGTGGCCCGGCGAATTTTTTCGCAATAAAAGGTAATTCTTACATTACCCCAAAGTCTACCTCCATTTTGCCTTCGATAACCAATATGAGTTTACGGCAATTGGCGAA
>JBBRGI010000113.1:0-10367 GCA_038240855.1 Bacteroidales bacterium | reverse complement strand
TGTACCGGGTTTCCCGGAACATACAGATCAACGGTATGTTTTGATAAAAATTCACGGTTTATTGCCGGGCTATCCGCAAAGATCCCGCCGCTTATGGCATCCGTTCCTGCCAGAATAATTATTTTCGGGCTTGGTACAGCAGAGTAACACCGCATCACCGAATCGGCCATATTCTCCGTAATCGGTCCTGTAATTACTACTCCGTCGGCATGTCGTGGTGAGGCTACGAAATCAATACCGAAGCGGCTCATATCGAACTGAACGTTATTGGCGGAATTCAATTCCCATTCACAGCTATTATCTCCTCCTGCCGACACTTGCCTGAGTTTGAGCGACCGCCCGAAAAGACGGTATATTTCGCAACGGATCAATTCAGGATTTAAATCAATCGCCAGGTCATCGCCCTCCCTGATAATGAGCCGTTCCCTGTCATTCGACGAAAGTTTATAGTCTTTCGTAAACCCTATTTTTTCAGGAAATTGGATGGCACATTCACCGCAAAAAGTACATTTCCCCAGATCAATACTTACTGGATTGGCCGAAATAGCTTTCACCGGACAAAGATCCACCAGGCTTAATTCATCAACATTTACTTCTGTAATTACGGGCCGGCCTCTGAAAATACCCGGTACGATTGCAGTTGTGACATCGGGAATATATTGTTTTCCCTGGTGCCATAGTATTTTTATATTATTCAGCATAGTTTCTGAGTTTTCTTATAAATCGTGACCGCAGTAGGATAAACTAAAGCTCTTGTTACAGATCGGAAAATCGGATATGTCATTGTTGCGTACTGCCTGTGACAATGCCATCCAGTTGTGATACGAGGGATCTTTTATCTTATAGATCACAAGGTTGCCTTTGGCACTGGTGATGGCGCAATGGCATATTTCGCCTCGCCATCCCTCAACCAGCGAGAGGATGAATTTCTCTTTTTGAGGCATAAAATTAATATTCTCAGGCTTATTAAAATGAGGTACCTCCTTGAGCAACTGTTTTATGTAGGAGACTGATTGTTTTACTTCCTCCTTCCTGATTTGCACCCTTGAATAAACATCGCCGTGATGTTTGATCACCGGCACATGGTTAATGTTGCTATAAAAGTTGTTTGGATGCGAGGACCGAATATCCCTGTTGAGACCGCTCATTCGTGCAGCCATACCCACTGTACCGATTTCAAGGACTTCACCATAAGAGACTACTCCTGTTTTTTCCATCCGTGATAAGGCGCTGGGCAGATTGAAAAGCTTATTCGAAATTTCATAAAAATCGGGTTCATAAGCATCAAATACCTCATGAAGCCTTTTCGCATGTTCACCGGTAAAAGGAAAATTAATCTTGCCCGCTCTTATCAGCCCTTTTGCAAGACGGTTTCCGCCCCATTCCTGGAAGAAGTTAACAATTGGAGTACGCAGCCTTCCATAAACCGAATTTCCAAGCTGATAGGCCATATCGGCACAGATGCCAGCCATATCGCCTGTATGATTCGCCAGACGCTCGAGTTCCAATGCCATTGTCCGGGCATAATGCAATGAATGATCGGGTGTATAACCACACAAACTTTCCCATAGGTTAACAAATGCAGTAGTATGTCCGACAACGGTATCCCCGGCAATACTCTCAGCCAATGTGGTCAGTTCAAGCAATTTTTTCTTTTGAAGAAACAACGCTTCGATTCCACGGTGCTGGTAACCCATCTGAATTTCGAGGTGCATAATCTGCTCGCCGTTACAAATAAAACGGAAGTGCCCCGGTTCAATAATACCTGCATGTATCGGACCGACACCTACTTCGTGCAGCTCATCGCTTTCGACGTTGTAAAACGGATAATTTCCGATCACCTGATTTTTTTCCGCGCGGTTATGGGAATAACGCAGCGGTTTTAGCCAGGGATGGTCTTTATAGCCGATTGCAAAATTCTCGTGTATTTCCCTTTCAAACTTTTCGAAGTTATGATTTCTGGCTGTGAATGAAACCAATTCGGAACCATTACTCACCAGGGCGGAAGAAACCATGATTTGGTGCAGATCATCATCTGCAATGCAACAGATCAGCCTTATTTTTTCCGCTTCGCGATAGCCAAAATAGCTCACGCAATGTCGTGCCGGATTGCCGTTTAGCAGGTCCGGATTGATCTCTGCGAACAATTCGTAACTGTGAACGGGAATGTCATTTAAGGCAATTGCCTGGTTGTTCGATATACTGATGTATTTATTTAGTGTCATGATAATAGTTTTACGGCATCCTGTAATAACGTGACAAATTGAACAGGCGGATTATAGGCCAGGTAAACAGCCAGACCCAGCAATCCATATTGCGCCACCGATTCCCATGAGGAAATAACAGGGATTCTACTTTCGTCAATCTCCAGCGGAGGTGTAAACAGCAGTTTGAAAATATTTGTGCCAAATCCCCAGATGATCATGGTTAAAAGGACTAATACTACGAGCAGTATAATCGTATTGTGAGCTTCGAACAACGCCTGGAAGATCATAAATTCGCTGATAAACAATCCGGAGGGAGGCATTGCAGTTGCAGATATAAATGCAAGCAGCAAAAGTATGGCGCCTACCTTGTTGTATTTGAAATAGTTGCCAACGTCATAAATGCTCTTGCTCTGGTAAACCCAGTAGATTTGATTGAATTGCAAAAATAAAGTGGGTTTAATCAGGGTATGCAATACGATATGAAGTATCGCGGCATAGACGCCAATGCCGCCTGCTGCAAGTCCCAGAATGACAAGGCCCATATGTTCAATACTCGAATAGGCAAACATCCGTTTGATATTTTTAATTCGGGTCATATACACGGTTGCAACAAAAATAGAAAGCAATGCCGCGATGATCATCACCGTATCGGCCCAGTGTTGGAGTGGAGTCCGTGCCATTACGGCATACAGTCTGTAAATACTTATGAATCCGGCGTTCATCAGAATGCTCGAAAGCAATGCGCCTGCAGGGGCCGGCGCTTTATCCTTGGCATCAATGCCGGCGGTGTACATCGGAACCAGCCCTAGTTTGGCTGTAAATCCTGTGAAGATAAACAGAAAGGCCAGTTTTAACCAGAATGGATTCAGCTTTCCGGCATTCGCATAAAGCGAATCAAACGACATATCCTCTATGCCAGCCTCTTTAAGTGATAAACTCAGGAATAATATCCCAATGTAAACAAAGGTGATGCTGATGGCACAGATGAATACGTATTTCCATACTCCTTCAAGTGCACGGAGATTACGGTGGTGATAGATTAATGCCGAAGCGCTCAGGGTTGTGATTTCGATAAAAATCCATGTAACTGCAATATGGCCTGATAAATAAACCACATTGCAGGCTGTTATCAGCAATACCATTGCGCCGAAAAATAGTCCCCTGGATTTAGGTGTTTCATCAACGTTGTGTTTCTCGATATAACGGTATCCGTGTATAATCACAATAATTGAAACAATACATGATGCAAACAGTAAAAGTATCCCGATTGCATCCGGCTTAAAAAATTCCAGTTCCGTACTGTTTAAATGATTGTATTCAGCGATACTAAAAACGACAAGAAGGGCCGAAAAAATAGCCAGCAATGCGTAATTGACAAATTTATTACGGTTGAAAAATAACCCCGCGCTAATGGTACTAGCCACTGTTAGAAAAATCCCGATCATAGTTTTTAGTCTTTGAGGTTACGTAATTGATCAATATCAGGATCTTTTAATAAATCGCCAATCCGGTTGAAGAAAACACCCAGAATAAGAACACTGGCGAAAATATCGAGCATAATACCCAGGTTCACCAGCATCGGCATTTCATTACCAACGGCCAGCGAAAGCACAAAAACACCATTTTCAATGATGATGTATCCAATCACATGGGTGATAATTTTTTTTCGTGTCACAATCAGGTATAAACCTGTGAAAATCGTCGACAATGCCACGACAAAAAAGGTCTTGTCGAGGTTTGGGTCCTTAATGGAACTCGACAGGATGATCGTCGAGACGGTAATAAAGGTTACAATAATCAGTGAAACGAAATTAGGAAGATACGGCTCCGCTTCGCGTGTAATCCCGTTGCGTTTGATCACATAATTTATAAACCAGGGAACGGCCAATGCTTTGAAAACAATCGTTTCGAGCATGATCAGCATCAGGTTTATTGTACTGAACTTAGTAAGTGTTAAATACGTTACTCCAAACAGAATAAAACCCTGGAATACAAGGATGTTCAGGTAAGTGTAAAGCCTGTTTGCTATACTGATATAGAGCAGCGACATGGCTAACGCGATTAATAGAATATCTGTCATACGTTATGATTTATGCAAATTTTCCCAATACCAGCAGCACGCCAAAAAATATCAGCAAGGACACCGAGGTAAGAATAAAAACGAATTGTGGATTATGTCCCATCCTGAACCTTGCCATAAATGATTCGATTATCCCGACCGTAATTGCAAATCCAATCTGGATAATAAAAAACATGGGAATTGATATTTCCAGCGGTAATATCCCTATAAAAAAGTTCGATATGATGGCCCCGTACATGGCAAATTTCAGGTTGGTGGTATACATGATCGTACCCAGATCGAACCCACTATTGTCAAGAATCATCACCTCATGAATCATCGTAAGTTCAAGATGAGTTTTGGGATCGTCGAGCGGCATACGGCTATTTTCGATCATGGCGATTAGCACTAAAACGAACGAGGCTAATCCTCCAAGCAGATACGAAATATGTGAACCATAATGCAACGTGCTGAATATTTCGTGAAAAGAAGTCTGTCCTGTAAACAGGGCAAAGGATCCCAGTAAAATAAAAAATGCAGGTTCCACAAGCATTGAGAAAAGCGCCTCACGGCTCGCTCCCATTCCTTCGAAACTGCTGCCGGTATCGAGAGCCGAAATAATCATCAGAAATTTACCAAAGGCCAGCATGTAGGCAAACATGATAAAGTCGCCGTTAAATGAGATAAACCCGGGATTATTTCCGTGCGGAATCATCAAAACGGCCATCAGTACGGATGCGAAATAAGCACTGGGCGCGATCTGGAATATAAAACTTGTCGTTGTACTCACCACAGAGCCCTTCTTCCATAATCTGAAAATATCGAACATCGGCTGAAATAATCCAGGCCCTTTCCGCCCTGACAGGATACTTTTTGTCCGGATAATAAAGCCTGAAAAAAACAGGCTCATTAAAAGGATGAGTATTAAACTGACCATACTATAATTGGTTTAAGAATTTAATTATCACGACTATCTTTTCGATTAACGTTGGCAGAAGCAATGCCAGTCCCACGAATACAAATCCATAAAGTATATAGGCTTGTATATTGCCGTTTTGCAGGAACACAAAGGAGTTCAGGACTCTTCGGAGCAATCGTAAGGGTTTATCGATCAGCCAGATTTCGATTTTATCGAGAGCATGTGTTTTCTGCATTATATTTTCAGGGTATAATCCTGTTGCTTCCGCTTTCTCTTTTTTGATTGAAAGAATAGGTGCTGCCAGTTTACGGTATGAGCGGACAAACGATGAGGCTGTGTATTGCATTTTCGCTGTCGGAACAGGATAAGCGCATCCCCATGTTTCACCCTTTGCGACAGTCCTCCTTTTGCTGATCATCAGTTTCAGGAAATAAACCAGCATAATCATCCCCAAAAATCCGAAAGAATACCAACCAACAGTCGTTAGCGTGTTGAGGATTTCGGCAAATTGCATTTTAGGCAGGGATTCCAATCCCGGATGAAATTGGCTCACGACATTTACAAGGAACGAATTAAATAGTAATGGGAATAGGCCAATTATAACGATAAACAGTCCAATAAGATACATAGGCCAGATTCGTTGAGGCTCCTCAACGGATTCCGCGTGGTGTTTTTCTTCTCGTGAGCTTCCTAAAAAAACGATGCCAAAAGCCTTAGTAAAGCAAATAAACGCAAGACCACCAATAATCACCAGTCCCAGTATTGTGAAAAGGATGATCAGGATAAACGTAAAATTTCCCGATACAAGTCCTAGAAATAGTCCGTTGAATATGAAAAATTCGGATATAAAACCATTGAACGGAGGAAGTCCGCAGATAGCAAGTGATCCGATCAAAAACAAGTAACCTGTACGAGGCATCAGCTTGATTAAACCCCCTAATGATTCGATATTCATGGTATGTGTTGCCTGGTACACATTCCCTGCACTGAAGAAGAGCAGCGATTTGAACAGTGAGTGGTTCAGGACATGAAGCAACGCACCTCCAAGCCCCGACAGTATAAGTACCTGGTTATTATATCCGAGTCCGAGTGTACCCAATCCGATACCAATACCGATGATTCCGATATTTTCAATGCTATGGTAAGCCAGTAATTTCTTAAGATTGTGCTGAACAATGGCCAGCATTACCCCGTAAAGTCCGGTGATCACCGAAACAAACAAAATAAAATAACCTGCAGTTATCATATCTGTTTTAATCAGCATAAGTACCCGAAGAATGCCATATATGCCTATTTTAATAATTACACCCGACATAATTCCCGATATATGAGCAGGGGCTACCGGATGGGCAAGGGGAAGCCAGGTATGAAAAGGAACAAACCCGGCCTTGATGGCAAATCCTGAAAAGAACAGGATAAATAGTGCCAGGCCGGTTATTGGTGTTTGCGACGCGGTGAAGGTCGAAATTGTTGCCAGATCAAAAGAACCGGTTTTAACTTTCAGCCAGATGAAGGCAATCGTAAGAAACAGGATACAAATATGCGACTGGATTAAATAGTTAAATCCTGCCTTTAATGTAGCTATCTTATAATGTTCAAAAATCACCACCACAAAGGATGATAGAGCCATGATTTCCCAAATGACAAGAAATACGATGCTGTTTTGAACCAGGCAAATATCTATCAGTGAGGTATAAAGTAAAATAAATGCCACCGCATGCAAGGCCAGGTTATCGCTCTGGTCGGAGTATTTCTTCATATACCGGACTCCGTACCAGGCACCTGTCAGGAATGTAAAACTGATCACGAGTATAAACCATGCTGATAAATAGTCGATCCTTACCGGGATGCTTCCGGTTACCCATGACCCCGGATAGAAATATTCAACCGGCCCGTTTGTAAATACAGAAAAAGCAAGCGCTGAGTTGATAAGTACACCAAGCGTGATTACTCCAAGGGTAAGTATTCCGCGTCCCTTAGTCTTCAAAAAGGGGATGCAAATTACTGCCATAATCGCGAGCAGGTTTACTATTTCAACCGATAGCTTTTCCATACAAAATTCAATAGATAAAATTGAATGCCGTCCCGATAAAGATCAGGATGATAAAGAACAGGCCATAAAGAACATACGATTGTATTTGCCCGTTTTGAATAAACTGGAAATAATTTAAAGTAAATGTAAGCCTTTTAACTAAAGGGATAATAAAATATTTTTCAAGAACGTCAATGTAATAGGTTGAAAAACTCCGGTGACCCGGATAAATTTCATTTTTTGGAATTTTTTTATCTTTTTTCCTCTCTTTAACCATAAAACTAAACAGAAGGCCGAATGAACGTGTGAAAGACTGACCACTGTATTGGGCTTTCGGTACCGGGGCCACATATCCGCAACCCCAGGTTTCGGCCCTAACTGATAACCTGTTTCGTACGATTAACCAGCGAATCCCGATCACTATCCCAAGCAATGCTATAAAACCCAGGGTGATCATTCCGATACTGGCAATATTTTCAACAATAGGTATCAGAGAAACGGCAGTTCTGCTATCAGGAACAGAAAATGAACCTGATACTACATTATTGGCGTATGAAAAGAAAAAACCGGGAAAGATGGCTACCGATAACATCGCCGCGACAATGAGATATTGCGGAAGGAGCATGATAAATGGCGTCTCCTTTGGTTCATGTGGAAATTTTTCACGGGCATTGCCTAAGAATGTAATCCCGAATGTCTTGGTAAATGTCATCAGCGACATTCCTCCTACAATCACCAGCCCGGTTATGGTAAGAACAACCAAAATTGATTGCGAAATTCCCTGGAAACCGAGTAATCCCTTGAATAATCCATTGTAAATAATAAACTCCGAGACAAATCCGTTAAACGGAGGAATTCCTCCTATGGCCAATGACCCGATAAGAAACATCGTGGCTGTAACCGGCATTTTTTTGATCAGTCCGCCCAGGCGTTCAATGTTGCGGGTGTGTGTTTGCTGGTAAACGCTTCCGGCGCTGAAGAATAAAAGCGATTTGAATAACGAATGGTTCAGTGTATGTAATAAAGCTCCGCTAAATCCAAGTACAACCATCATTTTATCATTATTCCCGATACCCATCAATCCGATTCCGATTCCGATCCCGATAATTCCTATATTCTCAATGGTACAATAGGCCAGCATTTGTTTGAAATCAAATTTTAACGCGGCATTGGCTATTCCATAAATTGCCGTCAGGATGGAAAGAACCAGTATTATTTCACCATACAGCAACCAATTGTGACGCAGGTACATCATAATCCTGAAAATTCCATATATACCCAGTTTGACAATGACACCCGACATTACTCCGGAAATATGGGAGGGGGCAGCAGGGTGGGCATGTGGCAGCCAGGTATGAAACGGAATAAATCCCGCTTTAATCGCAAAGCCCGCA
This sequence comes from Bacteroidales bacterium, assembly GCA_038240855.1. GTDB lineage: Bacteria > Bacteroidota > Bacteroidia > Bacteroidales > Prolixibacteraceae > JAAFHB01. The sequence continues at coordinate 1,756 of JBBRGI010000113.1, read as the reverse complement.
AAAAGCAGGAGATAGATCCACCGCGAATTATTGTTTAAGGCGGTCTGAGCCAGTGCTTCGAAATTAAACGACCCCGTGTTGAGGTACAATAAAATAAAACCCAGCGTCAGTAACGCGACACTCAGGTGCATCTGCACCATATAATTGATCCCGGCCTTCAGCGTTTTCTTATTTTGATATTCAAATATGACCAGCATCAGTGACGACAAGGACATTATTTCCCAGGCAATAAGAAAAGCAATGCCGCTGTCAAACATGCAAACCCATAACATTGACAGGTGAAACACGATATAAAACGCCCAATGTAATTCCAGGTTTACTTTCAGTGCTGAATACGATTTCAGATAACCACTTCCGTATAAAGCACCTGTAATCGATGTGAAATTTATGATTAGAATGAACCAGGCGGAGAGACTATCTATTTTAATCAGTAGATCACCCGCCAGATGGGGAATATTAAATACCCCTGTTTGCGTTACTGTCGTTAGCGCAGCGATTGAAGGGATTGAGGATAAGAGCGTATTGGTCAGGATGACCAGAAGGACAATTGATGGTCTGTATTTTTCCCTGACAATAATCAGGCCCACCAAACCCATCGTGAGTATAAGAGCCATCCATCCCATTACTTGAGTCGTATCCATATTGTAAACAAAAAAGTCAAAATCAAAAGCATTGCAAAACTAGGGATTTTTTAACTTTCAAATTATAACAATGGTCAATCATAAAATTGATTCATGTCAATTTTTGTAATAAATTTGCGGTATATACATCGATTCACAATTTAAATCATGCCGGACAATGTCGCCGAAAGATTCATTTTCAAAAGTGATTCTGCTTTTCACAATTTGCCGGATCAGGTCAAAGTGATCTTCTTAAGCCAGATGATAGTCAGGCAGTTTAGAAAAGGGCAGAATATTTTTACTGAAGGGACCTACCCCGCCGGGATTTACCTGATTAAAAAAGGTAAAGTCAAAAAATATAAATCACTTAATGGCGGTAAGGAACAGATTATTTATGTGTGCAGTGAGGGTGAATTACTGGGATATGCCGCATTTCTGAGTGAAGAGCAGTATCCTGATTCTGCGGCCTCATTAACCGATGCAATAATCGGATTTATTTCGCGCGATAAACTGCTTAAACTCCTTGATCAACATGCCGAACTGTCAACAATGCTTATAAAGAACCTAAGTCATGAGTTTGGGGTAATGGTGAATTTTATTGCAACTTATACACACAAAACGGTCAGGGAAAGGGTTGCATTGACTTTGTTAATTCTGCAGGAGAAATTTAAGGATACACTCAATGAAGATGGCGAAGTCCAGATTGTACTTACGCGGGCAGACTTTGCCAACATTGTGGGAACGGCTGTTGCAACGTTGGTGCGATTGTTGCACGATTTCAAACAGGAAAATCTTATCCGGACACAAGGCCGAAAAATAATAATTATTAATAAATTGCAATTGCTTGAGATAGCCGATGTCGCAGATAATTTTTAAATAAACCAGGTATGAGATCAATCATCATACGAATTTCGGGGTTCCCCCGATTGATTCCCGATGGATGAGGACAGGCTGGGACATGTTATCTGGCCATAGAAAAACTTAGTACAGAGAGATTAAAAATTAATAAATAACTTTGATAAATGTATCTAATTAGATACCTTTGAACAAAAAGAGAAATGCCTGCTATTGATCACTTTAAGGGAATCAAGATTAGCATTTACAATGGTGAGCACAGGCCACCGCATATTCATGCT